>CAYRIY010000018.1:11457-45850 GCA_964424335.1 uncultured Clostridia bacterium
ACGACGACGTCGTATCTCGTGCGCTCCATCCTGGAGGCAGCAGGCCAAAGGGTCGGGCTGATCGGAACGATCGAGCAGTCGATCGGCGAAGAGGCGATAAGCTCGAGCCGCACCACGCCCGAGGCCGCGGACATCCAGCGCGCTTTGGCGAAGATGGTGGAATCGGACTGCTCGTCCTGCGTCATGGAGGTCTCTTCTCACGGCCTCGCCCTTCAGCGCACGGCGGGGACCGAGTTTGACATCGCCGTCTTTACCAATCTTACGCAAGACCATTTCGATTTCCACCGTGATTTTGAAGATTACTTGCGGGCAAAGGCATTGCTCTTTGAGTCTCTTCCCGTCGGGTCTGCCGGAATCAAGGCGGCCAAGCATGCAATCATAAACGGCGACGATCCCTTTGCAGACCGTTTCGCCAAGGCCTCGACCGCGCCCGTCGTCACGTACGGACTAGGGGATCGCTGCGACGTGCGAGCGACCGGAGTCGAGGTCGAAGCGGACGGCGTGCGTTACACCGCCGTGACGCCGATTGGGGATGTGCCCGTGAGCCTCAGGCTGACAGGTCGATTCAACGTGTACAACTCGCTCGCGGCGCTCGCTGTGGGCTTGCTCGAGGGCGCTGCGCTCGACGTCGTCGCCGAAGGGCTGTCCCGAACGGTCGTTCCAGGCCGGTTTGAGCCGGTCCGTGCCGGACAGGACTTTGCCGTGATCGTCGATTACGCCCATACCCCGGACAGCTTGGAGAACGTGCTTCACACTGCGCGAAAGCTCACAAAAGGGCGGGTCATCTGCGTGGTAGGAGCAGGTGGCGACCGAGATCGGAGCAAGCGTCCCTTGATGGGCGAGGTGGCGGCGACGTTATCGGACTTCGTGATCGTCACGTCGGACAATCCCCGGACCGAAGATCCGCGAACGATCTGTGAGGAACTGGCGGCCGGCGCAAGGCGCGGCGCCGCCACTCTTGAGGTCGAGATCGATCGTCAACGAGCGATTGCGAAGGCAATCTCGGCGGCCCGTGAGGGCGACTTGGTCCTTATCGCAGGGAAGGGACACGAGACGTACCAAGAGATCAACGGTGTGAAAGTGCCGTTCGACGACCGAGTTGAGGCCGCGCGAGCGATCAAGGAGCTCATTGCCCGTGGACACCATTAAACTTTCTGATCTACTCGAGTGGACAGGTGGCAGATTGGTCGCCGGATCCTCGGAGGCCCTGATCACCGGTGTTGTGACCGATTCGCGGATCGTCACGAAAGGGGACTGTTTCGTTGCACTCGTGGGCGAGCGGTTTGACGGTCACGATTTCATCGACTCCGCCTGCCGGAGTGGGGCCGGCGCCGTCGTCTACTCAAATCGCAGCAAACTTGATCCGTCCTCGGTCGACCCAGACGTAAGCTTCGTGTGGGCCGATGACACCCAGCAGGCTTATCAATCCATCGCTCGGGGTTACCGCCGCCGCTTCACGATCCCTGTCGTCGGCGTTACGGGAAGCAACGGCAAGACCACGACCAAAGACATGACGGCCGCTGTGCTCGCCGAGCGCGGCGACGTCGCGGCAACCGAGAAGAACTTCAACAATGATATCGGGCTTCCGATGACGCTCCTTCAGGTTGAGCGTCATCACAAGGCGGCCGTGGTGGAGATGGGGATGCGGGGCCCGGGCGAAATTGCCCGGCTGGCATCCGTCGCCTTGCCGACGATTGGGGTCGTCACGAACGTGGGCCCGGTTCACGTCGAGTTCTTCGGCTCGGTGGAGGGCGTTGCAGAAGAGAAGGGCGCATTGATTCGCGCGCTTACAGAGCAAGGCGCCGCGGTTCTAAACGCCGACGACCCACACGTGAAGGCGATGGCAAGCCAAACCAAGGCCCGAGTCGTTACCTTTGGAATCGAAGAGGCGGCAGTCGTACGGGCCGAGAATATTTCGCTCCTCGGCCTTGACGGATCTGAGTTCACCCTTGTTTGGCCAAGCGGCAAGACGCGCGTTCGCCTCCATATTCCTGGCCGTCACCACATCTACAACGCGCTTGCTGCAGCGGCGGTCGGCCTTGCGGCGGGGCTCGGCCTCGAGGACGTAAAGGCTGGGCTCCAAAAGTTTCGAGCGGCCAAAATGCGCACCGACGTCGTGAAACTTGGATCGGACATCGTGCTTATCGACGACGCGTACAACTCGAGCCCACTTTCGGCCAAGGCGGCGATCGACGTTTTGGCCGGCGCTAAAGGAAAGCGAAAGGTGGCGGTGCTCGGGGACATGCTCGAGCTTGGCGATTATGCGGTCGATGCCCACCGCACGCTCGGGCGGCAGGCCGCAAGGGCGGAAGTCGACGTGCTCGTTGCAGTCGGCGAGAACGCTCGCCACGTGGCGGGCGCGCTCGAGGATGTAAGGGGAGAGCGCACCAATGTGGTCGTCTGCTCCTCGGCCGGTGAGGCCTCGCGCATTGTCTGCGAACTCGTTAAACCCGGCGATACGGTCTTGGTGAAGGGCTCCCGCGGCATCGCCTTAGAGCAAGTGACCGAAGCTTTGAAGTCGACCTTTGGAGCAGTGAGCGACGATTTCCACGAGGAGGGCGCCACGCGGTGAACGCCATTTTCTACTCCGGCCTGCTCAGTTTCGTCATCGCGCTTGCCGTCGGCCCGACTGCGATTCGATCGCTTCGCAGACTCAAAGCGGGTCAACAGGTGCGTGAGGCGGGTCCCAAGTCCCATCAGACCAAGTCGGGCACTCCGACGATGGGCGGCGTCATCATGCTCATCGGCATCGTTCTCGCCACGCTCCTTACCGCCTCGCAGAGAAGTACGGAGGCATTTTATCTCGTCGTCGTGTTGATCGGCTTCGGATTGATCGGCGTCGTCGACGATTACATGAGTGTGACTCGGAAGCGGTCGCTCGGGCTAAAAGCGAGGTACAAGCTGATTGCGCAATGTGTCATCGCGCTCGCGGCCGCGTTGTACGCACTGAATGCTTCCGGCCTTCGCCCCGAACTCGTCGTGCCTTTTTCCGACGCCACGTGGGCCGTGTCGCCCCTGCTCTTTCTGGCGCTTGGCGTAGGAACGATCGTCGGGGCCGCCAACGCCGTCAACTTCACGGACGGACTCGATGGCCTTGCGGCCGGCGCCTCCGCCATTGCGGGGGCGGTGTACAGCGCCATCTGCTGGAAACTGGGCCATCCGGACGCCGCAGTGTTCGCAGCGGCGCTCGCAGGCGCGTGCCTGGGCTTTTCGTGGTACAACGCCCACCCGGCGCAGGTGTTCATGGGGGATACCGGCAGCTTGGCGCTTGGCGGCGCGCTCGGAGCGCTCGCCGTACTCACGCATACCCAGCTCCCGCTCCTTATCGTGGGCGGTCTGTTCGTGATCGAGACGCTCTCGATCATGATTCAGGTGACGTACTTTCGGCTGACCAAGGGTAAGAGGATCTTTCGCATGAGTCCCATCCACCACCATTTCGAGCTTGGCGGTTGGGCCGAAACACAGGTGGTCATGCGCTTTTGGCTGATCGCGCTCTTATGTGGAATCGTTGGCCTCATGGCCGTTGTTTGATGTGAATACACATTGTCTAAGCCCGATTCTTCGCTTGCGTTTTATTGGTCATGGGCGATGGCAAGGGAAGGGGGGAAGCTTTTGTCGATCGAGGGTAAACGGCCTGACCCGGTCATCTTTGGGGCCGCGATTGCGCTGCTCGTGATCGGGCTCGTCATTGTCTTTAGCGCAAGTTACTCCACCGGCATTCGAGATTTCGGCGACCCGTATCACTACATTAAGCGTCAACTCCTTTGGGCGGCGATCAGCATCGGCGTCATGGTCGCGGCGCAGCGGATCGACTATCACGTTTGGCGCCCGCTCGCCCTTCCCGGAGTTGCGGTGAGCCTCGTACTGCTCGTGCTGGTCTTGGCGATCGGCCGCGAGGCGGGAGGCTCCCGAGCGTGGATCGACCTTGGCATACTCGGATTTCAGCCATCCGAGGTCACCAAGCTGGCGGTGATCAATTTCACCGCGGCGTTCATCGCCTTTCGACGAGACGGAATGCGCCGATTTTGGTCGGGCCTTGTGCCTCCACTCGGATTGCTCGCGCTGGTCTTTGGTCTCATCATGCTCCAGCCGGACTTTGGCACCGGCGTGACAATCGTCGGCGCAGTCGTGATCATGCTTTTCGCGTCCGGTGCGCATCTAGGGCAGCTCATTGGGATCGGGCTCTCCGGAGTTCCGCTGCTTGCGTATATGATTTATCAGGAGCCTTATCGACTGCGCCGCATCACGTCGTTTATCGATCCGTGGAAAGACCCGCTCGACTCAGGCTGGAACATCATCCAGTCGCTTCTTGCGATCGGTTCCGGCGGGCTTTTCGGCCTTGGGCTCGGCCAAGGCCGGCAAAAGTTTTCGTACCTTCCCGAGCAGCATACGGACTTCATCTTTTCGATTCTAGGCGAGGAATTGGGCTTCTTGGGCACCTCGCTTGTGATCGCACTCTTCTTTGCGCTCGCCTGGAGAGGCTTTCGCATCGCCCTCGGAGCGCCCGATCTGTACGGATCGATGCTCGCCGTCGGCATTACGTCGATTATCGTCTTCCAAGCGATGCTCAACATCGGCGTCGCCACAGGGTCGCTTCCCGTAACCGGAGTCACCTTGCCCTTTTTGAGCGTGGGAGGCACGTCGCTCCTGGTCACGTTTGCGGGCCTTGGCATCCTGCTCAACATCTCCAAATCGGCCGGGAGTGAATGACTGTGCGGGTGTTGATCGCGGGAGGGGGAACCGGGGGCCATATCTACCCCGCCGTAACCATCGGAAAGGCGCTGCAAGAAAAAGGCGCTGAGCTGCTCTTTGTCGGGACGGCCCGCGGGCTCGAGGCGGACATCGTGCCCAGAGAGGGCTTTGCGATCGAGTTTATCCCTGTGCGCTCATTCCCCCGAAAGATCGGATGGTCTTTGGTAAAAGCAGGGATGACCGCAGTCAGCGGCTTTCGGCAAGCAGGCAAGATCGTGGCTCGCTTCCGCCCGGACGTCTGTGTGGGCACCGGCGGCTATGTGGCGGGTCCGGTGTTGCTCAAGGCGGCTCTAAAGGGCATCCCGACCGTGATTCAAGAGCAAAACGCCTTTCCAGGTTTTACAAATCGAACGCTCTCTCGCTTTGTCGACCGGGTGGCGCTCGGGTACGAAGAGGCGGCGAAGCACTTTTCCGCTAGGGACAAGCTGGTCGTGACCGGCAACCCGATCCGCCCTGAGATTTGCAAGATGGACCGGGCGGTCGGCGCCAAGAGGTTGGGACTAAGCCCGAGCCTCAAGACGGTATTGATCTTCGGAGCAAGTCAAGGCGCGCGATCGATCAATCAGGCTGTTTTGGAGGCGTTGCCCAACTTGCCCAAGATCGACGCCCAGTTTGTCTTTGCGACGGGAAAGGGCGGATTTGAGGCGTTCGCCAGGGGATGCGAGGAGCGCGGGCATGCGCTTCGAGAGGTGGAAGGCGGGGCGTATGCGGTCGGCAACCTCCGCGTCCACTCGTACATATACGATATGCCGGCCGCATTGGCCGCGTCGGACCTCGTCGTTGCAAGAGCGGGCGCCGGATCGATCTCCGAGTTTTGCGCGGTGGGGTTGCCGGCGATTCTCGTGCCGTTTCCTCACGCAGCCGAAAACCATCAGGAGTACAATGCCAAGGTGCTCGAGGGCCGAGGCGCCGCCGTGGTCGTCCAAGACGCAGAGTTCAACGCGGAAAAGCTGCTTACTCTCGTCGGCGATCTCCTCTCAGACGGAAAGCGCCTCAGGCAGATGGCGCAAGCGAGCGCAACGCTGGGGCGTCCCGACGCCGTTTGGGACATCGTGGCGTTGATTGAAGGCCTCGTGGCTCAAGAGTCGCCGAAAGCGCCGCCCCGGGCGCATTGATCGCCCCGGAGAACACTTCCTAGCCGTTGGGCATACCGTATTACTGCCCTCGGCTATAGGAGGCAAATTTCGTGGAGAGCTTGAGGGAAAAATTGGCCCGCCGCCTGTCCGGAGAGGTGCGTGCCGATGAGCCTCTAAAGCGGCACACGTCGTATCGGATCGGTGGACCTGCGGATCTGCTCGTCCTTCCCGCCTCGGTCGAAGACGTCGTTTGGACGCTTCGCCTGACCCATGAGGCCGGTGTTCCGGTCTTCGTCATGGGATCGGGCAGCAACATTTTGGTGAGCGATGCGGGCGTTCGTGGCGTCGTCATACGGATGGGGCAGTCGATGGGGCGCGTTCGCTTCGAAGATGTCTTGGTGTGGGCCGAGGCCGGCGTGTCGCTTCCGAAACTCGCGAAACTCGCCGCGGATCGAGGTCTGGCGGGGCTGGAGTGGGCCGGGGGGGTGCCCGGAAGCGTCGGCGGCGCCGTTGCGATGAACGCGGGCGCGCACGGCGGTGACACCAGCGAGAGTTTGCGTGTCGCATACCTTGTCGCAAGGGACGGCACGCTCGTCGAACGGACGTGCGACGACTTGAAGTTTGCCTATCGCCAGAGCGGTTTGATCCGCGAGGAGCATTACATTGTCGTGGCCGCGGAGTTTTGCTTGAAGCGCGACTCGAGGGACGAGATCAAAGCGCGCATGAAACAGTTTGCGGCCCGGCGCCGGCGGACTCAACCGCTTGGAATGCCGAGTTCCGGAAGTGTATTTAAAAACCCACCCGGGGATCATGCAGGGCGATTGATCGAGGCTGCGTCGCTGAAAGGAACGCAGATCGGGGGTGCGCAGGTGTCGACGGTCCACGGAAATTTCATCGTCAACACGGGGGATGCTTCGGCCGACGACGTCCGCCGCCTCATCGAACTCGTTCGCCGGAGGGTGAAAGAGGAGTTTGGCGTGACATTGCAGCTCGAAGTCGAATTGGTGGGGTGGGATCATTCGTGAGCGTGGGTTCTAGTCCCTTTGTTCCGGTCCGCGCGAGGGATTTCCAAGAAGCTTCGGCAGAGCCGAGGATTCGCATCAACGGCGGCGTTCCCCTGTCGGGAGAGCTCAAGGTGAGCGGCGCGAAGAACGCCGTGTTGAAGTTGATGGCCGCTGCGCTGCTTACGGACCAGCCGTGCGTCATAAGAAACGTGCCCCGGATCGGCGATGTCCTGAATATGATCGATGTGCTGGAAGGGGTCGGCGCCCACTGCAGCCTCGAGGATAATGTCCTGACCATTCAGGCGAGGCACCCTGTGCCCGAAGTGCCGGAAGGTCCGGCGCGCCAGATGCGCGCCTCCATCCAAGTGATGGGCCCGCTCCTTGCCAGGTTGGGGGAAGTTCGCATCGGCCAACCGGGAGGGTGCGCGATCGGCGAACGGCCTGTCGACTTTCACCTGGCGGGATTGCGAGCCATGGGCGCGCAGTTCAAGGAAGGGCACGGCTTCCTCGATGGGACCGCCACGCAGTTGACGGGGAGCGAGATCTATTTCGACATGCCAAGTGTCGGCGCGACCGAGAATGTCATGATGGCCGCGGTTCTCTCCTCGGGGGAGACGGTGATCCGCAACGCAGCCAAAGAACCCGAGATCGTCGAGGCGCAAAACTTCCTAAATTGCATGGGCGCCCGGGTGCGCGGGGCGGGAACGGACACCATTCGCATCACAGGAGTTCGAGGGCCCTTGCGCGGCGTGGATTACACCGTGATTCCCGACCGTATCGAAGCGGGCACGATGATGGTGGCGGTTGCGGCCACAGGCGGGGATGTGGTGATCCAAAACGTCATTCCCGAACACAACGAAATCTTGATCTCGAAATTGACGCAAGCGGGCGTCGGCATCGAAGTGTCCGGTGAGTGCGTGCGCGTCTTTCCCAGGGAAAAGGTAGGAGCATTGCAAATCCGGTCATTGCCTTATCCCGGCTTTCCCACCGACATGCAGCCGCAGATCATGGCGCTCCTTGCGACGGCGGACGGCACGAGCATCGTCACGGAGACGGTCTATTCCAGTCGCTTCAAACACGTCGATGAGCTCCGTCGCATGGGCGCGGACATCATGCTCGACGGCCGAGTAGCCGTGATACGGGGAAAAAGGCGGCTGTCGGGCGCTCGCGTGGAGGCCACGGACTTGCGGGCAGGCGCGGCCCTCGTGATCGCGGGACTCGCCGCGGAAGGCGAGACCGTCGTGGAAGGGGTACGGCACATCGACAGGGGCTATGAGGACCTCGTCGCCAAGTTGTCCGGGGCCGGGGCGATGGTCGAACGGCGGTGTGAACCGCTTTTTGATAAGTAGCGGACCTTCCGGGCCATTGAAGGACCAATGGCCTCACGCTGGTCGCCTGGGTTATAATGACGGGTGAGACCATTGGAATCAACGACGACTTTGGAGTGGCCTCACTCGTGGCATCGACATACGACAACAAATGGTTCACCATTGCGATGGGCCTTTTCGTCCTCCTCCTTGCCGTATATGCGGTGCTGCAAAGCCCCCTGTTCGACTTAAGAGCGATCGAGTTGGTCGGCGCGGATCGAGTTTCCCCGGATGACATCCTTCGTACGGGAGAGCTGGAGATCGGCGCCAACCTTTTTTCTATTAATCTACGTGAGCTCAGCCAATCTTTAGAACGCATCCCGCTGATCGAGCAAGTCCGTTTGCGGCGACAATTTCCCGGCACCCTCGTCGTCACGGTCGCAGAACGAAGGCCGATCGCCTACCTATCTTCGGAAGGCGGGATTTGGGCCGTCGATGCAAACGGATACCCCCTGTTCAAGGTCGATCGCATGTCGATGGCAATACCGCTGGTCACGGCCGCTCCGCCCGTTGCCCCGGTGATCGGTGAGTCTATCGACCACGAGCCCCTAAGGGGCGCCCTCCGCTTTGTCGAGGCGCTTTCGGTAAAGACCCGGTCCAACCTTTCAGAAGTGCACGCGGAGCCCGGTGGGATCACCGCGTACAGCCGCGACCGGGTGACCATCGCTCTCGGCGGAGGCGGCGACGCCGCAGAGCAGGCGAGGGTACTCGAAGCGCTCCTGGATAAAATCGACGCGGAAGGACTCTCCGTGTCGAGAATCGACGTCTCCCGGCCGCGGGCGCCCGTCCTGCAGCAGTAGGTCGTCCAAGGCGAAAGCGCCGACTTGCCGGGCGCGAGAAGAAGGATCGTCGCAGCCTTAATTCGCGTGTAAAATCGGGGAGGAATCGGTTTTTTCCCGTGGAAAGTAAGGACGTACTACATCATCACGTCCCGCAATTTCAGCAGTGCGAGCTTGACTTTCATGCAATTTTTCCTAATTGGCGCGAGACCAAAGGTGCATCGCACATTCGGACACCTGGAAGGAGAGCGGTCCAGTGTTTGAGTTGGACGCTGAGTCCGGTCAGTTTGCAAGCATTAAAGTAGTAGGCGTAGGTGGCGGCGGTACCAACGCCGTCAATCGAATGATCGAAGCAGGTCTTCAGGGTGTCCACTTTGTGGCGATGAATACGGATGGACAAGCGCTCCAGGCCTCCAACGCCAGCGATCGCCTGCAACTGGGCAGCAAGCTGACTCGGGGGCTCGGCGCGGGATCCAATCCCGAAGTCGGACACAACGCGGCGGAGGAGAGCCGCGAAGAGATCCGCGCTCTGATCGAAGGCGCTGACATGGTGTTCGTCACTGCCGGAATGGGTGGCGGGACCGGCACCGGCGGAGCGCCGATCGTGGCAGAGATCGCCAAAGAGTGCTCGTCGCTCACGGTTGCGGTCGTCACCAAACCGTTCTCTTTTGAGGGTCGCCGCCGACTAAGCCAAGCCGAGCGGGGGATCGCTCAACTCAAAGAGAAAGTCGACACCCTGATCGTGATTCCCAACGACCGGCTGCTCCAAGTCGTTGAAAAGCGCACGTCGATGCTTGACGCATTCAAGATCGCCGACGATGTGTTGCGCCAGGGCGTACAAGGCATCTCGGACCTCATCACCGTTCCAGGCCTGATCAACCTCGACTTCGCCGACGTGCGAACGATCATGACCAATGCCGGATCGGCCTTGATGGGCATCGGTCGAGCCTCCGGCGACGACCGGGCGGTGAAAGCCGCCAAGCAGGCGGTTTCAAGTCCGTTGCTCGAGGCGTCGATCGAAGGCGCCAAGGGGATCTTGCTCAACATCACCGGCAGCTCCAACCTGGGCCTCTTTGAGGTGAACGAAGCGGCGGAGATCATCGCCGAAGCGGCAGACCCTGAGGCGATGATCATCTTTGGCGCGGTGATCGATGAGACGCTGCAAGACGAGATTCGAGTCACCGTCATCGCTACAGGTTTCGAAGGTGAGCGGGAAGGCGCCTCTGATGGCCGAGGCGAATCCGGTCGGACGGAGACCGGCAAACGGCTCGATATTAGGCCGTTTGCTACGGACGATCTCGAAATTCCGGCGTTTTTGCGCCGGCGGTCGTAATCGCTCACTCCATCCTGCGGATCTCGAGCTTTAGCTTCTTAAGGATGCGCTTCTCGAGGCGAGAAATGTACGACTGAGAAATGCCGAGCGCGTCGGCAACCTCTTTTTGGGTTTTCTCTTGCCCGTCTCTTAAACCAAATCTGAGTTCCATGATGCTTTTTTCCCGCCGTGAAAGTCGGTCGAGCGCTCCGTGAAGGAGTGATCGGTCGACTTCTTCTTCGATGTACTTGATTACGTCACTCTCGGTGCCTAGGACGTCCGACAACAGGAGCTCATTGCCGTCCCAGTCCGTATTGAGCGGTTCGTCGAAGGAGACTTCGGAGCGCGTCTTGTTGTTTCGCCGCAGGTACATCAAGATCTCGTTTTCGATGCAGCGCGAGGCGTAGGTCGCGAGCTTTATCTTTTTGCTCGGATCAAAGGTGTTGACCGCCTTGATGAGGCCGATCGTGCCGATCGAAACCAAGTCCTCGATCGAGATGCCCGTATTCTCAAACTTGCGTGCGATGTAGACCACGAGCCTCAAGTTGCGCTCGATCAAGACGCCTTTGACGGACCCGTCTCCCTCCTCGAGCCGTTCGAGCAGATCGCTCTCCTCGTCCCTCGTGAGCGGCGGGGGCAACACCTCGCTTGATCCCACGTATGCGATTGGGCGCGGCCGACTCATGACGCAGAGCAGTCGGATCAAGGCGAGCTTGGCTGCAAATCGGGCCTTACGAAGGGGTGGTAACATGCGGCGACTCTCCTTTGGGGCGATGAATGGTTGGTGTGGCGGCGCTTTGTGCGCCCACGGCATCCTGAACCAATTCAGGGTGGAGAAGCGCCTGGTAGCCGCCTTCGGGATCGAGCCTCTCAGGTGAGATGCCAATGATGGCATCGGAGAGGACGATCCGCTTTCCCTCAATGATCACGGCCGCCTCGTCAGGCCGAAAACCCATGAGAAGGCCGTTTTTCCTGCCAAGAGACGCAAAGGGTATGACCCGAAATCGGGCCGACCACTTCGCAGAGGTCAAAAGCCTGCTCACCTTGCTGAGGTCGCCCTGCTCCAAGTGGACCATGTCCTCGCGCAAGTGCTCGGGCAAAAGCGGAGCGACGGCCTGGTGCTCGACGACGACGACTTTGGACCCCTTTAGCGGATCCTTGAGTTGATTGCCGGTGTCGAGCAAGGCGATCACCCGTATGTGGTTGCCAAACAAGGCGATTTCGAGCGGGATTTGGTACACGCGTTGCCAGATGCTCTTTTGGACGACGCCCCACCCGAGTTCTGCGATGATCAAGATTGCGGCAATTGATGCTAGGAGCTGTCCGGCAATGCCCCAGCGGAGTGCGTATCCCGCCGCCATCCCGGCGCCGCCGGAACTGAGCGCGATAAAGTAAAAAAAGCCGGTGACGCGCATGAGGCGTTGCAAGGGGATCGGAGCAAACGCGACGGCGAGCATGGCAACGGAGACGCCGACGATGATCGGCCAAAATTGCATCCAGCCGTAATAGCCGATTACGGAGCGACTTGCCAGGTAGAAGGCGACGAAGTAGCACGTCCCGAGGCCGGCCGCGGCCGCGAGCCTCATGGGACGCACCTTGGTCTTGGTCGCTTTTGCGGTCGCCCAAAGCAACAAATAGTCCATCACGAAGCTCAACAGCGCGATGAGAAGGAGTACGTCGAGGTATACTACTTCCGCCGCCATATAACAACACTCCCCGGGCCCGTCTCTCCACCACGCACGTCCACGAGCAAACGGTTTTCTTGTCAATGTACTACCCACGGATATCGCAAAATTCCTTCTGTACGCTAAACCCGGAATAAGCCCAATTTTGAGGGGCAATACTTGAGAGTACAGGTCGAGAAAGAGCCGACCGCCCGACCTTGTCGGCTCGGCCTAGCTACCTAGCGAATGAAGATCCTAGCGGGCCAGCGCCGCCGGCCCTATTGGGCGGCAAGTGGGGACGCATGCTGATCGAGTTGTTAGAGGAGTAGATGGCACATGAACAAGGTTGAGATTTGCGGTGTCAACACCTCGGAACTGCCGGTGCTCTCCAACGAAAAGATGAAGCAACTCCTCCGCCGCATGCGAGAGGGAGATGCTACGGCTCGAGCGGCGCTCGTTCAAGGCAACCTCAGGCTCGTTCTCAGTGTCATTCAGCGCTTCAACAATCGGGGCGAGCACGTCGACGACCTCTTCCAGGTCGGTTGCATCGGCCTCATGAAGGCCATCGACAACTTTGACCTCAGTCAAAACGTCAGGTTCTCCACTTATGCTGTCCCGATGATCATCGGAGAGATCCGCCGCTACTTGAGGGACAACAACCCGATCCGTGTGAGCCGCTCGTTGAGGGACATCGCCTACAAAGCGCTCCAAGTCCGGGACGCGCTCGTCAACAAAAACTCCGCAGAGCCCTCTGTGGGAGAGATCGCAAAAGAACTCGGCCTTCCCCGAGAGGAAGTCGTCTTCGCGCTCGATTCGATCCAAGATCCGATCTCCTTGTTCGAACCGATCTATCACGACGGGGGCGATCCGATCTTCGTCATGGATCAGATCAGCGACGAAGAGAGCGAAGACGGCGCCTGGATGGATGGAATCACCATTCGCGAAGGCATGTCAAAACTAAGCGATCGGGAGAAACTAATCCTCGCGATGCGCTTCTTTGACGGGCGCACACAAATGGAAGTCGCCGATGAGATCGGGATCTCACAAGCGCAAGTTTCGCGGCTTGAGAAGGCGGCTTTGAAAAACCTACAGCGCAACATGACAGTCCAGGCGTAGGGACGGCAGCCAATCGGATTTTCGAAGGAGTCACCCACTTGGCGACCCGACCTTGTCGGCACGGCCAAGCCACGAGCAGCGGAAAATCAGTGGGTCGCAAGTGGGCCATGTAGGCCAATCGGGATTTTCGAAGGAGAGAGCACGGTGTTCCCAAAGCGAAGTAGGCGTTCGACTTGGTTCACACTCGGATTTCTGGTGGTTTGCCTCGTGATTTTCTCAGGGATCGCAGCCCTGGGCAACGCACCGGAACGGACCGGCTTGGCGCATTCATACGACAATCTGCTGCGCCTTCACGTCCTCGCGCATTCCGATGATCCTGCCGAACAGACCGTGAAACTGGCCGTGCGCGACGCCTTGATCCGCGAGATGGCGACATGGTCAAAGCCTACTGACCGGGGCGCGCTCGAGGACGCTTTGCGCGAAAACCAGACACGACTTGAGACTTTGGCCCTTCAGACCCTGCGCCAGGCTGGGTTTGAACACGATGTTCGCGTTGAGATCGGGGAGTTTTCATTTCCCGAGAAGCGGTCGAACACGGTGCTCCTTCCTGCCGGCGACTACCGTGCCGTACGAGTCGTGATTGGCGATGGAGCGGGGCAGAATTGGTGGTGCGTGCTCTTTCCGCCATTGTGTTTTGTCGACGACGCACCGAGTGGAACGGAGGTCAACGTGGGGGAGAGCGCGCCGCGCGCTCCGGCGGCAAACAGACTCGTGTGGACGGCCGAAGCAGCGGAAGCGGAAGCTGCTGTCGAGACTGAAACGGCGCCTGAGTCCGAGTCGTTGACGTTGGCCAGTCACCTGGGCGGAAACGATAAGAAGAAGGTCGAGTGGCGACTGCGACTTTGGGAATCGCTCAGCGAATCCGTGTACGCAAAGGCCCTTCGAGACCTCATCGATGTTGCAAACGGCTTGTCAGTAGATCGATAAGGGCCCCCGTTCATTAGAGGATTTAATCCTACCTCCCAGACCGTATACATAAATTGAGGTCCCGCGCTGCGAAACGAGCGCGGGACAGGTCGCGGCAAGCTCTACGTGGCTTTTGTGGGAGGTGGCCGCCGTTGCTCGTAAAGACGTCGGATCTGCGCAGGCTCGACGTCATCAATATTGGCGACGGCCGTCGCCTGGGCTCCGTTTACGACCTTGACCTCGACGTCGACACCGGGGAGATACTCGCCCTCGTCCTGCCGGGTGAAGGCGGTCTATTTGGATTTGGGCGCCAGCCCGATATCGAAATACCATGGGATCGAGTGGTGCGAATCGGCGTCGACGTCATTTTGGTCGACTTGCCCCCGACCAAAACGGCCGCCTATGAACCGAGGAGATAAAGCTCGCGCAAGCGAATCATCTCACAAATGCTGTAGACGCGCTAGCGCCCGGAGGTGATCATGTGGCACTAGGCCTAAGGGCAATGCCGGAAGGCGCTCGGTCGATCTGGGCTTGGCAGGCTGATCCGCGGCGCTTTCCCGCAACACACGGGGTTTTCGCGCGAAACGGCGGAGTGAGTCGCCCTCCTTTTGCAACACTCAACCTTGGTCTACACACGGGCGACGACGCGCACGCCGTGGTCGCCAATCGAAAGGCGGCGCTTGCGACCCTTGGCCTGTCGCTCGACCATGCGGTCGCGGCGGAGCAGGTCCATGGGGAACGGGTCGCAGAGGTCGGAGCCTCCCATCGCGGCATGGGGGCATTCGAGTATGCTTCGGCGGTGCGCGGCGTCGACGCTTTGATCACGAGCGCCAAAGGAGTGGCCCTTTTCGGGTACTTTGCCGACTGCCTGCCCGTATTGATCTCAGACAGGCAGGGAGCGTGGATCGGCCTTGCCCATGCAGGCTGGAAAGGCAGCGTCCTCGGAATTGCATCCAACGCCGTTAGGGCGCTAAAAAGCAGAGGAGTAGGGGCCGAGCGGCTCCGTGTCGCCCTGGGTCCATGTATCGGTCCGTGCTGCTACGAGGTGGGGGATGAGGTCGCTCTTGCGTTTCAAGAGCGCTATGGAGACTCGGTAGTAAAGAGGACCAGGTCGGGCAAACGTTCGGTCGACCTCACGCTCGCGAACACACTCGCTTTGATCGCCGAGGGCGTCGCTCCCGATTCGATCATCCAATCCCGCCTATGCACCGCGTGTCGGACGGATCTATTTTTCAGTCATCGTGTAGAAGGTCCTCAAACAGGGAGAATAGCGGCTGTAATCGCTTTGTGATCGGGTTTTCACGCCGAGAGACGGATGCAGGATGTGGCATCGCGGAGACGAAGTAACCAAGTTGAGGTGATCCGCCTTGTCACATTCTATCGAAACGAGTCCTCGTGCCATGGGGCGGCGTCGTGAGATTGTCGGGATCTTTACGATCGCCCTTGCCGTGCTCATCATTGTAAGTCTCCATACCACCGCGTCGGGGGCGGTCGGCGCAGTGCTTGCAAAGGGACTTCGCAGAGCGTTTGGCTACGGAGCCGACGTTCCGGCTCTGTTTTTGTTTTTCATCGGAGTCGGCGCGCTAAAACCCAAAAAGCGCCAAGGCGATGTCCGTCGCGTCACGGCGCTCGTCCTCGCATATGTCATCCTTCTCACAGGTTATCACTTGATTGCGACCGGGCTTAGCGGCCCCCTCGGCCCGTATTGGGCGCTTAGGCTCGCCGAAGAAAGCGCCGGGGGCGGAGCGGTGGGCGGCGTGATCGGCGCCCGACTCTTGCAGGCGTTTGGGGCCTGGGGCTCCGCCGTCGTCTTGCTGGCGCTCTTGGCGACCAGTGTGACGCTTTATATGGAGACGCCCCTTTCCCGGATCGTTCAGTCTTTCTCCGAACTGTGTGCGCGCCTATTCAAAGCGGCGCTGAGCGGCGCAGGGGGATTTGTGTCCGGAGTCATGGACGAACTGCGGGAGCTCGTCGCCATGATCAAAGATCGGCGGGCGCGGGCGTCGTCGGAAAGGGAAGCGGCACTTGCAGCAAAGGCGACGGAACGCCGGAGCGCCGCGGCTCAGAGCGGCGGCGCCTCCAATGGGAAGGCGCCTGCGTTCGCGCTTTTCAAGCGAAAATCGAGCAAGAAAGAGCGCGAGTCGGATTGGGAGGCTGACTTCGACGAGAAGGCGGTCGTAGCAAGTGAAGGGCCACGGGCGTCCAAACTTGCCAAGCCAAAGGTCGAAGTCGATGCCGCAGACGCGTGGCCTGACGCCATCGAGGAGCAGGCCGCTCCGGCCGAGTCTCAACCGGAAGCGGCTTCAAGGAACCGCTCGGCTCGCCGAAAGGTCGGCGTGAGCGCGGACCCGTCGGTGGAGGCGCCCGAGGAGCTCCAAATCGAGGCGGAGCCGGCCGCTCCCCAGGTCGTCTACGCATTGCCCCCGGCAGCGCTCTTGGCGCGCAACAAGGATGCCGGCAAAAAGAAGGTTTCCGAACCTGACCAAAGCCAGCAGCTCGAGGAGACCCTCGCCACCTTTGGCGTGCAGGCAAAGGTCGTCAAGGTGAGCCGAGGGCCTGTCGTGACCCGGTATGAGCTTCAACCGGCCCCGGGGATCAAGGTGAGCAAGATCGTAAACCTGGCCGATGACGTTGCGCTGAGCTTAGCGGCCGAGGATGTGCGCATCGAGGCGCCCGTTCCCGGCAAGTCAGTCGTCGGGATCGAGGTGCCCAACAAGGAGACGACGATGGTCTACATGCGCGACATCGTCGAAGCGCCCGAGTTTCGAGATGCTTCGTCCAAGCTCTCGGTCGGACTTGGAAAGGACATCGCAGGCAATGTGGTGATCGCGGACCTGACTAAGTTGCTTCACGTCCTCATTGCCGGGGCCACGGGAAGCGGAAAGAGCGTCTGCATCAACACGCTCATTTGCAGCATCTTGTATCGGGCCAAACCCGATGAGGTAAAGCTCTTGATGATCGACCCCAAGCGGGTCGAGCTTGCCGTATACGATGGGATTCCCCATCTGATCACGCCGGTCGTGACCGATCCAAAGCTCGCCTCCAACGCCTTGAGGTGGGCCGTCAAAGAGATGGAGTCGCGCTATAAGAAGTTTTCGGAGACCGGCGTGCGCAACATCGACGGATACAATCGAGGGGTCGACGAGGGGCAGATCGAGGATGATCGCATGTCCTACCTCGTCGTCATCGTCGATGAGCTCGCCGATTTGATGATGGTTGCGGGCAACGAAGTCGAGGACAACATATGCCGACTCGCGCAGATGGCGCGGGCGGCTGGGATCCACCTCGTCATCGCTACCCAGCGGCCATCGGTGGACGTGATCACCGGATTGATCAAGGCAAACGTGCCGTCGCGCATATCGTTTGCGGTTTCGTCCGGCGTCGACTCCCGCACGATCTTGGACATGGTGGGCGCCGAGCGGTTGATCGGAAAAGGCGACATGCTGTACTATCCGATCGGCGCGAGCAAGCCGCTGCGGGCGCAAGGCGCGTGGATTTCCGACAAGGAAGTCCAGGAGGTCGTCGACTTTTGGAAAAAGCAGGGCGACCCGCAGTACGCCGAGAGCGTGACGGAGCTCCCTAAGGGAACGGCGACCGTCGAAGAGGGCGACGACGAACTCTTCGAAGACGCAGTGCAATTGGTGGTCGAAACCGGGAACGCGTCGATCTCCATGCTCCAGCGCCGGTTTCGGGTAGGCTATGCTAGGGCCGCCCGCCTGATCGACATGATGGAGTTGCAGGGAATTGTAGGTCCGTACCAAGGGAGTAAGCCTCGAGAGGTGTTGCGAACGGTCGAGGATCTCGAAGAGATCGCGAACTGATCGAGGCAAGAGTCCCCCACGAGAGAAGGAATGTGAAGAATTGGGCACTCAAGAGTTCGGGGAGTACCTGCGCTCAAGGCGCGAGGCGCAAGGTCTATCGATCGACGATGTGAGCGAACGAACCAAGATTCACATTCGACACATCCGCGCCATTGAAGAGGGCCGCTTGGAGGCGCTGCCCGGCATCGTTTATGCGAAAGCGTTCGTTCGGCATTACGCCCGAGCCGTCGGCGAGGATCCGGACGCCATAGCGGTCCAGTTCCACCAGGTCATCCACTTGCAAGGAGAGTCCGATGCCGTTACACGATCACGCAGGCGCTCGCGGCGACGGACCAGGCGAGAGAGTCGTTTTCCGTGGCCGTGGCTCATCGTGATCATCGGCCTTGCTGCCCTAGGCATCTTGATTGCAAGGACGCTGCCCTCAAATGAAAATGCGGCGGTGCCGCACCGGGCGACGCCGAGCGGAATCTCTTCCATCCCGTCTGAAGATCGCCTAAATACACCGATCGTAGTTGACCCGGAATTGATCACTCAGGATCAACCGGACCAGGGGTTCGCGTCGGAGCCAATCCCTGGGGGTGATGAGTTGCCCGCAAACTTGGGCCTCGCGGCCAATGGGTTGGTCGACGAAACGGAGTCGGTGGAGCAGGTAGGGCGATTGGAACCATTGGCGCGAGATGTGGATCAAGCGGATCAAGGGAGCCGAGTGGTTGCTGGGGATCAAGGACAAGTCGGCCAAGGTCTGAGCGAGCAGGTCGTCGGCGCAGCGGCGGATGTCGAGGCGCCGGTCACATCAGGGGCGGCGACCGCTGGCAGCGCGGGGACGCCGGACGAACCGCCGGCGACGACGACGCTCGCTGCGGTCACATCCGGCGTAGTGCTCGAAGTTGCCGTCGAGCGCGCCTGTTGGTTCAACGTCGAAGCTGACGGCGTCCTCATCTTCAGCGGCGTGCTCGACGACGGACAGTCGGCGACCTGGGTCGCGAACGAGGAGCTGCGGGTGAGGTACGGGCGACCGGAGGGCGTATTTATCACGCTCAATGGGGAGTTTTTAGGCAGAGCGGGGACCGGCGTCATTACCCGAGTATATGGTAGAGAAGGCGTCATCGAGCTTTAGACGCCCTAATTAAGGTGGGTTTGAGAATTTGAACGAACGACCAGTGCGCGAAGGCGATGGGGTAACGCATGTGACTGCTGCTGACGGGCGATTGCGGTGCTTGGCGGCGCTGACGACCCAAACGGTGGAGGAGGCGCGCAGGCGCCATGACACCCACCCGACCGCCACTGCGGCGCTCGGGCGAACGATTACGGCGACGGCAATGCTCGCCGCCGGATTGAAAAACGATGACAAAGTGATGACCGAGATCTTTGGCGACGGGCCCCTCGGCGGGGTCGTCGCCGAAGTAAACTCGAAAGGCCACGTGCGGGCGTATGTCCAAAGTCCCCACGTACACTTGCCGTTGAACAAGAAAGGGAAGTTGGACGTCGCCGGGGCCGTGGGGAAGGGCAAATTTTGCGTTACAAAAGACCTCGGGTTGCGTGAGCCGTATCGGGGAATGGTTGAGCTCATTTCGGGCGAAATCGCGGAGGACTTTGCTCACTATCTCACCACGTCCGAGCAGACTCCCGCCGCGTCCGCGCTCGGAGTCCTTGTCGATACCGACAACTCGGTGCGCGCGGCCGGCGGCATCTTGATTCAACTAATGCCGGGCGCCGTCGATGATGAAGCGCTCGTCTCCGAACTCGAGCGCCGCGTGGCATCGATGCCGATGTTGAGCAGAGCAATCGATAACGGCGTCCAACCGATCGACCTATTGTACGGCGTCCTGGAAGGGCTCGGCCCCAAAACGCTCGAGGAGCGCCCGCTCGCCTTTAGTTGCTCGTGCACCAAGGAGCGCTTTGGCCGCGGCCTCATCGCGCTTGGGGAGCAAGAGCTGAAGGAAATCATCGAAACAGACGGCAGCGCCGAGTTGGTGTGCCATTTCTGTAGCGAGAAGTATCGATTCTCCAAAGGCGAATTGGAGACATTGCTGGACGAGAGCCGACAGTAGACGAAACATCCCGTAAGAGCTTGGTGTAGCCTGGCTCAAGGCATTTAGGAGATGCGTGTATGAGAGCGAACGGATGGTTGGCGCGGGCCCGCTGGACGCTGTTAGGGCTGATCGTTGTCCTCGGCGTCATCAGCGTGGTCTCGGCCCGGTTCATCACGGATTGGTTGTGGTTTGCGCACCTCGGTTACCAGGCGCTCTTTACCCAGCCGATCGTTTGGCGGCTGGGCATCGGAGCCGCCGCCTTCCTTATCGCGTTTCTTTTTATTTGGGTTAACCTGCGCATTGCCCGCGATTCGCTGGGCCGCGGCCTCGAGCGGTTTCAGGAGCATGTTCCCGACGGCTTCAATCGACGCTGGATCGGCAGAGCCTTGACGCTTGCCTCCATATTGCTCGCGTTCCTCTACGGCGCCTCGATCGCTCAGTACTGGTATGAGATCGCGAAAGGCATTCACGCGGCGCCTTTTGGAGCGGCCGACCCCATCTTCGGAAACGATTTCGGGTTTTACATCTTTACACTGCCGTTCCTATCCATCGTTCAGTCGTTTGCGATGGGGTTGTTCGTCCTTTCGGCGCTCATCGCAGCCTCGATCTACTTCTTGTCGGGCAGTTTCGCGCTCGAAGGGTGGCGACTGCGGCTTGGCGGTCGGCCCCGGGTCCATCTGAGCCTCCTGTTGTCGGGAATCGCTTTCTTGAAGGCTTGGGATTACGTGCTCGCCGGGTACGACGTACTTTACTCGACGCGTGGGGCCGTCTTTGGCGCGAGCTACGCCGACATCTATGCGAGCCTTCCTGCCACACGCATCTTGGCCGTCATTGCCGGCCTCGTCGGTTTGGGTATCCTTGTAAACGTCTTTCGAAACGCGACGCGCTTCATCGTGGCGGGGCTTTTCGCGTTGATCGTGGCGTCGATCCTGGTGGGCAGCGTGTATCCGGGTGTCGTGCAGGAGTACATCGTCGCCCCCAACGAGCTCGACAAAGAGATTCCGTTTATCGAAAATCACATCGCTTTGACCCGGTACGCCTTCAACCTCGACATCGTCGAGGAGCGGGATTTTTCTGTGGACCCCGGCATGGACAGAAGGACCATCAGAGAAAACCCGTGGCTTGCCGAGAACATCCGGCTTTGGGACTGGCGTTCGCTCCTTGATACGTACTCGCAGCTGCAGTCGCTTAGACCGTATTACGATTTTCTCGACGTCGACGTGGACCGCTACATGATCGACGGCGTCTATCGTCAGGTCATGCTCTCGGCGCGAGAGCTCACGTCAAGCAAGTTGCAAAACCAGTCGTGGATCAACGTGCACATGCAGTACACCCATGGCTACGGCGTCGTCATGAGTCCCGTAAACGAAGTGACGCCCACCGGGTTGCCGGAGTTTGTGATCAAAGACATTCCGCCCCGAGGCGGTGTGGAGGTAACCCGTCCACAGATTTACTACGGGGAGCATGCCGGCGACTACGTGATCGTAAAGTCGCTCCGACCGGAGTTTGACCATCCGGCTGAGAATACCAACGTGACAACCGTTTACGAAGGCACGGGCGGCGTGCGCCTAAGCACGTTCGTGCACCGATTGCTCTTTAGCGTCCGCTTTGGCACCACGCGCCTCTTTTTGTCAAACGACATCACGTCGGAGAGCCGGGTGATGTTTTACCGGAATGTGGACCAGCGCGTGCGCAGACTCGCTCCATTCTTAAAGTATGACTCCGATCCTTATATGGTGGTCGCCGACGGTCGTTTGTATTGGATCATCGACGCCTACACCTTGAGCAACCGTTTTCCCTACGCGAGAAGCATGCCCGGTTGGGGAAACTATGTGCGCAACTCCGTCAAGGTCGTTGTCGACGCGTACAACGGCAGCGTCGACTTTTATGTCATCGAGCCTGAACCGATCGTGGAAACCTTCGAGCGGATCTTTCCCGGCACGTTCAAGCCGATTGCCCAAATGCCCGATGCGCTTCGAAGCCACATCCGTTATCCCGAGGATCTCTTTCGCGTGCAAGCCCAGGTGCTTGCCAGATACCACATGACGAACCCATCGGTATTCTACAACCAAGAAGACGTGTGGGAGTTGCCGCGTGAAGTATACGAGCAGCGCCAGGTCCTGATGGACCCCTACTACATCATCATGCAGCTTCCCGATTCGGCGCAGGAAGAATTTGTTTTGATGATACCTTTCACGCCTGTGGGGAAAGTGAATTTGATCGGTTGGCTCGCGGCCCGAAACGATGGGGATAAGTACGGCAAGATGCTGCTTTACACGTTCAGTAAGCAAGAGAGTTTGTTCGGTCCGATGCAGTTCGAAGCGCGAATCGATCAGGACACGGACATTTCGACCCAGCTCACGCTCTGGGGCCAGCAGGGGTCTCGGGTGATCCGGGGCAACCTGTTCATTATCCCGGTGGGCGATCGATTGCTGTACGTCGAGCCGCTCTACCTGCAGGCGGAGCAGAGCAGCATGCCGGAGTTTAAGCGTGTGATCGTCGGCACGAGCGAATCGCTCGTCATGCGCGCATCATTTGCCGAAGCGCTGGAGGCGATTTTGGCGGGAGAGCCTCCCGTCATCGCCGATGAGGATGAGCCTGGGCAAGCGCCCGTCCGCCGCGCGGAGATGGTGCAGGACGGGTCGACTCAAGGACTGATCGCGCGTGCCGCGGACCTGTTCCAACAGGCACAAGCGAGCGCCGGAGCGGGCGACTGGGAGCAGTACGGCCGGGCCATGGCGGAGCTCTCCGACGTGCTCGACGCACTCTTGACCGTCGCTAGCGAGCCTTCTCCCGTCAATTAACGGGTCCAAGTAGACCGCGGCAAGTTGCGGGCCGCGTCCAAGCCGTCATAATAGGACTACCCTCTCGAATAACCTGTCTTGTGACTTGGAGATTAGGGGGTAGTTGACGTGGCGCTTTCAAAGAACAGTAAAGATCGTGGCCCAGGACTTTTGTACATCGTCGCGGCTATTGTCATCGTGGCGGTGGCCGGCGCAAGATTTCTAGGATTTACGCCCGGAGCGAACGTCGATCCGGGACGCGACCCGGGCGGGATCGGGCGGCAGACGCCCGGAGACGAAGGGCCTGACAGGATCGTACCGCGGCCCTCCGATATGACCGAGGTGTTGGTCTATCACACGCACACGACTGAAAACTACAGCCCTAAGGGTCCCACCGACAACAACGGACCCGGCGACATCGTCACGGTTGGACGAGCGCTCGTTGCTGCATTGAAGAGCGAGGGCGTGGAGTCGGTTCACGTGATGACGGTGCACGACCTGCCCAGGTGGAACGAGGCGTTCGATTTGGCCCGCCGAAGCGTACAAAAGGAGCTCGGGCGGCACGACGGGGTGCGGGTCCTGATCGATGTGCACCGGGACGCGGTGCCGGAGGGGAACGGTGAGGGCTACGCGACCGTGCAGGTTGGCGGAGCTGACGTGGCGAGGATTCTCCTCGTCGTCGGGAGCGTGGACAATCCGCTCGCCGAGCAAAACGTCCGGTTTGCCACGATGTTGCAAGAACGCCTCGAAGCGATCGCTCCGGGAATCAGTCGTGGCGTTCGCCTATTGAATCACGATACGACAGGCGACCTCCATCCAAACACCGTCACGGCATACATCGGAGATTACCGCGACAACTCGGTCGAGGAGGCCGAGCGGTCGGCACGCTTCCTTGCTCAGGCCATTGCGCAGCTCTTGTCCGAGATCGGATAGGCGCCCAAAGGCAAGCGAAAAGCAGTTGTTTATCCTGCCAATGAGAGAGGCAACGTAACCTATGGCTCCAACTGAAACAGTACACTTTGTAGGCATCGGCGGGGCCGGCATGAGCGCCATCGCACGGGTCTTGCTCGCTCACGGAAGGCGCATCACCGGCTCCGATCTCGAAGAGAGCGCGACGACGCGGGAACTGCGCGCGCTCGGCGCAACGGTGCACATCGGACATAGCGCTGAGCATGTCATCGGAGCCGATGTCGTCGTCTTGTCCACTGCCATCGCTCCGGACAACCCGGAGGCAATGAAAGCGCGTGAGCTTGGCATTCCCGTCCGGCACCGGTCGGAAATGCTTGCCGAACTATTAAATCTCAGGCAGGGCATCGCCATCGCCGGCGCCCACGGGAAGACGACGATCACATCGATGATCGCCTGGACGTTGACAAGGCTTGGGTACGATCCTACGTTTTTGGTGGGAGGCGTCATTCCGGGACTCGGAGGAGCCAAAGCGGGAGAGGGCCCGCTCCTCATCGCCGAGGCGGACGAGAGCGACGGGTCATTTCTTCGCTACCGCCCGTATATCGCCATGGTCTCGAGCGTCGAGCCCGATCATCTCGAATATTACAATGAGAGCTTCGATGAGTTGAAAGCCGCGTATAAACGTTTTGCCTGCAACGTCGTCGCGGGGGGCGCGAGGGTGCTCTGCATCGACGATCCGGCAATCCGGGTGCTGGCAAAGGAGTTGGAGCAAGACGGAAGCGGGCGAAAAGTCATCACCTACGGTTTTGTGAGCGCTGCAGAGTACTCGGCGCGGCATGTGGCCAACACCGGCTTTCTCTCCACGTTTCAATTGGTAAAACGCGGCGAGCCTCGAGAGACCTTTCAACTATCGATCCCCGGCCGCCACAACGTGCAAAACGCGCTCGGTTGCATCGCGATTTTCGACTTTCTTGGCGTGGACCTGGAGGACGCCGCGCGTGAGCTTGCGACATTCACCGGGGCCAAACGCCGGTTTCAGATCGTCGCCAACAAGGACGGCGTCCTCTTCGTCGACGATTACGCTCACCACCCGTCGGAGATCCGTGCGACGCTCGCCGCATGCCGCTCGGGATGGCCGGGCCGCGTGATCGCCGTCTTTCAGCCGCACCGTTACAGCCGAACGTCTCAGCTCATGGAGGAGTTCTCGACGGCGTTCGAGGACGCGGATTTCGTTGTGCTCACTGAAGTTTACGCCCCTCCACCCGAAGCGCCCATTCCGGGAGTCACGGGTGAGCGGCTTGCGGAGCTTACTCGTAAGCGCATTGGCGACAAGGTGCGCTTTGTTCCCTCCCTTGCGGATCTCCCCGCCGAAATCAAAAAGATCGCTCGACCCGGAGACATCGTGGTCACCATGGGGGCCGGAGACATCTGGAAAGTGGCGTATGACCTCGCGGAAGTGGTAGCGCCCTGACGGTCGGGCGCGCAAAGCATCGCACCGGATGAACTTACCGGTGCACGGGGAGAGTAATGGCGGAGGCGATCGGTTTGGAGCTTACCTTTTTGGACGAGAACGACGCCGTTCTCGAACGCCTCGGCCAAAGCCAACTCGACGCCAAAGAGTGGTTTGATCTGCGAGCAAGCGCCGAACAACTCTCTCTGACCGACGGGTTTGACCGGTTGCTTTCGCTCGACTCCGTACGATTGGAGCTGTACGATCACCAGCGTACAGCGATTTTTCGCGTTTTGCGCGAGATGCGCGGGCGGGCGGTGCTCGCGGACGAAGTCGGCTTAGGAAAGACGATCGAGGCGGGCATCATCCTCAAGGAATACATGCTCCGATCACTCGTCAAGCGCGTCTTGATCCTCGTACCTGCATCGCTCGTCGCCCAGTGGCAGCGGGAGCTTGCGTACATGCTGGAAATCCCAGTGAGAATCGGTCGCCGACCGGAAGATTTCGTCCGAAATGACCGAGTGCTTGCATCGATCGATAAGGCGAAAGCCGTGGATTGTCGCGACGCCGTTTGGTCTGCCAAATGGGACATGGTGATCGTGGATGAGGCGCATCGACTCAAGAACCGCAAGACGCTGAACTGGCAGTTCGTGAATGGGATTCAAAAGAAGTACTTGCTCTTGCTCACGGCCACGCCGATTCAAAACGACCTGCGAGAGCTTTACAACCTGGTGACGCTCTTAAAACCGGGACAACTCAAGACGTTCACGCAGTTTAAACGAGGGTTTATGCTGGACAAGCATTCCCCTAAGAACACCACGAGGCTGAAGGAGCGCCTGCGTGAAGTGATGGTCCGGACCGGTCGGCGGGAAAGTCTGATTCCGTTTCCCGATCGGCAGGTGCACACCATCAGGCTTGCGCTGGGCGACGCCGAGCGAGCGTTTTACGATCGGGTGCTCGATGAGCTGCAAACCGCCTACCAGGCGATGCCTGACGACAAGAAGAATGTGCTGCCGCTCATCCTCGTCTTGCGAGAAGCGTGCAGCCACCCGAAAGCCGCGCTGCGCACGCTGCGGGCCATGCGAGCGAGCGGAACGCTGAGGACGCTCACGCAAAGGGCCTTGCTCGGGCTCGAAGATTGCCTGGAGCTCGTGGCGCCGGCCAAACTCCGCGCGCTCGTGGAACTGCTTCGTTCAACCAATGAGAAAGCCGTGATCTTTACGGAGTTTCGACTGACCCAGCAGGAGATCGTGGCCGCCTTGAACGAGGCCGGGATGACGGCGATTTCATTTCACGGCGGCATGAGCGCGAAGGAAAAAGAGGAGGCCATTGTTCGCTTCAAAGAGCGCGGCGATACCCTCGTAAGCACCGAGTCGGGGGCGGAAGGGCGCAACTTGCAGTTTTGTAGGCATGTGGTCAACTTCGACCTACCCTGGAATCCGATGCGCGTCGAACAGCGAATCGGCCGCGTGCATCGACTCGGTCAATCCCGCGAGGTGCGGGTGACCAACCTCGTGTCGGTCCACACCATCGACAGCTATGTGCTCGAACTCCTCGACAAGAAGCTCGGGATGTTTGAGCGCGTCATCGGCGAGGTCGACGAGATCTTATCGCGGTTCGAAGGAGATTTTGAGGGCGCGATCGGCCAGGCCGCGCTCACGAGCCGCTCGGCTCGGGATCTGGATCGTAAGTTCGAGGCGTTGGGCAAGGCCGTGGAAGACGCGTATCGCCGCTATGACGGCGTGCGAAGGCTAAATGTCGAGATTTTGGACGGGCTTCCCGAAGGGGCGGACGCCGATGTCCGTTGATCGCGGCACGTCTGAACGGGAGCGGCAAACGCAGATTGCGGGCTTTGTTCGACGGTTTCTCGAGAAGTTCGGAGCGACGCTGGACGATCGAGACGGCGTTCTCGATGCACGGCTCCCCAGGGCGCTATCCGAGAGTCTGGGGGTCGGAGAGCGCCTCGTGCTGTTCTTCGAATCTGAACGCGCTGCCGATGGCCCGGATGGCAACGTAAGCGCCAGAGCGGCAGAGTTTGTCACGTTCGGGCATCCCCTCCTGGACAAAATGTTGGAACTTGCCAAGGACCGGGGATCTGCCGCCGGCTTCCTTTTTGCTCCGGCGCTCGATCCGGAGTTTGTGCGCATTGCCCTCAGTATTCGCACACTTGGGGACAAGGATTCCGCTCCGACATATCTTGGCGGTCCCGCTCTGGCGCTTGAGAAAGCGTTGAATCAGATGTGGTTCGCCAACGCGAGGGCAAGCGTGCGCCAAGGGCGCTTGGTCCACCAGACGCAAGTCCTTTTTCGGTTCAAAGTCGCTTTTATATCGGATGAGAAACGCGAATCGATCATCACGCTCATTATCGATCCGGTCTCCGAGGAGGTGGATCGCCCCGTCGATTTGATGCGCGCAGTCTCCTTCACGCCGCACGTCGAGGAGCACGCCGAGAGTCGGAACGCCTACGCAATTCGCCGGCTTTATAAAAGGGCTCAGGAGCATCTCGCGGCACGGATCGACGGCGCGGCGGCGCGGTTTGAGGCTGAGGTAAGCTCTCGCATGGAGCGGGAGTTGAACCGGATCGAAGAGTATTACCGCGGATTGGTCGGCGAGCGGCTCGAGTCTGTACGCAGTGTTTTTAAGAGGATTTCTGCAGCTGGTGTGCGCGTCGATCTCGCGCGGACTTGGCAGACGTACGAGCGCTACAACGAGCAAATAGGAAAGCTAAAGGAAGAGGCAAACGAGATCGAGCGCCTATACAAGGCGGAGCTGCAAGGCCTGAGTAAGGAGCGCGAGCAGCGACTTCAGGAAGTGAGGGAGAAGTACCACGCGAGGGTGGAGGTCTCGCTCTTGCAAGGGGCGTACGTGATGGTCCCCCGCTTTGAATGGTCGGTGCGACTCCAAGCGAAGACCCGCCGCGACATAACGATCTTGTACGATGTCCTCAGAAAGAGGCTGGTCGACTTCACGTGCGAGTGCTGCGAAGAGCCCCTGATCGGCCCGGTCTACCTTTGCGGGTGCGAGGGGCTAACTTGCGAGCATTGCCACAGCCGTTGTTCGCAGTGCGGCGGCGACCACTGTTACACGTGCTCGCAAGGGCGCTGCCACGTCTGTGATCGGCCTCTTTGCCCAACTTGCGACACGTCGTGCCCCTTGGAGCGCTCGCTTGATTGGCTGGAGCTGCCCCGAGTTTGCGGAGCGTGCCGGGAATCAACCTGCTCATACTGCCTGCCGCTTTCTGTGTCCCACGTGTATGACGCTCTTTAGAGCCCCTTCCATTTCACGTCGACAGGTCAACTCGACTCCCCGGTCGAACTGATGTTTTGTGGAAAAACGAAAGGATCAAGAGCGGCAAGCGATGAACATCAAGCGTTTTTTGCAAAGTTTACAGGCGGACCGGGACTACGCCGATCAAATCGTCCATGTGGAGACGATCGAGGCGCGCGACGCGTCGCTGCAAGAGACGGCGCGGCCAATTGCACCGGAGATAAGAGACGCGCTCAAGGCCTTCGGGATCAAAGAGCTCTACGTCCACCAGGCCCAGGCCGTTGACGCGGTGCGGCGCGGTGAGCACATCGTCGTCGTGACGGGCACCGCCTCCGGAAAGAGCCTCTGCTACAATATCCCCGTGCTCGAAGGTCTCTTGAGCGACCCGGAGAGCACGGCGCTGTACCTATTTCCCACAAAGGCGCTCGCCCAAGATCAATTGCGCGGCTTGATGCGCTTTAAGGAGCGGAGCCCTGGGCTTTGCCTCCACGCCGGCACGTACGACGGCGATACGCCGAGCACGACGCGGCGAACGCTGCGGGAGCGGGGAAACGTCGTCTTGACCAACCCGGACATGCTCCACTCCGGAATACTGCCGCGTCACACGAGTTGGGGAAGATTTTTTGGCAATCTGCGGTACGTGGTCGTCGACGAAGTCCACACCTATCGAGGCATTTTCGGGTCTCACGTCGCGAACGTGTTTCGCCGCCTAAAGCGCATCGCGGCCCACTACGGCGCGTCGCCCACGTTCATTCTTTGCTCCGCCACGATCGCAAATCCCGGCGAGTTTGTCGAGCGCCTCGTGGGCGAATCGTTTCATGTGATCGATCAGGACGGTTCGCCCAAAGGGCGCAAACACTTCGTCCTGTGGAATCCTCCGGCCATCGGCGAGACGATGGAGCGGCGGGGAGCAAGCAGCGATGCACGCAATTTGATGGTTCGCCTGATGAGCGACCGCATTCAGACGATCGCGTTTACCAGAGCCCGCGTCGTGGCAGAGCTCCTTTACCGCTACACTCGGGAGGATCTCCAGCGGCGGGCGCCCTCGCTCGCCAATGCGGTGCGGGCGTACCGCGGCGGCTACTTGCCTGAGCAGAGGCGAGAGATCGAGCGCCTGCTCTTTGAAGGGGAATTGATGGGCATTGCCAGCACCAACGCGCTCGAACTTGGAATCGACATCGGTGGGCTCGACGCAGCGATCCTCGTCGGATACCCCGGGTCGATCGCCAGCACGTGGCAGCAAGCGGGCCGTGCCGGTCGCGGCCGCCAGGAGTCGGTCGCATTTCTCGTCGGGGACAATACGCCCCTCGATCAGTACTTGATGCGCCATCCCGAGTACTTCTTCGGCCGGTCGCCGGAACGGGCGGTGATCGACCCCGACAATCCCCACATCGTGCTCGCGCACTTGAGGGCGGCGATCTTCGAACTGCCGCTCGCCATTGTGGAGGAGCAAGCATTCGGCGCCGCCGCGCCTGCGCTCCTCGATCTTCTCGCCGAGGACCAGCAGATCGTGCTCAGACACGATCGCTGGTACTGGACCGGCAGGGGATACCCTTCAAACGACTTTTCGCTCAGGAACAGCACCGACAATACGTATACCATCGTCGACACAACCGAGGGAAAAAACCAGGTGATCGGAAGCACCGACGAGCTGTCGGCATTCATGCAGTTGCACACCGAGGCCGTCTACCTGCACCTTGGCGAGCCTCACTTCGTATCGGAGCTCAACCTCGATGAGCGGGTCGCCTACGTTCACCGCGCCGACCTCGACTACTACACCCAAGCGATCACGGACCGGCGCATCCGCATCGACGAAGTGCAGATGGAAAAGGAGTGGCAAGGCGCAAGACTCGGCTTTGGCGATGTAAGCGTCACCTTCATCACGTACATGTTCAAGAAGATCAAGTTTTACGACAAGGACAGCATCGGCTTCGGCAAGATCGACTTGCCGCCCGTGCCTTTGGAAAGCGCGGGAATGTGGCTCATGCCGCCTGTCGGGGCGTTTCATGCCACGCGATCGTTCGGGCGCTCGCCGGCTGACGGCATGCTTGGACTCGCAAACGTCGTCGGCGAAGTGTTGCCTCTCTTTGCCATGTGCGATCCCCACGACATCGGCACGGTCGTTGACTCGAGCAACACCGGGGCGCCTACGCTCTTTATCTTCGACCGATATCCGGGCGGCGTCGGCTTTGCCCACAAGGCGTACGAACTCATCGAAGAGATCCTCGAGGCGAGTTGTGACCTCATTCACGGTTGCCTGTGCAAGGACGGCTGTCCGTCGTGCGTCGGCTCGCCGATTCCGCCCTTCTCGCAAGGGGAGACCGACGGGGAGGGCAAGGGCGCGATTCCCGACAAGGAGGCAGCGCTGGTCATCCTCCACGCGCTCCTCGGTCGGGAGGCGTACGTGCCGAAATTGCCACCGGGCTACATGAACCTTGAACGTGACGTCCATGAGCAGCATGTCGAGCGCCCTCCAAGCGAGCCGCTCCCCGAAAAGCTCGAAATGCGCCTTAGAAAGCAGATGCAGCGGCTCAAGGCCGCGGGCGACCCTACCCTAAAGCGCCTCGGCCGATAACGAAGGCGAAACCTACAAAGGAGGCGCACTCGCCATGAAGAGCGCCGTGCAATCGTTCAATGGAATAGAGCCCGTGCTCGGCAAACGACTCTTTATTGCCGATGGGGCCAAGGTAATTGGGGCGGTTACCCTCGAGGACGACGTGAGCATTTGGTTCAACGCGGTGCTGCGCGGCGACCTCGAACCGATCCGCATCGGCGCCGGGTCCAATGTGCAAGACGGGGCAATACTCCACACCGACGCAGGCCAGCCATGTAACGTTGGCAGCGACGTCACGATCGGCCACGGCGCCATCGTTCACGGCGCCGTAGTGGGCGATGGCGCGCTGATCGGAATGGGCGCGATCGTCCTTTCCGGCGCGGTGATCGGCGAGCGGGCGCTCGTTGCTGCCGGCGCGCTCGTTCCGGAGGGCCGTGAGATTCCGGCCGGCTGGCTTGCGCTCGGATCTCCCGCCAGGCCCGTGCGCCCACTCACCGAAGGCGAGTTTGCCCGCATGGCGGAGGGCATTCGCCACTACCGAGAAAAGAAAGACCAGTACCTGCGTCAGGGAAGAGGAGCGCTCCGGTAGCCCGCTGTTTCAAAGACTAAAAGACGGGGGGAGCCCTCTTCCCATGCTACGGGAAGGTACAGTTCGGATGCCCCCTGGACCCTCACGATTACCCTTGGGCGGGTCGACTCGAGCTCGAGCAACCGCCGCTCCCGTTCCTCACTTATGTCCTCGCCGTCTTGCTCGCGCATGTCGAAGTACTCAGTCAACCTCTGCCGCTCCTGATCGATCGCGGCTTGCGCGCGATAGGCCCAGTCGTTCTCCATTCCTTCCAGCATTTGCAGCACCCGTTCGTAGGCGAGTTGAAAGGAGCGCTCGAAATCGATCGTGGCGGGTTCGATGGAGGCGCTGCCGGTTCCTCGTGGGGTGCCGCTTTCGAGCGGCAGGTCGCATAGGAGCTCCGCAATTTGAGTGAGCGCGATTTGGTCGACCCTGTCCACGGCGACGCGCGAGACTTCACTTGGTTTAGGCGTGTTGACGAAATCCAGCCTGAGTGTGAACAGGTAAAACGGCCGGTACGAGACGGTGGCGCGGGTAGGATGAGCGAATCGGTTTGCGGGAGCGGGGAGCCAGGCGCGGGTCACCCCGCCGAGTTTTCGGATCGATTGGATCACCTGCTGGAATCGATGCGAGCCAAGCCCGATCAGTTCCGCATCGTCTCTAGCTTCGGCGACCTCGGGGGTGAAGGTGAAATAGTAGGTGATCTGTGTCGGAGCATTATATGACCACGGGCTAGGCGGCGCCGTCCAACCTCCTTCGAGCTCGCTTGATTGCTCGGGCGTCATCTCTACCCGATAAAGATCTCCGCCCATATCTTCGATCTGGGCGCCCAGCCGTTCGAAGTACGCGAGGACGAGTCGTCTCACTTGGTTTCGTCGGACCTTCAGCATGCGTCGATTGCTCCTTGATCCTAGACGTGCGGGCGACTTACCACAGGAGCAGACGATCCAAGGTGGGATCGGCTTTTGCTTCATCTTTCGCGAGCAGGATCGTCTCCGCAAGCTCATCGAGGCGTCGGCGCACTTCATCTTCGGATTCAGAACTCATCAGTATGTCCGTCAAATGCTGCTCGAGCGATCCTTTGATGCGAATGCGCGTCAAGATCGTGTCGAGCTCGCCCAAAATTGATTGAAACATGTTGATCTTCTCGTAAAGGAGGTAGAGAATGTGCTCCTCGATCGAGTCTTGCGTCGCGAGGTTGTAAATGTGCACGTCTCGATCTTGTCCAAGCCGATGGACGCGGCCGATTCGCTGTTCGAGCCGCATGGGGTTCCACGGGAGATCGTAATTGACCACGCGACAGCAAAATTGGAAGTTTAGACCCTCGCCGCCCGATTCCGTGCTCACCAGCACTTGGTATTGGTTTCTAAAGAGCTCGCGAATCCAGCCTTTCCGGGATGCGGACAGGGACCCGTCAAATCCAAGGGTGGAAATGCCGGCCCTTTCCAGCCGCCAGCGTAAGAACTGCTGCGTCGCGCGGTACTCCGTGAACACGATCACTTTGTCGTCAACCTCGCGGACGAATTTTTCGAGCACGTCCGCCTTGCTGTTGGTCTCGGTTGCGAGCGCAAGGTCTCTTAGGGCCCCGAGTCGTTCCTGCATGTAGGGCGATGTGGCTTGGAACATCATCTTCTCGAGCGTGACGGCGGCTGCAATCGAGCTGGAACATACCTCGCGCTGGAGCGTGATCAACGGCAGTACGTTTTTCGCCACTCCTTTGGCGCGGCGGTACTCGTCGCGGACGAACTGCGTCACCTCGTCGTAGAGGCGCCGCTCGCCTGGGGAGAGTTGAATGGGCACGGATTCGACGCGCCTTGACGTAAACTCCACCGTGCCGCTTCCTCGCCGATTGCGGATTATGACTTTGGAGAGCAGGTCTTTGAGTCGCTTCGTATCCTTTGGCGTGCGCATGTCGTGGACAAACTCACGCTTGAACTCCCGGTACGTGCCAAGTTGGCCGGGCCGGATCAGCTCGATCAAGTTGTACAACTCTTTGAGGTCGTTTTGCATCGGCGTGGCGGTCAGCATAAGGCAAAACTTGCGCTTGATGGAATTGACGAACTTGTAGTTTGTGGTCTTCTCATTTTTGAGCTTGTGAGCCTCGTCGACGACCAAAAGGTCGAAATTGAGTCCTGCTATGATCTCACGGTGTGGGCTCCTCTTGGCAGTGTCGATGGATGCGATGATGATCCGGGAGCGTTCCCAGTCGTACTGGCTCCGTTGCATGGTGCAGGGCAGGTCGAACTTCTCTTTCAACTCCGAAAACCATTGCCAGCAAAGGCTCGCGGGGGTGAGAATCAACACCCGCTCCGCTAGCCCGCGCAAAAAGCACTCCTTCATGACGAGGCCCGCTTCGATCGTCTTTCCAAGTCCGACTTCGTCGGCCAAGATCGCACGCCCACCCATTTCAAAGAGGATGCGCCGTGCCGCCTCGAGCTGATGGGGGTATGGAATCACGCCGATGCGCCGCCACAACTCTGCCAAATGGCGGGGGGCGATCAGATCGTTCGCTCCGGCCATCTGCGCTGAGAGCGATTCCCCCTCGTAAAAGAGGCGAAACCAGTCGACGCCCGGGAGGTTGTTTGCTGCGAGCGCCTCTGCGATCTCCATGACACGAGACAGGGAGTACTGAACGGGGAATGCGTCGTTGATCCGGCGCTCCTCGCTCAATTGCTCCTGGGGAGGAGGCTGAAAAAAGCGGAGGCTCGCTTGACCAAGGAGCGGGACGGTGATGGGGAACGTCTTGATTTCAAGCTCCACGGGAGCCATGTCTCCTTTTCGCCCTCCGAGTCAAACTTGGGACCCATGCCAAGTGTTCCTGCAAAGAAGAGTCCCGGCTCGTTAGGTTGCCCAAACTTCGAAAAGATGATGCTCGGCTCTGGCGAGCAATCAACACTGCTCCAGATATTTTTGTGCTGAAGGTGCGAATAGGGGCTTGGCATGGTCGCCAGACTCGTGTATAATGAAGTCTGGTCTCGGGCCTGTAGCTCAGTTGGGAGAGCGCTGCGTTCGCATCGCAGAGGCCAGGGGTT
>CAYRIY010000019.1:0-8035 GCA_964424335.1 uncultured Clostridia bacterium
CTATACCATCATGACGCCATGACGTCAATAGGGGAGATGGATATTTTACATTTTGTTCGGTTTGTGTTCGGGGGAGGCGGCGAAGAGAGTGTTAGTTGTGTGTTAGTTACGACCTCGATTTTGGGCCGCCGGCGGCGATTTTCGCGACGGTGACAAAGTGAAAGCCCGTAGCCGCAAACCTGCGCAACTACGGGCTTTTCGGTGTTTTGCGTGGAGCTGGCGACCGGACTTGAACCGGTGACCTGCTCATTACGAGTGAGCCGCTCTACCGACTGAGCTACGCCAGCATATTAACTTTGGGCAAACTAATGGAGCGGATGACGGGGCTCGAACCCGCGGCCCTCAGCTTGGGAAGCTGATGCTCTACCAACTGAGCTACATCCGCCCGTAATTCCGTTCCATGAGGTGAAGCTCTTGATTAAGCATTTCTAGTATATGCAAGGCACGGGCGCGAGTCAAGCCGGAGAAATTGCCAGGCCCACTCATTTTCCAAACCGTGTAGCACGAGTCGCTTCCAAGCAGACTAACCTTGGATGCGCGCATGTCGTTGACTCGTGGGGGAGCGGCAAAGATGCAGCGAATTGTCGTGCTTGGCAGCAGTTTTGGCGGGATTACCGCCGCGTATGATCTAAGGAGGATTCTCCCCTCTAAGCACGAGGTCGTCCTGATTAGCAACTCGAGCATTTTTGTCTTTCGCCCTTCCTTGCCGTGGGTGGCGTTAGGCGTCAAGGAGCCCTCGGAGATCACGGCCGATTTTACAAAAGGTCTTGCCAAAAGAGGAATCCGCTACCTTCAAGCGACCGTCGAGAGCATCGACCCGGCGGCCCAAGTCGTATGGACGACGAGAGGCAGAGTGCCGTACGACTACCTCGTCACTGCGCTGGGAGCGCACCTCGAACGTGACGCCGTCCCCGGACTCGACCGCCACACCGAGTGCATCTTGTGGCTCGATGACGCCGTTCGGGCTAGGAGGAAACTCGAGTCCTTCATCGGCGGCGACATCATCCTCGTCGAGGTGCAGGGGAGCGTCGTCCCGTGCCCGATCTACGAAGTCGCGCTCGGGCTAGATACATGGCTTAGGCAAAAAGGGTTGCGGTCAAAGTCGCGCATTCACTTTATCACGCACCAAGAGGCCCCGTTTGCGATTGCTGGACCGAAGGCCGCTCGGCACGTCGAGCGGGAAATGCGCAATGCCGGCATTCGGCTGTATCTCAAACAAGCGGTGGAGTCGGTAAAAGACCGAGAGATCGAGCTAAGTAGCGGAGAGAAGCTGCACGGGGATTTGATCTATGCGGCGCCGCCCTACCGGGGGACGGACGCTCTGCTGAGTTCAAAGGGGCTCACCGACCGACACGGATTCGTGCGGGTCGGTCGGAATATGCAAAACCCGGAGTATCCCAACGTGTACGCCGTGGGCGACGGGGTTGCGTTCAAGGGCCCAAAGTCCGGCAGGATGGCCGAGTTGCAGGCGCACGTCGCCGCGCACAACCTCGCAATGCAGATCCTCGGCAAGGGCAAAGCGGCGGAAAAGCGATACAAGTCTCACGTCGTTTGCATCATGGAGTTAGGCGCAGGGCGGGGACTTTTCGCGTATCGCAAGGAGTCTCCCGGCCAAGGCCCGATGACGTTTACGATGGCGTTTCCCGGCCGAATACCACACCTCGCGAAAGCTGCTTTTGAACGGTACTTCCTCACTACCCGCTTTTAGATTATCCCACGCCCTCCGAGGGAAACCTAATCAAGACGATTCCCGGCGATCAATCAGTCCGCCGCTAAGCCCACAGCCATTTAGGAGGGACGGACCAGTGCTGTTTACTGCATTCGTACGCACCATCTTCTTCTACTTCTTCCTCCTGATCATGTTGCGCATCATGGGAAAGCGAGAGATTGGCGGACTTGCGCCGATCGATCTTGCCGTGACGATCATGATGGCGGAGCTGGCGGCGATCCCGATTCAAGATCCCGAGATGCCGATTTTGGTCGGAGCGATTCCGATCGCCACGATCATGCTGCTCGGCCTCGTCCTGTCGGGCCTTAGCCTTAGAAACACCTGGTGGAGGGAGCTCATCAACGGCAAACCCAATATCGTCATCAAGGACGGGAAGTTTGTCCCTCAGGAGATGCGGAGCGTACGATATACGGTCCACGACGTGCTCGAGCAGCTCCGGCGAGCGGGGTATTCGGACATCGCCGACGTCGAAGTCGCCGTCCTCGAGACTGACGGCAACCTATCGGTGATTCCCAAGTCGCAAAGCCGCCCGCTTGCCGCGAAAGACTTGAAGCTGCCGACCCACTATGAAGGATTGCCGTACACTTTGATCGTCGACGGGGAGGTGTTCTATGCCCACCTCGATCAGTGCGGCCTAGACCTGTCGTGGCTTCAAAGTGAGCTCAAGAAAAGGGGGATTCAAGACGTTCGAGACGTCTTCTGCGCCATCCTCGATACGCAAGGAGAGCTTTTTATTCAAATGAAAGAGCCGACGAAGTGGTATGCCGAGGAGTGATGTGTGAAAGGCGGGTCCCAAACTGTTTGCACAAGTACGTTCGGTTTGATATAATGATCCGGCAATCTCAAATTTGGTTGTATTGACGTGCGCCTATAGCTCAGCGGATCAGAGCGCCGGCCTCCGGAGCCGGGTGCGCAGGTTCGAGTCCTGCTAGGCGCACCATTTTCATGTCCATCCCATTTGGTCCTAGCATAGCACGGAGTATTTTCACACAAGGTGAGCGTTTTTCGCGCACAGAAAAACGTGGTGTGAATATATTTTGACATGGCGGGATCGTGTTTGGTATAATCTCGCTGATTCATTGGTTGCTGGTAGATGCGACGGGTTCGGGGAGTCTGGGTTGGGAGTGAACGCCAGTGGCCATACGCTTGGACCACGTGGGTCCATGGCCATCGCACGGCGGCGACGAGGTCAAGATCGTGTGGAAGGGTCGCCGGATTGCCAAACTTATCTTCCCATCGGGCAAGGTCGTGGAGTTTGACTCGCCGGTCCCCTTGGAAGACGAGAGCCCTAAAAAAGCAGAAGAACGGGAATAGTCTCGGCGGATTACGGGGTTGTCCGAGTCTGTTTCCGGTGCTCGCAAATTTGGATTCGTTTTGAGAATGGTGTCGACTTGCTCCTTGGTCGGCACCATTTCTATATTTGTTCCGAGGTGACCGCTTTGGCGATGAAAGTCTTGATTGCTCCTGACTCGTTTAAAGGGAGTCTTACGGCCGTCGAGGTCGCCTTGGCGATCGAGGCGGGAGTTCGAAAGGCGTTGCCCGATGCCGTCATCGAGCGAGTGCCCATCGCGGACGGGGGCGAAGGGACTGTTCACGCCCTTGTTACGGCCACCGGAGGCCGCATCGTCGAGAGGAGAGTGACGGGACCGCTCGGTGAACCCGTCGACGCTTTCTTTGGGATCTTGGGTGACCAAAAGACTGCCGTGGTCGAAATGGCCGCGGCTTCAGGTCTCCCGCTCGTGCCTGTGGACCGCCGCGATCCGATGATCACGACGACGCGCGGCACGGGCGAGCTGATTGTCGCCGCCCTTGACGAGGGATGCCAAGAGGTGATCGTTGGGATCGGCGGGAGCGCCACCAATGACGGCGGCGCGGGGATGGCCCAGGCGCTTGGCGTATCGCTCAAGGACAAGGATGGACATGAGATCGGCCCCGGTGGGGGCGCGTTGATCCATACGCGCTCGGTCGACATGCGCGGCTTGGACAAGAGAGTGGCCCGGACGAAATTTGTCGTCGCTTGCGACGTGGACAACCCGTTGGTGGGCCCAAAGGGCGCGAGCGCCGTCTACGGCCCTCAAAAAGGGGCCACGCCGCAGCAGGTCGAGATGCTCGACCAAAGCTTGAGGCATTTTGCCGGCGTCGTAATGGAGAGCCTGGGCGTCGACGTCGCCGACCTTCCCGGAGCGGGCGCTGCCGGTGGGCTGGGCGGAGGGCTGGTTGCCTTCCTTGGAGCATCGCTCGAGCCGGGCATTCGCATCGTGCTCGATGCCGTGCGATTTCATGAGCGGGTCCAAGGCGCAGATCTCGTCATTACCGGCGAGGGCGCGATCGACGATCAGACGGCCTACGGCAAGGTGCCCGTCGGCGTTGCTCGGGCGGCGAAAGAGTTTGGCGTCCCGGTCGTGGCAATTGGAGGCGCTGTGTCGACCAGCGCCCGCAACCTCTACGATCAGGGGATCGACGCGGTCTTCAGTTGCACGTTGCGCCCCATGTCCCTCGAAGAAGCGTTCGTAGAAACCAACGCAGCCCTCGAGTTTCTCGGAGAACAGATCATTCGCATGATGCGGCTCGGCCGTTGACATCGCCCCCTGGGCCGAGTCGGCTCCTCAAACATCTCGACCTCCGCCGGGGCATAAAGTAATAGCGCATTTCATGCGCCTTTTCGACTTTTTGGCCCCCGGTTTGTTTCGAACGTCCACTTCGGAGGTCGAAGCGTGCTCATACTTACGGTCGCCGCGTGCCTCGCGGTGCTGCTCGTTTCGAACATGTGGCTCTTGCGGGAGATCGAGACGTTGCGAGCCAGAGTGAAAGCGTGCCGCGAGGAAATCACGCTCCTCGACAACCAGGTGTGCCGGCTCATGGTCGAGATTCAGGAGCAACCGGGGATTCGCTCCAAAGAAGTCGATGGAGGGCCTCGGCCGTCGACAGAATGAGACGGATCTCCTCCGGAGACCTGTCCGTGGCAAGGGCAATGAGGACGAGGGGCCGAGACCAAGGCTGCGGCAGGGCGAGGGGAAAGAACCCGGCCGCCTCCTCGGCGTCCCCGTTGATGAGTCGACCGCCCGCGCGCAGCAATTCGGCAGTCGCGCCGTCGACGATCGCGATGTCGGGCAGCCTCGATTGCAACACGGCGATTTGGATCGACCGGGACAGGTCGTCTGTTCTCACAATGTCAAAAACGATTTCTTCGGTCGTCAGGGCTGCGGCCGATTCGTTCAAGCGGGCGCGTTCGCTCTCGTCCGCGAGGCCGTGCCAGATGGTGATCGCAATGGGACCGGTCGATGCCTGTGGCGCCGAAGCGGGAGGTTGGGACAAGGCCATGATCAGGAACGGCAAGAGGGCGGCGGCGCCCAAAAGGAGATAAAGGCCTACGCTCCGACTCTTGGCGGTTCCCGCACCGCTTTGCCCCGTTGCCTCTTCAGCTTCCGGCCAGTGATCGGATCGTTCTCGCGACTTGCGAGCATGACGTACCCACGGATGCGCATCGAGGTCGCCCGCTTTCAGCAACTTGGCCTCGCGCTTTGCATCTCGGTACGCTGTTTGTTCCCGGATTCGGCGCTCAAACTCGGATTCGGGCCCTCGGGCGTCCTCCACGATCATTCCCCCATCGCATTCTGGCGCAAGGTGTCAGAAGGAAATTGGCTCCTGCTTGCTGGATTGACTTGGCATGGAACATGCCTTAGTATCACCTCGAAGCATGTGATGAAGTCCCAATCGAGCGCCCTCTTTTGAATCGAGGAGACGAGGCGATTGACGGATATGGCATTGCCGTTGGTTGAGGTTTTGGATGCTTCAAACGCGTTTGAGGCGCTGTTTGACAAATGGGCGGGAATCCCGTACGTCGCCCGGCTCGAGGGCGGCTGGGATTTGGAAGGCGACGGACGATTTTCGTTTCTCGGGCTCGATCCTTATCGGGTGATCGGCGCTAAAGGCAGGCGCCTTGGCACGCTGGACCTCGTGTCGGCTCCGGACGAGCGCAAAGGCGCGCTTGTCTACGATTTGCCGGGAGATCCCTTTGCGTTGCTCGAGAGCGAGTACCAAAAAATCGAGAGTCTCCCAAGCCGCCCAGATCTGCCGTTTCGATTTCAAGGCGGCGCTGTCGGGTTTTTGGGGTACGGCCTCAGGCGATTCGTGGAAAAGGTTCCCGAGCGAATCGAGGACGACGTAGGCCTGCCCGACATGCACTTTGCATTTTTTGATGTCATCTACGCCCTCGATCACTTGACGGGCAAAGTTTTCGTTGTCTCCACCGGTTTGCCGGAAAGCGGCAGGGAGCAAAGTTTGCGGGCGGCCGAGCGCCTTGAATGCGCCGTAGCCCGGTTGACCGGCGAACGCGGGCAAACGTCCACGCCGATCGAGCGCGGTCTGCCGACGCTGGCGGACGGATCCGACGAATCGTCCGAGGGCAGCTTTGCTGAGCCCTCGACGGACAAGGCTTCCTACATCCGCAGCGTGGAGCGGGCCAAGGAGTACATTGCCGCGGGCGATGTGTACCAGGTCAATGTCACGCAGCGCTTTTCGGTTCCGCTCACTTCGAGCCCGCACCGAGTTTTTCGCACGCTGCAAAGGACCAATCCGGCCCCGTTCGGCGCCTACATCAACGGAGGCGATTGGTGCGTCGTAAGCGTCTCACCCGAGCGCTTCTTTGCATACGACGGCGTGACCGTACGGACGTCCCCGATCAAGGGGACTCGGCCTCGGGGAGCGGACGACGCCTCCGATCAACGGCTGAGGGCCGAACTTGAGGCAAGCGCCAAGGATGCGGCGGAGCACATCATGATCGTCGACCTTGAACGAAACGACCTCGGGCGGTTTTGTAAGTTTGGCTCCGTGCGCGTGCCGGAGCTGATGAAATGTGAGGCGCACCCGACGGTCTGGCACCTGGTGAGCACGGTGGCGGGGGAGCCGAAACCTGATGTTTCGATCGTCGAATGCATACGGTTGTGCTTTCCGGGAGGGTCGATCACCGGAGCCCCAAAGGTGCGGGCAATGGAGATCATCGATGAGCTGGAACCCGTTGCCCGTGGCATCTACACGGGGTCGATCGGGTATATGGGCATCGGCAACCAGATCGACCTCAACATCGCGATCCGAACGGTCGTGATCGCAAACCAAAGAGCTTATTTCCACGTCGGTGGCGGCATCGTCGCCGATTCCGATCCGGAAAGCGAGTATCAGGAGACGATCGTCAAAGGCATGGGAATCGCCAAGGCGCTAGCCAAGGCGAGGAAATGAGAAGCGGGGGGCGACCATTGTGGAAGGCCGTATCGTCTTGAAGGACGGAGAGCTCCTTGCGGTCCCGACGGTCACCCTAGACGTGGCAGCCGAAGCGATCTGCTTTGGCCATAGCCTGTTTGAGACGATGCTGGTACGTCCGTACGGAGAGGACGGGCTCTTTCGGCTCGAGGCGCACCTCGATCGCATGCTCGGTTCCGCCAAGCGACTCGGATGGACCCTCGGACCCGGTGTCGAAACCTTGTCCGCTTGGGTGCGGCTTGCTGCGAGCCACTTTAAATCGCAGCGCCAGGGCTATGGCCGCCTGCGGCTGACCGCCCTTTGGCCGCGTGCGGACCAAAGGCCTGAGACGATTGTGACCATCGTGCCCTACGATCCGCCAGAGCTTCCCGCCCGCGTCGTAACGACCGACGTGCGGGTGCCGTGGACGTACGTGGACGGTGTACCGGCGCCAAAGTCAGGCAGCAGGGTGGCCTACTCGTTCGCCGAACGGTTTGCGGCGCAGCGCGGGGCTGATGAAGCGCTCCTGGTCGACGCGGGTGGGAGTCTCGCCGAGGGCGCGAAGACAAATGTATTTGCCGTGTTTGGCGACACGCTCGCAACGCCTGCGATCACGAGCGGCATCCTGGCCGGGATTGCAAGGCAGACGCTGATCGAGTTGGCACGCGCTGCAGGCGTGCGGGTCGAGGAGCGGCCGGTTTCGCGCGAGGAGATCTTAAATGGAGGATCGCTGCTCCTCACCAACTCGCTCTGGGGCGTCCGCCCCGCCATGGAGCTGGATGGAGCCCCGCTTCCCGGAGTTACCGGGACCGCGCGTTCATTGATCGAGGAGTACGAGCGTGCAGTCCGGAAGGCGTGCACGTGACCGCGCCGCGCTAAGCCAAAGTATGGCGCTACACAAGCCAAACTGTTATAATCGCGCACGAGGAAGTTGATCGCAAGGCGTAGTTTGGCTTCGATTGTTCCCAGCGCATGAGGAGGCGGTAACATATGGCAGATAAAGGAACGACTCGAGTAAAAGAAGGATTGGCGGAAATGTTGAAGGGCGGCGTCATCATGGACGTCACGACG
>CAYRIY010000019.1:8045-45157 GCA_964424335.1 uncultured Clostridia bacterium
CGCTCGAGCGCGTGCCGGCAGACATCCGCGCCGCCGGCGGCGTCGCCCGCATGGCGGATCCGGAAGTGATCGAACGCATCATGGAGGCCGTGACGATTCCGGTGATGGCCAAGGCGCGCATCGGCCACTTCGTCGAGGCCCAGATCCTCGAGGCGATGGGCGTCGATTTCATCGACGAGAGCGAGGTCCTCACGCCCGCCGATGAGGCTTATCATATCGACAAACACAAGTTTAAGGCGCCTTTCGTCTGCGGCGCTCGCAACTTGGGCGAGGCTTTGCGGCGCATCGGCGAAGGCGCGGCGATGATCCGCACCAAGGGCGAGGCCGGAACGGGCGATATCGTCGAGGCCGTTCGCCACATCCGCAAAGTGATGGACGAGATTCGCTGGGTGCACAACGCTCCCGAAGAGGAGCTCATGGCGATCGCCAAGGAGCTCAACGCACCGTACGACCTGGTCCGAGTGGTGCACGAGACGGGCAAGCTCCCCGTCGTCAACTTCGCGGCCGGCGGAGTCGCGACGCCTGCGGATGCCGCGTTGATGATGCAGCTCGGCGCGGAAGGTGTCTTCGTCGGGTCCGGCATCTTTAAATCGGACAATCCCGAGGCACGTGCGAAGGCCGTTGTCGAAGCAGTGGCCAACTACCAGGACCCCGAGTTGCTTGCCCGGGTCTCCAAGGGGATCGGCGAAGCGATGAGGGGCATGCACGTCGGCGGCGTGCCCGAAGAGGAGCGTCTTGCAAGCCGCGGCTGGTAAGCGCGAGGCTTATCAATGCAAACAAAAGGCAAGGTAAGATCGACGGCGGGAGCCGAGACGGCCTAAAAGACAGCGTAGACCGAGAGGGACTGCCCATCGATGGCGGTCCCTTTTTTGTAAAAGGGGCGTGGGACCAATGAAAATCGGAGTCCTAGCCCTGCAGGGTTCCGTAGACGAGCACATGCGCTCGCTCAGGCGCATGAAGGTCGAGGCTACGGCCGTTCGCAGGGCTGAACAAGTCTATGAAGTGGACGGATTGATCCTCCCCGGCGGGGAGAGCACGACGCTCGGCAAGTTGACCAAGAAGTACGGGATCGACCGAGCGATCAAAGAGCGGGCCGATCAGGGCATGCCGATCTATGGAACGTGCGCCGGGATGATTCTCATGGCCAAGGAGATCACCGGCGGCGAGCCGGCGCACTTGGGCTTGATGGATCTTGCAGTGACTCGCAACGCATCGGGGCGCCAAGTCGACAGTTTCGAGGCGGACCTCGAGATCCCGGAAATCGGCGGAGCGCCTTTTCGCGCCGTTTTTATCAGGGCGCCTTTCATCGACCGAACGGGGGACGGCGTACAGGTATTGGCGCGCGTCGGCGATACACCGGTCTTTGCACGCCAAGGCAATCTCCTCGCCTCGTCGTTTCATCCCGAGTTGACCGATGATGACCGCATTCATGAGCTGTTCGTGCAGATCGTGTTGCGCCAGCCCCGTGTGTGATGCAGCATGCTCGTATGTGAGGCCCATCTGAGGAGAGACTACCCCTAAAAGGCTGCCCGTACCTGCAGTTCCTGCAATCGGCGGCTTTTCGACAACAAGGGGGCTAGTCAGCCGTGCCCAGGCGTCGCATCGAAAAGGTCCGCATTGCGCTCATCGCTTTGTTGGTCGGTTTGGTTCTTGGGTTTGCCATCGGCCTGCCATTTGGCGGACGGCCGGGAAATGTTCCTCCACTCATATCCGGAATGCGGGCTCCCGACGGACGGCTGGTGGCCGACGGCTCGGACCCTGCCGTAGCAGACGAAAGCGCCATCATCCGGGCGGTCGAGCGCGTCGGCCCCGCAGTGGTGAAATTGTCCGTGACCCACCGCTCGTTCATGGATAGCCTCTTCGGGCGCGTGCCGATCGAAGAGGAGGGATTGGGCTCAGGGGTCATCGTCGATGCCTCGGGACTTATCATCACGAACCACCACGTAGTGGCAGATTCGGATCAAATCGAGGTGTCGCTGCCCGACGGACGTATCTTTCAAGGAGAAGTGATCGGCGCTTATCCGGAATCGGACATCGCCGTCGTGCGGATTGAGGGAGACAACTTGCCCCAAGCCGAGATCGCCACCGATGAGCTCCAGGTGGGGCAACTCGTGATCGCCATCGGAAATCCTTTCGGCCTCGATTACTCCGTCACGACGGGCATCGTGAGCGCCCTTCGCCGCGAGCTTGCCGTGGGCGGGGGCGACGTGCTATCCAACCTCATTCAGACCGACGCAGCGATCAACCCGGGGAATTCCGGCGGTCCGCTTGTCGACCGAAACGGGCGAGTCGTCGGGATCAACACCGCCGTATTGCGAAGTGTGGGCGGTTTTGAGGCGCAAGGCCTTGGTTTTGCGATTCCGATCAACGAGGCAAGGGCGGTTGCGCAAGACATCGTCAATTCGGGGCGGCCGGCGCGGCTAGGCATCTTGGGGGGCACGCTGACGCCTTCCGTCGCGCGGGCGGTGGAACGATCGACCGGGACGCCGCTTGGCACAGATCGCGGCGTCTTTGTGCGAGAGGTCGATGCGGGCTCCCCGGCCGCCCGGGCCGGGCTGATGCCGACGGACGTCATCGTCGCGCTGAACGGGGAGGAAGTTGCCGATGTGACCCAGTTCAGGCAGATGATCCGAGAGGCGGGCGCGGGGGCGACCGTCCGGCTGGACATCATGCGCATGGGAAAGGCGATGCGGGTCACGGTCGTACTCGATTAGAGGTACTGGGGCTTTCTTGCGAGAAACCCGTCAAGCATGCGACTAAAGATCGTTTGCCCCGGCAAGGCAAGAGGGCCTTTCGGCGAACTTGCCCGGGAATATGAGAAGCGCATTGCTACATATGCGCAAGTTGCGCTCATCGAAGCGCCTGAGGTCCGCTACGTCAAGGAGCCTGCACCCAAAGCGCGCGACCGGATCCTCGCCGAAGAGGCTTTGGGAATCAAGGCCAAACTCGACGCGCGGGACCACGTCATTGCGCTCGATGTGAGGGGCCGGCGCCTCACATCGGAGGAGTTCGCCGCCTACATCGGTGATCACGCCACCAGAGGCGTCTCGAACTTCGCGTTTGTCATCGGCGGCTCGCTTGGCCTTGATGCTGCACTTTTGGCAAAGGCGAACCTGTGCCTTTCGCTGTCATCGATGACCTTGCCGCACCTCTTGGCGCGGGTGGTTCTTCTCGAGCAGATCTACCGCGCGTGCACCATCCTGCGCGGCGAGCCCTACCATAAGTGAGCCGAGATCGCCGCAAAAGGCGCCTTCGTTGACGAGGGATTCCCTGGTGACCTATAATGAAAGCGTTCACAAAGTCGTCCGGGCTTTCGTGGCGCCGTGAAAATAAACCATTCCCCTCGAGAGGGAGGTTTGCTGCTTGCGTTGGAAGAAGATATCGGACGCCGTCGTGCGTCGCCTTCCGCTCTATTTGCGCGTGCTTGAAGAGATCGGTGAAGACGACGACCGCAAGCTGATGTCCTCTCAGGAGTTGGGCGAGAGGGCAGGCGTCAGCCCGGCACTGGTACGAAAGGACCTGGCGTGGTTTGGTGAGTTTGGCAAACAGGGCGTCGGGTATGAGATTTCGTACCTAAAAGACGAGCTCCGCAGAATATTAAATTTGAATGACAACATTCGGGTCGCACTGATCGGGGTCGGAAGCCTAGGACAGGCGCTCACTCGGTACAATCGCAGCAGGTTCGAGTCGGACCGCAGCTTTCGAATCGAGATCGTCGCTCTATTTGACAGCGACCCGGCAAAGTATGGCGTCAAAGTGGACGGGATCGCGGTCCAACCGTTCGAGGCGTTTGAGGACGTCGCGAAAAAGTTGGGAATCCGGATGGCGATCATCACCGTGCCGGCCCAACACGCTCAAGAGGTCGCCGACAAAGTGGTGCAGGCGGGCATTCGCGCGATTTTGAACTTTGCTCCAACCAAACTCGTGTTGCCGGAAGGCATCCACGTTGCAAGCGCCGACCTCAGTTTGGAGCTCCAAAGATTGGCCTACTACCTCGATGATTGACGGCGATATGGTCGCTGCGTGCACAAAGGGGCGCGTGTGAAACAGTGAATTTGGCACAAGACGTACTCACCCATGTCGGCGCTCCATTGCGCGACGTCGAATACGGGATTCGCAACGCACTCGTGGACGCGTCCCCAGAGACGCAACGATTGACCCGCCACCTCACGGATAGCGGAGGAAAGCGTGTCCGTCCGGTGCTTACTCTCCTTTCCGCCCGACTATTCTCCGATGACGTCACTGCGGCAATACCCGTCGGTATTGCTTCTGAGATGATTCACATGGCGACCTTGGTTCACGATGACGTGATCGACAAGGCGACCACCCGTCGCGGCCACAAGACGGTCAACCAAGTATGGGGCAATCACGTGAGCGTCTTGGCCGGAGACGCCCTCCTCGCCAAGGCCCTCGTCATCCTGGTCGACTCCGGCAACCTGGCGATCGTACGCGTCATGTCGGACATGATCTACCGCATGTGTGAGGGGGAAGTGGCCCAACATGCGACGCTCCGAGATGTCCGCCAATCGGAGGAACAGTACTATTCCCGTATCGAAAAGAAGACGGCGCTCTTCTTTGCCGCCTGCTGCAAGGCGGGCGCCATGGCGGTCGGCGCATCCGAGGAGAGCGCCTCGGCGATGTGGGATTACGGGCGCAACCTCGGCATGGCCTTTCAGGTGATCGACGATCTCCTCGACGTCAGCGCGACGGAGCAAGTCGTGGGTAAACCCGTCGGTCACGACGTCCGCTCAGGCGTCCTCACACTTCCTGTCTTATACTTGCTGCGGGATCAACGCTACGAGCAAGAGACGGCCTCGATGATTTCCAAAGGCGACGCGATTTCTGCGGCCGACATCGATCGCCTCCTTTCGTGGGTGCGTGAGAACGGCGCGCTCGATTACACCCGCAGAAAAGCGGAGTCCTTTGCAGACGAGGCGAAGAAAGCGCTCGAATGCGTCCCGGACAGCGCGGCCAAAGACCTCCTTTACCAAATGGTCGAGGCAGTGCTCACCCGCAATTTCTAGTCGCATTGCATCACATAATTTCGTTCGGGTACCGCCTGGCGTAGGAGGCATAACCCAATGCGGATCGGCGTAATTACGGTGAGCGACGGCGTTCACGCTGGAGAGCGGGAAGATAAGAGCGGCGCCGCGATCCGCGAGTACGTCGAGCGAAACGGCGGCACGGTAGAGCGTTATCGCGTCGTTCCCGACGAAATCGAGCTGATCCAAGGCGAGCTCGTGTCGATGGCGGACGATTTTGACGTGGACGTCCTCTTTACGACGGGCGGAACCGGGCTCGCGCCCCGAGATGTCACGCCTGAGGCGACCCGCAGCGTGATCGACCGGGAGGCGCCTGGCTTTGCGGAGGCCATTCGGCTCGAGTCGCTAAAAAAGACCCGGCGAGCCATGCTCTCGAGAGGCATAGCCGGGACGCGGGGGCGGACGCTCATCATCAACCTCCCCGGCAGCACTCGGGGGGTTGTCGAGTCACTTGACGCGATTTTTGATCAATTGGAGCACGCCGTTGCGCTGCTAAGGGATCGACCGATCGATCATTGACATGGTGAGGGAGGCGCTTTCCCCGTTGAAAAAGATTCGTGTGGAAGATGCGGTTGGGAGCGTCCTGTGCCACGACATCACGCGAATCGTTCCGGGTGAGGTGCAGGAGGCGGCATTTAAGAAAGGGCATATCGTACGGGCTGAAGATATCGAGGAATTGCTCAAGCTCGGCAAGGACCACATCTTCGTCTGGGAGCCCGAGGAGGGCATGGTGCATGAGGACGACGCCGCTACCCGCATCGCCGCCAAGGCGGCTGGGCCCGGCGTTTCGTTTTCGCAGCCTTCGGAAGGAAAGGTCGAGCTGACGGCGGAGCATCCCGGCGTTCTCAAAGTAAACGTCGAAGCGCTGCGCCGGATCAACAGCATCGACCAAGTCACCCTCGTCACGCGCCGCCACAACGACCCGGTTCTTCACGCGGGCGATCAGGTTGCCGGAACCCGCGTGATTCCGCTGGTCATCGAAGAGGCGAAAGTCGCGGCTGCGGAAGGGGTGTGCCGCGATGCCGGGCCGATCTTGCAGGTAGCTCCCTTTGTCTTGCGCCGCGTGGGCGTCGTCGTGACGGGAAACGAAGTGTTCCACGGCAGGATCCAAGATGGATTTGGTCCGGTCTTACGAGAGAAGTTCTCTGCGCTCGGTTGCGAAGTCATCGACGTTGCGTATGCGCCGGACGATCAATCCGAGATCGTAGCAAAGATTCACCGCTTTGTGGACCTCGGCGCGCAACTGATCGTTGCCACCGGCGGTATGTCCGTCGATCCCGACGATCGGACGCCCGGCGCCATCAAGGCGACCGGGGCGCACATTGTGTCGTATGGCATGCCGGTGCTTCCGGGGAATATGTACCTTGTCGCCTATCTTGGCGACGTGCCGGTGATGGGCCTGCCCGGGTGCGTGATGTTCAAAGAGACGACCGCCTTCGACTACATCGTTCCCCGGGTTTTGACGGGAGAGAGGCTGACCCGTGCCGACATCGTCGAGCTTGGGCACGGAGGTTTGCTGCGTCCGTGTTAGGGACATCGAGCGGTGTTCCGACCGGATGAGGGAGAGGAGATGAGACGTTGGGCCCGTTTGGCGCAACCGAGCTAATCATCATCTTGGTTTTGGCATTAATCATTTTTGGGCCGGGAAAGCTGCCGGACGTCGGCAGAGCGATCGGCAAGAGCATGCGCGAATTCAAGAAAGCTTCGAGCGGGATCGAGGACGATGTGAATGGGGCAGGAGGAGACTCCAAGTCTGAGGACAGCAAGTCCAAAGGCGGCGAGTCCGGCGGCGGACAAGGCTCTTGACGAGACGCCGACCTCCGGTGTCGTGAGCGACGTGGAGGAGAGCCCGGCTTGGGCGCTCGTCCGGCTGGTCGAAGAGGAAGGGCATGCCCTGGTCGAACACCTCGATGAGCTGCGGGTGCGATTGATCATTTCGCTCGCAGCTTTTGTCTTGGCCTCGGTGTACGGCTGGATGCTGGCGCCCGACGTGATCGCGCTCTTTCGCGAAAATGTCGAACGGCTCATCTTTGTCGCTCCGGCCGAGGCGTTTTTCACAAGGTTTAAGATCGCCTTCACGATCGGGCTCTTGATCAGTTCGCCCGTCATCCTCCATCAAGCGTGGCGATTTGTGCTTCCGGCGCTCTTTCCCCACGAAAAGCGCGCGCTCAAGGGGATCGTTTGGGCGGGGGCCGCGCTGTTTGCAGCGGGGCTTGCATTTGGTGTTTTGGTCGTCTATCCTGTCTCGCTCCGATTTTTCATGAGCTTTGGCACGGAGGGCCTGAGCCCGGCGATCGTGATAAGTCGGCACCTCGGTTTCTTTTTGGGAACGACGCTCTCGTTTGGGATTGCCTTTCAGCTCCCCATTGTGATCCTGGCGCTCGCTCGAGTTGGCATCGTGACGTCCAAGCGATTGCGGGAGCTTCGCAAGCCCGCGCTTTTTTTTGCCTTTGTGATCGCAGGAGCGCTCACGCCGGCGGATGCGCTATCGCAATTGTTCATGGCGATACCCCTTACGCTGCTTTACGAGTTGGCGGTGCGCCTTGCACCCAGATTTGAGCGGCCGCCATCCGAAGAGCCACCTGAGATTCAGCAGCGCGTCGAAAGGTAGGACCGGAGCTTGGCTCAAAGGTTCAACGTCTTGGATCATCTCGACTATTTGCGCCTGCGCTTGATTCGCGCCGGCATTGCTTGGGTCGTCGCCACGATCGCCTCCTATTTCACCCTTACGGGTTTTGTGATGAATTACTTGATTCGAGGCGAAGGCGGCCTGACCGGGCTCGTCTTCCTCAGCCCGGCCGAGGCGTTCTTCTCTCGGGTCAAACTTGCGTTCGCGCTGGGACTCGTCATTGCGCTTCCGTTCATTCTCTATCAGGCATGGGCGCTCTTTGCTCCCGGGATGAGCAAGGGGCAAAAAAGGACGCTTCTCCTGGTAATTCCCGGAGCATACGTCCTTTTTCTCGCTGGGTGCTTGTTTGCGTTTGCGGGCGTGCTGCCGATCGCCCTCCGATTCTTTTTGAGCTTTGGCGGCGAAGGCCTCCAGCAGGAGATCTCCGTCGGAAACTACGTCAACTTCCTGATCAGCTTCGTGCTCCCTTTTGGATTTCTCTTTGAGTTGCCGGTCGCCGTGCTCATTCTTACCCGAGTTGGAATCATAAGTCCCAGAGCAATGGTGACCAAGCGGAAGTATGCCTTGTTCGCAATCTTCGTCGTCGCCGCAGCCCTAACGCCGCCTGATGTGATCTCACAGCTCATGTTGGCGGCGCCGCTTCTAGTCCTTTACGAAGTCAGCATCTTGCTCGCGAAATTTGCAGCGCCCAGGGAGCGTCGTGACGATGGCGAGCCGCAATGATGGGACGGGGAGCGGGCGGCCGCTCGATTCGCTGCGCATCGTGGTCACGCGTCCGCTCGACCAAGCGGGTGTGTTGATCCGGCGCCTCGAGCGACTTGGAGCGGAGGCGATCGCTTTTCCTGTGCTAGAAATCGTGCCTCCGAAGGATTGGGCGCCGCTCGACGCCGCCTTGCAAAACCTCGCTTTGTTTGATTGGGTTGTTTTTGGCAGCGTCAACGCGGTGCGAATCGTGTTTGACAGGCACGCGGCGCTCGGCCTCGATCGTGGCACGTGGCATCGACCGTCGGTGGCCGCCGTGGGGGAGGCGACGATGGCCGCGCTTTTGGAGCGCCAGGTGCCGGTCGCGCTCGTTCCTCAACAAACCGATGCGGAGGGCGTCGTGGCGGCGATGGGAGAGCGAGGCGTGCGCGGACAAGCGGTGTTGTTGCCCCAGGCGCGCCAGGGACGCCCCGTGCTCGAAGAAGGCCTTCGGCGACTTGGAGCAAAGGTAACCAGGGTTGACGCGTACGAAAGTAAAATCTTTGTCCCGTCCCCACGCGATGTGCGTGCGCTCCTTGCCCGCGGGTGGGACGGGCTTGCGTTTACGAGCCCCTCCACGGTACGCCATTTCGATCGCATCATCAAAGAGGTCGGAGGCGATCCGACTCGGGCGCCTGCGTTTTGCATCGGCAATGTGACCGAAAAGGAGGCTCGTGCCCGCGGGTTTGAGGTCGGAGGCGTGGCGGCCAGGGCGTCGGTGGACGACCTAGTCGAGGTCATGGCAGCTTATTTCGCAGCGAATCGAAATCGACAATAAATGAGTCATCAGCGGCATCTACCATGCCGCAGTGAAGAAACTGATGCGAAAGGGCGCTGTTCCATCACGTGACGGAACAGCGTCCGGCGAAGGAGGCATTCACCATGTTCCCAGTACACCGGCTCCGCCGGACGCGCAAGACGGAAAACATGAGAAGGCTGGTCCAGGAGACCCGCCTCGATGTAGGGAACTTAATCTATCCCATGTTCGTCGTGCCGGGCAGCGACAAGGTCGAAGCGATCCCGTCGATGCCGGGGGTATTTAGGTATTCGGTTGATCGCCTTCCCGAACAGGCCAAGGAGATCGCAGAGCTCAAGATTCCCGGGGTGCTGCTCTTTGGGATTCCAGAGTCCAAAGATCCCGAGGGAAGCGAAGCCCACAGCCCTGCGGGCACGGTTCAGCGGGCCGTACGGGCGATCAAGCATACGGCGCCGGAACTCGTCGTCATCACCGACGTTTGTCTGTGTCAGTACACCGATCACGGCCACTGCGGGATCTACGAGGCCGGTCAGGTCCACAATGACGATACGTTGGAAATTCTCCAGCAGGTGGCGCTCTCGCACGCTCAGGCCGGCGCCGACATGGTGGCGCCATCCGACATGATGGACGGGCGCGTGGCGGCGATCCGAGCCGCCCTCGACGAGGATCACTTTGAGGATGTCGGGATCATGGCCTACTCGGCGAAGTACGCATCCGCGTTTTACGGGCCGTTCCGGGAGGCGGCCGGGTCGGCTCCCAAAGAGGGAAATCGGCAAAGCTACCAGATGAACCCGGCCAACGTCGAGGAGGCGCTTCGAGAAGTGACGCTCGACATCGAGGAGGGCGCGGACATCATCATGGTCAAGCCCGCCCTTGCATACCTCGACGTCATCAGGCGGGTGAAGGAGACGTTTCAGATGCCGGTGGCCGCGTATAACGTCAGCGGCGAGGTTTCGATGATCAAAGCCGCCGCCCAAAACGGTTGGATCGACGAGCGGTCGGCGGTCATGGAGGCCCTGACCGGCATGCGCCGTGCGGGAGCCGACATCTTGATCACGTACTATGCGAAGGAAGTGGCCAGGTGGCTAAGCGAATGAGGGAGCGGTCGAAGCAGCTGATCGAGCGCGCCGAAGCGAGCATCCCCGGCGGCGTCAACAGCCCCGTTCGCGCGTACAAAGCGGTCGACACTCACCCGACGTTCATCTCGCATGCCCAAGGCAGCAAGATCTTTGACGTCGACGGAAACGAGTACGTCGATTACATAGCGTCCTACGGCCCGCTCATTCTCGGCCACGCCCACCCCAAGGTCGTCGAGGCGATTCGCCGAGCGGCCGAAAAAGGCTCGAGCTTTGGCGGCCCCACCGAAGGCGAGGTGCGCCTCGCCGAAACGATTGCCCAGGCCGTTCCCGGGATCGAGAAAGTGCGCCTTGTCAACTCAGGGACCGAGGCCACGATGTCGGCGCTGCGGCTCGCCCGGGCTGCCACGGGTCGGAGCATGACCGTGAAGTTCACGGGGTGTTATCACGGTCATGTCGACGCCCTGTTGATCCAGGCGGGTTCAGGGGCGGCTACCTTGGGCGTTCCAAGCAGCCCCGGCGTCACGGCAAAGCAGGCCGAGGAGACCCTCACGGCGCCTTATAACGACTTGGAGGCCGTGAAGGCGCTCTTTGACCAATATGGCGAGGAGATCGCCGCCGTCATCGTGGAGCCGGTGGCCGGGAACATGTCGGTTGTCCCGCCTTTGCCAGGCTATCTCGAGGGATTGCGGGAGATCACTCGTAAACACGGCGCGCTGCTCATCTTTGACGAGGTCATCACCGGCTTTAGAATGAGTTACGGCGGCGCGCAAGCGCTTTACGGCGTGACGCCGGATCTCACCTGCCTCGGCAAGATTATCGGAGGCGGACTCCCGGTCGGAGCGTACGGGGGTCCACGGGAGCTGATGGACCAAATGGCTCCCGCCGGCCCGGTGTATCAAGCGGGCACGCTCTCAGGCAACCCGCTTTGCGTAGCTGCGGGCCAGGCGACGCTCGACATCTTGAAGGAGGGCGGAGACGACTTCTATCGGGCGCTCGAGGAGAAAGCCGCTTGGCTGAATCGACACATCAAGGCCGAAGCGGAACGAGCAGGCGTCGCGCTCACGGTCACGCAGGCCGGCTCTTTGTGCGGCTGGTTCTTCAAAGAGGGGGACGTGCGGGACTTTGAGACTGTAGCCACGGCGGATACCGCGCGTTACGCTCGATTCTTCCGGGCGATGCTGCAGCGCGGGGTGAATCTGGCGCCGTCCCAGTTTGAAGCGGTGTTTATTTCAGCCGCCCACACGCAGGACGATCTGGAGCGGACCGTTTCGGCTGCGGCGGAGAGCTTTCAAGAGGTTGCGGCGGCAGAGCGCCCGTAGGGTCGGCCGGCAGCGCGCCGACTTCATTCCAGCAAATCTATCAATCGAAAGGAACGAAAGAGCATGGAACAGACATTTATCATCGTCAAACCCGAGGGCGTTGCTCGAGGTCTCGTAGGTGAGGTGCTGAGCCGATTTGAGCGAAAGGGCCTAAAGATCGTCCGCCTCGCGGTCGGCGAAGTGAAAGAGGAAGTCGCCAAGGTGCACTATGGGCATCACGCGGACAAGCCCTTTTTTGGGGAACTGATCGAAGCGATTACCGCCGGCCCAGTCGTCTTTGCGGTCCTCGAAGGGCCGGGCGCCGTGCAGCACGTGCGCAACCTGCTTGGAGCGACGGACCCCTTCAAGGCGGCGCCGGGCACCATCCGCGGCGACTTCGCGCTGGAAAACCCCTTCAACATCGTCCACGCGTCAGACAGTCCGGAGAACGCCAAGGAAGAGATCGAGCGGTTCTTCGGCGCGTAACCGTCGGCCTTGCTACGCGCCGTCGCGATCGTCGCGGCCGTCTTTTCGCCGGCCGGCTAAATACCGGCCGGCCCCTAGTTGCTTAGAGGTTTGATCGATGGGGGAGTCGCCTACAGCGTGCGCTTCCAGCGCTCTTTGGCGCTCCTCCAGGCGCTTCGTCAGCTCGTCTTCGGGAAGGGGCCGAGCCTCCCAAGTTTCCCGCGCCTCGGAGAGCCGGCCTTTGATGTGTTCCCCAAGGCCGCGTCCGGGAATGTACCTCAATAAGACATCTGTCATAAAGAGACCAAACGCGAGCGCCAGCAGCCACGCATCGAGCGCCCGCGGCCTTTGGCGAGGCGCGGGGTGCGTAAAGATCGGGTCGATCGAGCCGCCGAGGACGTGTCCTCCTGTTGCGATTGCAAGGCGGTAGAGCAGGCTCGGGTCCGCATCGGCGATCCGAAACTCGTCCGGGTAGGAGACGACGGCGCCGGTCGTGGCCGGTTGAAGCGGCTCTGCGCTCCCGGGTTCCGGGTCAGCGTGCACCGTCACGATGTAGGCGCCTTGCACCGGCGTGGGAAACCTGCCTTCGTACCTCCCGGGGCCGACCTGCTCGAGCGTGACGTGGAGTTGCCCCCCATCCGGGCCGTGTACTGTCCCGACGACGTTGAGGAAGTTGCGGTACCGCCCTTCATCGTCGAGCGCGTCGACTGCGAGCACGCCTTCTCCGTCTTCGATCACCAGTTCCGGCAAGAGGCCCGACGTCGGAATCGGCTTCATCAACCAGCGGAGAAGCTGTCCCCAAAACGCCTGGTACCCGCTCCACGCCGGCCAATCTTCCGCCCACGATCCGACCAGGCTCGAAGTAAACGCCGCAGTGCGGCCGAGCCCATACCGCCACGTCGCGAGGATCGGACTGCCGTCAGGCGCTCTAAGATGGACGGCGGAAGCCGCTTTGGGCGTCGTGATCACATACCCGCCCAAAGAGGGAAGGACGGCATCGTCAAACCAAAAATCAGCTCGCTGATCCCACTCGGGAACAAAGCTCTGATCGACGCGAATCGGGCGGGAGACCATCATGGTCTCGGTCGCAAATATTTGGGGAATCGCGTGAATATCCTCGGTGTAGTAAAATCTGCCTTCACCCCATTCGGCCATGCGCTCGAGGAGCTCACGGTCGGCGTCTCGGCCGATGCCTACCGTGCTGACGCTCGCGCCGTGCGACCTGAGCTCGGCGGTGAGACCTTCGAAGTTGGCCTGCGTCGAGCGGCCGTCGGTGAGTACGATGACGTGCTTTACCGACGCCTCCACACTGCCGATGGCCGCCGAGGCCAGCTTGAGTGCTGGCTCGAGGTTGGTGCCGCCCTCCGGCGCCAGGGACGCGATGGAGGCCGCGAATGAGATTCTGTTCTCGACCGCCTGAACGGGCACGACCCACCTGGCCTGCGAGTCAAAGGCGATCACGCCCAATAGGTCGTCGGCGTGGATGACGTCCAAGACGCCCAAGGCCGCTTCTTTCGCCAAATCCAGTTTGGAGTAGGCGCCTTGGGTCTCGGCCATACTGCCCGAGCGGTCGAGCACAAGGATCATCGCAAGCGACGGCATGATGACGCTCTGAGGGGCGTCCATCGCCACCGGTAGCACACGCTCGAGCGGGGTGGAGTCGTACGCGCCGAGGCCGTAGCTTTGCGGTCCTCCCGTGACGAGGAGGCCGCCTCCGTTGTTTTCCACGAAACTCGCGAGGTTTTCCAATTGGCGCGCCGTTAGATCTCCTGCAGGTACATTGTCCAGGACTACCGCGCGATAGCCGATCAAAGAGGGCAAATCGAGTGGGGCGTCTCGCAAGGTGGACACCTCGGCGGAGATGCCCTGGGCTTCGAGGGAGCGAAGGAACGCTTCCGCGCCGGCCAGGTCGTGCGAGATCAATAGGACCGGAGCTTCCGATAGGCGACCTACGATGGCGTACCCGACGTTGTTTTCCCTGAATGTGTCGAGTTCGGCCTGAAGCCGCACCTCAAACAGTGCCGTTCCCACTTCACCGTCGTCGGATGACTCGCGAAGCTCGGCCAAGGTGATCACGTTGCGTCCAGGCGTGAGGTAAACATCGCGCGCCGCCACGATCTCGCCGTCTCTAAAGAGCGACACCTGGGCTGGTGTGGGATCGGTGCTCGAGAGCACGGCCCGCACGGCATACGGCTCGTCGGGAGCGATCGCATCGGGCGCGAGCAGGCGTTCTACGGCTACCTCGGCTTCAGTCATGGCGGCAAGCGGGAGCACGTCGATGGGCGTCATCTGGGCTCGTGCGGCGGTGACGGCGGCGTCGGAGTCGCCCACGGTCTGAACTCCATCGGAGAGGAGCACGATGCGTGAGTTCGCCGCCGGATCTGCCCTGAGCAGCGCCGTCCGGATCGCTGTTTCGATGTCGGTGGCGGTCGTGTCGGGCGCGCTTTGAAACGTTGCCTTTGTCAGCGTTGCCGAAAGCGGTTGCTCGGTGATGACCTCGCGGCCAAAGCTGTAGAGCGCGATGCGATCTTCCGGGCGCAGGCGTGTCGCCAGGGTTTGCAGAAACGCTTCCGCCCTTGCGTGGCCATCTGCGCCAATGCTGGCAGACCGGTCCAGCATGACGTGAAAGTCGGTGCCCGGCACCGTCCGCATCCACGTGGCCCCGGAGAGCGAAAACGCGAGGCAGAGGATCGCCGCGGCGCGCAAAAATGGCAGAATGCGTGAGAGGCGGGTCGAGGAGGCTTGTGCGTATCGCTGCAAGCTCCAAAACGCGAAACCCGAAACCAGGAGACCCACGATCCAAAAAGGTGATTCGAACTGCAGCGGCATCCTTTCCGTCAAGCCCCCTTTGGACCGCTCGCCCGCCCCGTGGCCGCCGCGCCGGAGAGCGCCCCAGATGTGGCGACCGGCCTTGTCGGACCATGTGTGCGAGCAAAAATGTAACCTTCCGCGGCCAAGACGATCAACGCAAGGAGCGCTGCGCCGATGCCCCAAGGTCCGAGGCCGTCGCGCTCGCCCACGGTCGATTCGCGGTCACCCTCGTAGCGTCGCTCGACGTCCGCGAGTCGCTCGGATCCCACGCTCCTCAAGCGCACGCTGCCCTGCGCCGCCCACTCGCCGAGCCGCGGCGTGAGGTCCGATTCCTCAGAGTCGAGCAAACTCACCGCAAACGTTCCGGTGCGTCCGTTCGCCTCCCAAATGTACGCGCCAGGACGGGAAAGAAAAGTCCAAACTTCCATCGCATCCGCCCGGTCGACCTCGATCCATTGAGTTTGGTCGCCAAACGCATGGACGCGCAAGCGTCCGTCGCCCTGCTCGAGCGCAATCGCGGCCTGTGAGGGGAGCGTTCCGGGGCGCATTGGTGTGGGGACGAGAGAGGCTGCTTGGGGATTTACCCACTCGATCAGGTTGTGAAGAAAGATCGGGTAGCTGATGCGAAAGGGGAAATCGCTTCGTTCGAGCGGGATCGCGACCCGCACGATCCGCCTTTCTGGTTCGCTTCTCACGGTGACGATGGGTCCTAGGGTCGTCTCCACCAGCACACTTTCCCCGGGAGCGAGCGCGAGCGGCTCGGCCGGTCCGATGTTGATCTCATCCCAGGCCACGAAACGGGAGAGCGGGTGGGCCTTGTTCCACCAACTCACCTCGGGCTGCGGCGCGTCGGACGGCGCGTTTATTCCGGAGTGGAAGACGATTGCATCGCCTTTAAAGTCCGCGGGGACCGGGCGGTCGTAAAAGATCATCACGTCAAAATAGGCGGCCACGTCGGGAGGGGGCAAGTTGAGCGCTTCGCTGATCTGGACCTGGCCAAACACCTCAAAACCTTGCCTGAGCAGGTAGCCCGCGCCTCCGACAAAGAGAGCCCGCATGGCGTCCTGAGGGCTGGCAACGAGTGTCGCTTGGTTGTCGGCCGGGAAGAGATCGGAAATGTCGAGTCGGGCGGTCAATACTTCATTTGAACGAAACCGGTGCTCGAATACGAGGCGCTCTGACTCATTCGGCGGGATCGTGAGCGCGCGCTCGCTCAGGACGATCGTTTGGCGATCACCGGCGCCCACGAGGGGCGGGCGGTCGCTTTCGATGACGAGGGTCGCCTGCTGGATCTGGCCGCTCATGTTTGAAACAGTGACGAGCACTTCATGGAGAAAGGGATCTTCGCCGACGGGACGAGCGGAAAAACCGGTGATTCCCAAGTTTCCATGAGGTGTGCCGACCCGAATGACGGCAACCTCCGATCCGAGACTTGCGATCCCTGACAAGCTTTGGGCGGGGATCGCCCCGTCGGTTGCAATCACGGTGTGCAGATGCCCTGCCCCCGAATGAAGCGATGAAACCCGAGCAAACGTCGTATCCCAGTCGCTCACTCCGGCAGGGCCGGGGAGGCGGTCGAGCGCTGCCACGAGCTGGTGCTTGGAGGTTCCAGCGTAAAGGAGGGCGCCGTTCCCCGCGCTCCAAAGCGAGTAGCGGTCGGCTTCTCCTTCGGCCAGGTAGCGCTGGATCTGGGTGCGGGCCAAGGTAAACCGGGTGCCTCCGGGTTCAAATAGCCCCATGCTCGCCGATGTGTCCACGACGATCGCGACTTCATAACCCCGATGCACGTCGCCCGTGCTTGGACGCGCGAGCGCAAAAGCGAGGAGGAGGACGAAGAGTATTTGCAACAGCAGCAAGATGGTCGTCAAGATGCGCTTGCGACGCTTATTGAGCGCAACCTCTCGCTGAATGTCCCGCCAAAGAAGGAGGCTCGAGACGCGCACTGTCCGCCTACGGGGGCGGAATAGGTGAAGAAAGAGAATGGCAAGTGATGCCAGCCCTCCTGCCAGCAGCCACCCGGGGTGCGCAAACGTCACCGAATCAGCCCTCCCTCTCTCAGCGTCCCGAGCACGAAGGCCTCGATGTCAAAGGAGGTGTCCAATTGGTAGCATCCGATGCCAAGTTTGAGGCACTGCTCCCGAACGCGCGCCGCCCATTCGGCCGCCTTGGTTCGAAATGAATCCAAGACGGCCGGATCCACCGAAATGGTGAAGCGCTCGCCGGTCTCGCTATCGATCAGTTCGACTTCGCCGACGATCGCAGGGACCAAGTCCGGGGCGTCGAGGAGGTGGATGAGGACAGGGCTGCCTCTTAGCCCCGCCAAGGCGTTCAAGGCGGATTCCCAGTTCGGATCGAGGAGGTCGCTGATCAATACCGTTACATTGCCCGGCGGTTGCTTCGATCTGGCAAGATGGACCATGGCCGCGGTCAAATCGGTGAGTCCTGCCGCCGTGAGGTTGTCGAGTGCCGAGAAGAGCGCCGGCGCTCTGTGCCTACCGCGCCACCTGGGCGTCTTCCACGTCAGCGCGGCGGCGGCGCTTCCGACCCGCGCCTCGTCGCCGCTCCACAGAGCCACGTAACTGAGCGCGGCCCCGACGCGCTTCGCGTACTCGACCTTGGGCGGGTTGCCAAAGTTCATGCTTTCGCTCGTGTCGACCAAGACGTTGAGCGAGCGGCTTTGCTCTTCGGTGTACAAGCGAACGAAGAGGCGGTCGAGTCGGTGGTATATGTTCCAATCGATATGCCTAAAGTCGTCGCCCGGCTCGTACTCTCGGTAATCGCTGAACTCTACGCTCGAGCCCCTGCGGCGGCTGCGACTTTCACCCCTGTGGGAACTGGAGACGTACGTTGGGGAGTGGAGCCTCAACCTGGCAAGGGTTTTAAGCAGCTTCGGACTTAGGAGCGCGGCCATCAGGACGCAGCTTCTTTCAAGACGGAGTCGACGAGGAAAGTGACGATCTCTTCAGGATCGACTCCCTCAGTCTCGGCTTCAAAACTCAAGATGACGCGATGGCGCAAGGCTGGAAGCGCCATGCGGCTCACGTCCTCTGTCGACGCATTGAATCGACCGTCGAGGAGCGCCCGCGCCTTGGCCGCCAAGACGAGGCTTTGCGCGCCGCGGGGGCTTGCGCCGTAGCGGACGTAGCCGGCAAGCTCACGATTGACCGCCGCCAAACTGTCGGGGTGGGTGCTGTAAACGAGCGCGACCGCGTAATTCAGGACGTGCGATGCGATCGGCACTTCCCGAACGAGCGCCTGCAACGCGAGCAGTTCCTCGCGGGTCAAGACCGTTTGGACTGTGGCGGTCGCCTCTCCTGTCGTCCGTTGGACGATCGCGGTCAGTTCCTCGCGGGTCGGAGCGCCGACCCGGACCTTGAAAAAGAACCGGTCGATCTGGGCCTCGGGAAGGGGATAGGTGCCCTCCATCTCGATTGGATTCTGCGTCGCCATGACGAAAAACGGAGGATCGAGCGGATATGTGGCGCCGCCTACGGTGACCGAGCGCTCCTGCATCGCCTCGAGGAGGGCGGACTGCGTCTTTGGCGTGGCTCGATTGATCTCGTCGGCCAAGACCAAGTTGGCAAAGATCGGGCCCTTTTGAAAGGCGATCCTGCGATCGGCGCCGTCGGGCGCTGACAGGAGGACATTCGTGCCTAAAATGTCGGCAGGCATGAGGTCCGGCGTAAATTGTACGCGGGAAAACTGGAGCTCAAGGCCCTTGCTCAGCGCTTTCACCAACTGAGTCTTGCCCAGTCCGGGAGCGCCTTCGATCAGGATGTGGCCGCCGCACAAGATGGCGACGAGTGTCTCTTCGATAACATGCTCTTGCCCGACGATTACTTTCGCGATTTCTCGGCGCAGCCGATCGATCTTTCCCTGCAGTTCGATGACTTGATCCTTGTCCGCCATTTCAATCTCCCCCCGCCATGTGCGTGCCGTGCAGCTTATTCGCTCGACGGCTCGAGGCTTTGAAAATACCTCCTGACGGTCTCCCGATAGGCGAGCGGTATTTGCTCCCTGTCGATTGCCTCAGCGTCGATGGACGGCGCCTCGGCAAAGGTCGTCACCCTGAACGCTTCTCCGCCCTGGCCGGCAATGTTCACATTTGCTTGCACCGAACCCGTCCGAATCGGACCGTCCAAAATCTCGCTCGAAAGGTAGTGCAACTCACGGAGCGCTTCGGACGACATAAACTCTCCGCCCGGGTCGCCCCCTGCCTCCGTTCCGCCTTTAGATCCGGAGCCCTCGGGAACGCCCGCCGCTTGGTCGGCTCCATCAGCCGCCTCCCCTGCGGAAAGGGAATCGGACGCCTCGCCTGCCGCCGACTCATCCTCCTCAAGAGCAAAGGCGCCTTGCGACGATTCGCCCGCGGGCGATTCATCCTCCCCGGGGCGAGGATCGCCCCCGCCGCTACCCATGTCCGAGTTATCGGTTTCGCCTTCTAATTCCGCTCGATCAGACTGGGAGCGCATCGACCGGTCGGCTGCCTCGCGCAAACTGTTGGCGGCATTTACCAGCTCGTCGCTGATCTCGAGCGGGTCGCCACTTGAAAGCCGGTCGAGTAGGCGCTCGAGCTCGGGGTTTTGCTCGAGCGCATCAGCGTTGAGCTGCCGAAATTGCTGAATGGCCTCACGGGCCGTTTGGGCGCTCCCGCCCCGCGCCTGGGTGGCGGCAGCGACCAGCCGGCTCGCAAGGTCTTGCAGCCGATCCAGGTCGGCTGGATCAGAAGCGCTCATGCCGACCTGAAGCGCCTCGAGCGCCGACCTCGCCCTGCGCTCCAAGAGTTCGAGGAGGGCGAGCGCCTCGTTGCGTGGAAGCGAGCGATCGCGCAGACCCGCCTGAAGCTGGGCAATGTCGCGTTGGATCCGCTGCAACTGCGGACTTTGCACTGTTCGAACCTCGTCGAAGAGCCTCGACGCTCGCTCAAAGATCTCATCTTCCGTCAGCGCAGCGACTTCTCCCGGCGGAGCCAGCGCCTCTTCAGCGGTGAACACGCCTTGGGGAAGCGGGACAAACCACACTGCCGTCGATGCAGCGAGCAAGAGCAAAAGAAGCTTGCCTCGGGGCGAGGGGCGAGGGGGCAGCGGGACGACGTTGCGCGCCTTGACGAATCGAGCGTGCTGCTCGGCGTCTTCCATCAGCCATGCCGCAATTGGAGATCCGTCCCCTTGAAATTCCAGTGCGGTAGCCAGGCGGTCCTTGAGCTCGAGTCGACGATCGATGAGCCGGGCGACCGCCCCTTGCGTCGCAGGCGCAGTGTACGAGCGGTAGGCGAACAACCCGGCGATTGCCGCGAAAACAATGGCCGCGCCGATCATCGACGGCGGTCCCCAAACGAGGTGTACGAAGGCGTAGTAGCAACTTGCGGCGATCCATGCAAGCGAAAGGGAGGTTCCGGCGACGCGCAAGCGCTGTGATATCGTATGGCGCTTAGACACGTGTCTGAGCGCGTGACTCAGGCTACTGGGGGTCAGCGGGGTTCACCTCCGTCCACGGGCGGGGCCCCGGCCCTTGGTTTCGCTGCTCGTCTCTTTGGTCCCTGTCGGCGGTAGGGTTTCGAGGACGGCTCGGGCCCCCAATCGGGCGGAGGCGACCACTCCCATAGCTTTCGATAAGCAAGTCCGAGGAATAGTGCCAGCACGATCCCATACGCCGCGAGCCAGGCCGCCCACGGGAACGTGAAGGGCGGCTCGGTTTGGGCGGAGAGAAAGTGATGAATGGCGCCAAGCGGGTTGAAGATCACAGAGCGTGCCTGGGAAGGCGAGCCGATCCACCCGGAGGCCAAAAAGGCCATGATGCCGCTCAAAGTAAAGAAGCCGTCGGTCGCAATAACTCGGAGCGAACGTTCGGAGATAGTCGCGCTCATAACCTGGCCGACGGCCGTGTAACAAAGTAGGGTCGCAACCACCACGCTGAGGGCGCCCGCCATCGAAGCTGCGGGAATCGGGTACACGCTGTAGGCCGCAATTGCGATGGGCAGGGTGACGCCGGCAAGGCTGAGCATGACGAAACCCGTCCACAAGAAGCGTGCGACGACCACTTCCGCAGGTGTCGCGACCCCGTGGTACACCCAATCGATAGCGCCGTGATTGCCGACGTTTGAGAAGTTCTCGGCCGCAAGGGCGATGGCGGTATACGCGAGCAGCGCGGTCTTGGCATAGAGAAAAGCGTTGATCGTGACGGGGAGCGCCGGCGCGTCGAACGTGGTCGACGATGGCCATGTCACCGCGACCGCGGCGCCGGTCACGACGAGGTGAACGACCGCAAATCGCCAGTATATCCCTGATTGAACTAGTGAACGCCAGTTGGTCGACCAAATGCTTGCGATTTGTCTATATCTCATGGCCGACCCCTCCGCCGACGTCCTCCAGGAATGGGGCGATGATCACGCGCCGCCGAATCGAGGATCCCGCCCCCTCGAGCCATACTGCGTCTGATGGCTCCGTAAGTGCGACGAGGAGCGGCACGTCTCGCCTGCCGGAGTAGATCGCATCGTCAAGCGCCCGCCCGACCGCGTACGCGATGATTCTGGCTTCGAGGCTCGTCGGCCGCTCGTGCGCGCTTAGGCGCTCGAAGTGACTTTGGAGGCTGAGCGTGACAAAGCTCGAGGTTCCCTCCACCGAGCGCGGAACTTCCGTCGAAATGACAGCTCCTTTTTCGATCGTGCCAATCGGGGCAAACCAATCTCGACCTACGATGTACGCAAAGTGCAAAGAGGCGTCGCCATTGTTTTCGACCCGCACCTGCGAGCGGATTCCCGTCTCGATGCGGGCCACGATGGAAAGGGGCTCGAAATCTTCGTGGACGAAGCGGACGGTTTGTCCGGGTCGCACGTCGTCAAATCGGATTCCATCGGGTGTTACGCTCGCTGCGACATTGGTGCGGCTCGGCCCGGCCGGAAAGGGAGCGGGAGCCGTGGAGCTTACCTGTATCGGGATCGGCACGGGGGAGCCCGATGCAACGATTCCGTAGGTACGGCTCTGTAACACGCCTGGCCCGATCGCCTGTGCGATCTGAAGCTCCGCGTACGCTATGCGACTTGCGACCGAGTGACGGGATGCGACAAAACCCGTTGCAAGGGAAAATGCGCCGATCAATAGGGCGGCTGCAAGAAACGCTCTTCGACGTCTGCGAGCAAGCCAGAGCGCCGCGATTACCGAAGCGGCATATGCGCTCAGCGTCACCGCAAGTGTGAGGGGCGGGCGATTCTCGATGCGCGCTCGGCCGAGTATCCGCCAGAGTTCTTCCTCGTGAGCAAGCGAGGCGGTCGGCCAGAGTCGGTCGCCGCGGCCGAGCAGGTCAAAGCTCCAGTCGTCAATGGAGAGCAGCGAGCGAGCGACTTGTGAAACCGGATTGACGGCGACGTACGTCACGTGTCCTTCACCCATTGGGATGGTCACCGTGATGGGAACGTCGCCCACGCTGCGCGCCAAAGCGTGTGAGGGAGCGTCGAGTTCCCAAGCCGGAATGAGAGCGGCGCCTGTCTGTAGTGGGACGATGCGCCCAGTCGGCCCAATAGGCAGTTGATCGGCCAAGGCCCGCGGAATGGCCGGCGGCGTGGAGCCGCCGGTGAGGACCAGATTGCCTCCGAATCGCACGTAGTCGACCAGCGCGGCGAGTTGGCCCGGCGCGAGCGAGTCGAGGGGGAAATCATCCTTAACGATGATGGTCGTCAAGGATGAAAGGGTGACCGCGTCCGCGGGAATCTCCGCCGCGCTGCGCAGGGTGGCCGCAGTTACGAGGGGCGCTCTGCTCACCTCGCCTTGGAAAAGCCACGACCATCGCTCACCGGAAGGGTCGAGGACGAGGGCCAACTCCTCGGTCGCCCCTCGCCGAAGGTCGATCTCTTGAGTGACGACGGTCTCGCCCGCCGCGTCTACGAGTCGGCCGACAAGCGGGTACGGCGCCGCGTGCAAGGGGACGGAGAGCCACAGGCGTTTTGTCTCCCTGCTTTGGACCGTGACGGGCGCGGTGAGGGTGACGTAGGTCGGCCCGACGCTAAGCAGCGTGGTGCGGGGAATTTCGATTTCCACGTGGCCCGAGAAAGGCTCTGCGCCCGTCGCCACATCGATGCGGACAGGCGACCACCTGCCGTGTACGAAAGCGCCGTCAAATCCTAGTTGGATCGCCATGCTTTGCGCAGAAGTTCCCGCAGAGGGCAATGCGATCGCGAGGCACATCCAGAGGGTGATGGCGGCGGTTATCCACCTATTCAATTCTGAGCCGGTGAATTGGGTCGGTGCCAATCCCGGATGCCCTCCACATTTTAATCGGCCTTTGATATACTGCTTTTTGTATGTATATGCGCGTGTCCCACGGTCACCCACCGCGGCCGCCATGCTTCCATACTTGACGATGAAGAGAGGAGTCGGCGACTCCCATGGACCTTTGGTTTACCGAAAAGCAGACGGCCGGAGTCGGCCTTACTTGCAAGGTGCGGCGCACCCTACACTCCGAGACTACGCCCTTTCAGACTCTTGACGTGATCGAGACCGAGGAGTTCGGGCGCATGCTGGTGCTCGACGGCATGGTGCAAACCACCGAGCGTGACGAGTTTGTCTATCACGAGATGATCGCCCATATTGCCATGCAGACCCACCCAAATCCCGAGCGGGTCGCCGTGATCGGCGGCGGGGACGGCGGCGCCGTCCGTGAAGTTCTCAAGTATCGATCCGTCAAAGAGGTGCGGCTGATCGAGATCGACGAACGGGTCGTAGAAGCGAGCCGCTCGTATTTTCCAACGTTGAGTCAGGGCCTGGGCGACCCGCGGGTGACATGCCTTTACGTGGACGGGATCGAGCACGTCAAAAACAATCCGCAGACGTACGACGTGATCCTCATCGACTCGACAGAACCTGTTGGGCCGGCGATCGGCCTTTTCGAACAACCATTCTACAATTCGGTCTTTAACTCCTTGACCGAGCACGGCGTGATGGTGGCGCAGACAGAATCTCCCTTTTTCAACGGCGGCATTTTGAAAAAGGCCTTCTCCGCAGTGCGTGCCACGTTTCCGATCAGTCGGCTCTATTTGGCAAGCATTCCAACCTACCCCAGCGGGCTTTGGAGCTTTACAATCGGCTCAAAGTCGGTCGATCCGCTCAAGGCCCAGGTGTCACTGGCTGGAATCGAAACCCGCTACTTCACCGAAGGGATTCACAAAAGCGCCTTCGAGCTTCCTAAGTTTGTACAAGCGCTCGTCGGGTGATCACGTTTTTTAGCAAAGGGGTGTAACGATCGTGCCGGTCAGGTTTGAGCGCGTCGCGTTTTTAGGGAGCGGCGCCGCCCGAAGCGAAGCGGAAGTGCTCATCCTCGGGGCCCCGTTTGATGGAACGACAAGCTTTCAACCTGGGACGCGGTTTGGTCCGAACAGGATTCGAGAAGCGTCCATCGGCCTTGAAACGTACAGCCCGGCCCTGGACAAATCGCTCGAACACGTCGCGATCTGTGATCTGGGCGATCTCGAATTGCCCTTCGGCGACGTTCCCGAGGCGCTCGAGCAAATCGAGGGCGCATTTCGCGCGATCATCTCGACCGGCGCCTTTCCTGTTTTACTTGGGGGAGAGCATTTGGTCACGCTTCCGGCCGTGCGCGCGTGTCAAAGCGTGCATCGGGATTTGGCGATCGTGCAGTTTGACGCGCATGCCGACCTGCGCACCGATTACCTTGGGCTCGAGGATTCACATGCGACCGTAATGCGCAGGTCGGGGGAAGTCGTCGGTCCCGACTCGATATTTCAGATCGGAATTCGCTCCGGCACAAGAGAGGAGTTTGCCTTTGGCCGAGCGAGGTCGGGCGCATTCGTGCAAAACGTGCTTGAAGGCGCCCGCAGCGTCGCCGAGCGCCTGGGGGACAGGCCGGTCTACCTGACGATCGACATCGACGTCGTCGATCCCGGCTTTGCGCCCGGAACAGGCACGCCCGAGCCGGGAGGTTGCAGTTCGGCAGAACTCCTTGAGGCGCTCGCCGAGCTGGCCGAGTTGAACGTGATCGCGATGGATGTCGTCGAAGTAAACCCGATGGTCGACAGCGGCGTCACGACGTCGATCTTGGCCGCCAAAGTGGTTCGAGAAGGCATACTGTTGTTCGAAAGATAAGCGAGGTGAGGCAAATTGGCTGGTGAGTCGCTCGCACAAGGTTGGAGAGCGGTAGCCCGCGGCTTTCGCGGCATGTACGATTATATTGGAACGACCATGATCGTCAGCGCGCTATGGTTTTTCCTGGGCTTTACCCCAACGGCCCTTTCGTTTCTTGTGTTCATGCAAGTTCCCGCCATCAACTCGTTTTTGATCCTGGCGTTCTGCTGGACTGCACTGCTTGGGCCGACTACGGCGGCGGTGTACGCCGTGATGCACGACATCCTCGAAGGCGACATAATCCGGCTCAGGGAGCTATTCTCGTATCTTGCGAGACACTACAAGAGGGCCGCCGGGGCCTCCGCCGTCATGGGAGCGATCCTCGGCATTCTCGTCGTCGACTTCTTTTTCTTTTCGCAACTCGAAGCCGGTTGGTCGCGCTTTGTCACCATCATCTGGGCGTATTTCATCGCGTTTTGGGCGTTCATGGCCCAGTACGTATTTCCGTTCCTGATTACAAGGGACGTATCTGTTTGGCAGATCCTCAAAATGTCAGCGCTGATGGCCTTGGATAATGTGGTGGCAACGCTCGTGGTCGCCTTCTTTACCCTGGTCGTGCTTGCTGCGTCGATTTTTTTGCGCGTTCCGATCATGCTGTTTATGATCGGCGCATTCGCATTCTTGCACGTTTCAGCGTTCAACGAGTTGATCACCAAGTACACCCGCCCACGGGACAACGAAGAGTAGGGCGTTTTCTAGGGGAGCATCTTTAAAATGACCAAGTACATTTTTGTAACCGGCGGCGTCGTCTCAGGACTCGGAAAAGGAATCACCGCCGCTTCTCTTGGGCGCTTGCTTAAGAGTCGGGGCGTAAATGTCACGATTGCCAAGCTCGATCCGTACATCAACGTCGACCCCGGCACGATGAGTCCGCTTCAACACGGCGAGGTGTACGTGACGGACGACGGCGCCGAGACCGACCTGGACCTTGGGCATTATGAGCGCTTCATGGACGTCAATCTGACCAAAATGAGCAACGTGACCACCGGCAAAATCTATTGGTCGGTGATCACCAAGGAGCGCAGGGGCGATTTCCTTGGCGGGACCGTCCAGGTCATCCCGCACGTCACGAACGAGATCAAGGATCGCATCATGCGCGTTGCCAAGGAGACGGGCAGCGAAGTCGTCATCATCGAGGTTGGCGGCACGGTGGGGGATATCGAGAGCCTCCCGTTCCTTGAAGCGATTCGTCAGATGAAAAGTGACGTTGGCCGCGACGCATGCCTTTACATTCACGTCACATTGGTCCCCTTCGTCGGAGCCGCGCATGAGCTCAAGACCAAGCCCACGCAGCACAGCGTGAAAGAACTGCGCTCGATCGGCATCCAGCCCGACATCATCGTCTGCCGCTCCGAACGGGCGCTCTCCGAGGACATCAAGAAGAAGATCGCGCTCTTTTGCGATATCGACCCCGAGGCGGTCATTCCAAACGCCGACGCCCAGACGATTTACGAGGTGCCGCTGCTCTTTGAAGGGGAGCGGCTGGACGATATCGTGATCGAACGCCTGGGGCTCGAGGCCGGCGCTCGCGATCTGTCCGAATGGCGCGAGATCGTGCACAAGATCAAACATCCCAAACATCGGATCACCGTCGGTGTCGTCGGCAAATACGTCGAGCTTCCCGACGCGTATATGAGCATCGCCGAAGCGCTGTGCCATGGAGGCATCAGCCACGAAACCCACGTAGACGTCCGTTGGATCAGCTCCGAAGCGGTCGAAGAGCAGGGCGCGGAGGCGCTGCTTTCGCAGGTCGATGCGATCCTTGTGCCGGGCGGGTTTGGGGACCGCGGCATCGAGGGCAAGATCGAAACGGCGCGCTATTGTCGTGAGAACGGAATCCCGTACTTTGGCATATGCTTGGGTATGCAGTGCGCTGTGATCGAGTTTGCCCGCAACGTGTGCGGCCTTTTAGAGGCGCATAGCTCCGAAATCGACCGCGAGACGCCGCACCCGGTGATCGATCTGATGCCCGAACAAAAGGATGTCGAGGATCTCGGCGGAACGATGCGATTGGGGCTCTATCCATGTGTCCTCAAGGAGGGGAGTCTGGCCCGCTCACTCTACGGAGACGCCATCGTGTACGAGCGACATCGGCATCGCTACGAGGTGAACAATGCGTACCGGCAGCTCCTCACAGAACGAGGGCTCTCATTTAGCGGAGTCTCTCCCGACAAACGGCTGGTCGAGATCGTCGAGTTGCCGGGTCACCCGTGGTTTTTAGGATGCCAATTTCACCCGGAGTTCAAGTCACGCCCAAACCGGCCGCACGCACTATTTCGAGGTTTCGTCGGCGCAGCGCTCGCTAGGAAGGTTTGATGGCCTTGCGTGGCGGCCTGTCGGGGATCGATCTTGGGTCGGTGGAATCACACGCACATGTTTGATATAATGTCTGCATAGGAAATTCAAGACCCCAAGGGGTGAACCCAATGGTCAGAATGAAGGTGAAAGTGGTCGGGTTGGATCAGAACAACATGGTTCCAGTCGTAATCATTACTGACCGCGACGAGAAGGGGTTTATACCGATTGTCATCGGCCCTGCCGAGGCGGGGGCCATCAGTCATGGTCTCGAGGGCAAAAAGCACCCAAGACCGCTTACGCACGACCTGCTCAAAAACCTCGTTGAGACCTTCAATGCAAAGGTCGACCGCATCGTCATTCACGATCTGAAGGACGAGACGTACTTTGCAAGGATATGCCTCAAGACAAAGGACGGCGAGGTTGAAGTAGACTCGCGGCCGAGCGACGCCATCGCATTGGCCCTTCGGGCGGATGCTCCGATCTATGTCTCGGAGGAGGTCGCCGCAAAGGCCCTCCAGGTCAACGAGCCACAAAGCGACGACGACATGGAGGAGTTCCGTAAATTCCTCGAAACGGTCACCCCCGAAGACTTTCAGCGAAACTTCAAGAGGGACTAATCGCGAGCGCCGGCGGCATAGGCAGCCGTGTTCGCGTCCGACCGATTCGCCATCGGGAGCGCGAGAACCCAAGGATTTGCTTCTCGGCGTTTCCGATCGCGGGTCGGTCGCCCGTCGGCCTTCAAATGGGCCTTTTGCGCGCATCTAAATTCTAAGGCCAACCAGCAGGAGTACATCGAAAAAACTCGAATTACAACCTCCGTCAGCAAATTTTGGCTTCGTTACACCAGCTAAACGCCGTGTGGACCACGTTCGACAAGTCGCATGCGCACGGAGCGGTGAGTGGTTGATTCTCCCTTGAGTAGTGATATGCAAAACGTTTCTGCCAGGGTGCGGGCGCTTCATCATGGTGATTGATACGGAGTGCCTGCTCGCTTTCAGATGTTCTACGTGCGGTCGTCAGATCGAGCATAGCCTCTCGGTATTTCTCATTGGTCGGCATGAGGTCGTTCGATGCTCTTGCGGAGCAAGTGCCGCGGAGCTCCATAGAAGTGGCGGCATGCTTTGTGCGCTCGTCGGTTGCGTGGCGTGCGACATGGAACATGAGTTTCGCACGAAGGTCGCAGAGCTGGTGAAAGGAAGACCGGTGCCGCTATATTGTCACGATTCGGAATATGCGATAGGATATATCGGTGAGGACGAGGCAGTTCGTGTCGCAATCTCTCATCAAGACTCCCTCGAGAATCTCGTTTTTGATCCCGATTATGCCGGTTTTTTCGACCACCCAAATTTGATGTATGAGACGCTCGCATCGATACAAGCCTTAGCCGAGGTAGGCCGATTGGACTGCGCGTGCGGTAGCGAACGCATTGAAGTAGATCTGGCTGCGGACCGGGTGCGCTTGTTATGCCTCGATTGCGGGGGAGCGGCGCAGTTGTCCGCGCGATGTCACGACGATGTCGCCCTGCTGCGCGGTCTCCAAAGCCTTAGACTCAAATCGTCGCGGGAGGCCGAGATTGCTTGGGGAGGCCGTGACTGATCGATATGTGTTTTCTAAAACAATTGCGTGATAAGGGGCGCGGGTTCATGGGCATAATGCCCATGGATGCATTCGCACGTCCTTCCCCGCGAAGATACTTCCAATCGGTTCGTTTTTTCGTTGACACACCTACACTAGCAATCGCTAATCCCCTTTGCCATGAGGCATGAGGAGGCTGCCGTCCGGGTGAACATCGCGGAGTTACAGACAAAGACCAACGCCGAGCTTCACGAACTGGCCAAGCACCTTGAGATTCCCGGCCACACAAAAATGCGCAAGCGAGATCTAATCTTGCACCTGCTCAAGGCGGAGACGGAGCGCGAAGGGTTGATCTTTACCCGCGGCGTTCTGGAAATCTTGCCGGATGGATACGGCTTTTTGCGCGTGGATGACTACACGCCCGGTCCTGATGACGTGTATGTGTCGCCCTCGCAAATCCGCAGGTTTAGTTTGAGGACCGGGGACTTGGTCTTGGGTCAGGTGCGCCCGCCCAAAGACGGCGAGCGATACTTTGCGCTACTTCGCGTGAAGGCGGTCAACATGCGCGACCCGGATGAAGCGACGCGCCGTCCCAACTTCGACGACCTCACGCCGATCTATCCGGACGAACGACTCAGGCTCGAAGTGCTGGGGGAGAAAGACGTCGCGACGCGCCTCATCGACGTGGTGGCCCCGCTTGGCAAAGGGCAGCGTGGACTGATCGTCGCCCCGCCCAAGGCGGGAAAGACGACGGTGCTGAAAAAGATCGCAAACAGCATCACGGCCAACTACCCTGAAGTCGAGCTCATGGTCTTGCTCATCGACGAGCGCCCCGAGGAAGTGACGGACATGGAGCGGTCCGTCGACGGCGAGGTGATCAGCTCCACCTTTGACATGCCGCCCGACAACCACGTGCGCGTGGCGGACATGGTCCTGGAACGGGCGAAGCGGCAAGTCGAGCACGGCGTTGACGTCGTCATTTTGCTTGACAGCATCACGCGGCTTGCTAGGGCGCACAACCTCGTGGTCCCGCCAAGCGGCAGGACGCTTTCCGGAGGCGTCGACCCTGCGGCGCTCCACCGGCCCAAGCGCTTTTTCGGCGCAGCCCGCAACCTCGAAGACGGCGGCAGCCTCACGATCTTGGCTACAGCGCTGATCGAGACAGGTAGCCGCATGGATGAAGTCATTTTTGAAGAGTTTAAGGGTACGGGCAACATGGAATTGCACCTCGACCGACGCCTTGCCGAGCGGCGGATTTTCCCGGCCATCGACATCAATCGGTCAGGCACCCGCAAAGAAGAGCTTCTCTTTACCGACCGCGAGCGTGAGATGAGCTGGCTGCTCAGGAAGCTGATGGGCTCGATGGGCACAGCCGAGACGACGGACCTCCTCATCGAGCGTCTCACCAACACCAAGACCAACGACGAGTTCGTCGAGCTGGTCGTCAACTCAACCTTTGCAGAGAACGTGCGTTCTTGATCGTTGCATGTTAATATAGGTGCAATGATCGGTGTATGAATTTGGGGAACTTTCTCGGAGAGTGATGGTGCGAACGCCAAATGACGATGATTAAGAGGCCTGGACTCCTGGCATTGGCGCTGGCTGTCGTCTTCGCTTTCACGATCGGTGGCCCGCTTCATACATTCGAACAGTATCCCGGTGACGAGGTGGACACCACCTTTGACGCAGCTTTGGCGGACAAGCCCTCGGAAACGTTGCCCGGCTCCGATGTCATTGCTCGCGGCATGCAAGATGCAGAGGGTGTTTACGCAGGTGAGGACGCGCTTGATCTCAGCGAGCTGCGTGCCGAAGCGACCGATTCGGTTGTCGCGCTCGCGCGCTCGAGTGACTTGGACGCGTCTTTGCTCGAAGACGCAGTCGGCGGCCCGACTGAAGGAGAAGTCGACGCAATCGGAGGTCCGATCCGCCCCCTCATCTCTTATTACACAGTCCGCCGGGGAGAAACGTTGGGCGAGATCGCACAGAGATTTCAAATCAGCCCGATGACCGTCATGGCGTCCAATGATTTGATCAATGCGAACACGATCCAAGCAGGGCAAGAGCTGCGGATCTTGTCGACGGATGGCGCGATCCACGAGGTGAAATCAGGCGAGAGCCTCTGGGAGATCGCTCAGAGGTACCGGGTTTCGATCGATGAGATCGTCTCGGTAAACGGGATCAGCAATCCCAACCGCATCCGTCCTGCGCAAGAGTTGGTCATTCCCGGCACGCGGGCGGCTGAGATCGGAAGTTCCATCCGATCCGAGCGGTTGGTCTCGGCAGACGGTCGACTCTTACCCGTGTTTGATTGGCCGGTGCGCGGACGCATTTCTTCCAACTTCGGCATGAGGTGGGGGCGGATGCACAACGGCATGGATATCGCGGTCAATACCGGCACGCCGGTCCGTGCGTCGGCCCGGGGGCGTGTCACGTTCTCCGGAATGAACGGCGGGTACGGGTACTTGGTCACCATCGATCACGGCGACGGTGTTGAGACACGCTATGCGCACAATTCGCGCTTGCTTGTCAAAGCGGGCGACTACGTAGACCGAGGACAACTCATTGCCTACAGCGGCAATACGGGGAACTCGACGGGGCCGCACCTGCATTTTGAGATCAGGTTCAAAGGCGCCCCGCTCGATCCTCGCAATTACTTGAGGTAGATTTCTATCTATGGTATAATGCGTGTTTGTGAGCCGCCCGAATTAGGAGTGAAGAGAAGATGAAGACAGCCATCCACCCTGAGTACTATCGCACGACGGTAACGTGTGCGTGTGGCGAAAGCTTTGAGACTGGGTCGACCGTCAAAGAGTTGCGCGTCGAGATCTGCTCCAAGTGTCATCCCTTTTACACCGGAGCCCGGGGACGCCTTGTCGACACGGGCGGCCGCGTGGAGCGCTTTCGCAAGAAGTTTCAACTGTCGGACGAAGAGTAGTCACAATCGGCTACGCCGTCCATCAGCCAAGGCCGCACATTCGTTTTCTAGACCTTAGAGCCGAGCAATCGGCTCTTTTTGTGTTATCCTCGGTTTACAACCAACTCCAGTGCGTGGTACAATCCGCATGTGCACATTTTTGAGCACAATCTGGAGGCCCTGTCTAAAGTGGACATCATGCGGATCGGTTCCAAACTGATCAGTCGCGCGCGGATCGACCGGCGCATCGATGAGGCATTTGAGATGCGCGTGGCAGGAAAGAGCCAGCAAGAGACGGCCGACGCGCTGGGTGTAGACCGGACGTTCGTCTCACGGCTCGAAGCGCTTGGCGAGATTCGTAAAGGTGGACGCATCGCGCTCGTCGGTTTTCCCGTCGAAAACAAACTCGAGCTCGAGCGCGTCGCAAGTCGGTTCGGCGTCGATTTCACCCTGCTTTTTACGGACAAGGAGCGGCGCGACTTCGCCGAGAAGCGGTCCGGCGCGGACTTGGTCAATGAGATCATGGCTTTGGGAGCTCGTCTCCGATCCTTTGACACGGTCCTTTTCTTAGGTTCCGACATGCGCATCAAGATGGTCGAGTCCATGATCGGCCGTGAGCGCGTCATCGGCATCCTGCTTGGACCTTCGCCACTTGCAAAGGACGTCGCGGTTGATCTCGCGGAGATCTCAAACATCTTGGAGAGCCTCCGGGCCGGGGAGGGTACTGGCGAGTGAAGTGGGTGGTCGGCGTTAGCATCGGTTCGTCCACGCGCGATCACAAGGTGGAAGTCGATCTCCTTGGAGAGCGTTTCTTGATTGAAAGGCGCGGGACGGACGGCGATCTGGGGCGCGCCGTTGAGATGATTCGAGAGCTAGACGGCAAAGCAGATGCGATCGGCCTTGGCGGCCTCGACCTTTACATATTTGCGGGCGGAAGGCGGTATACGTTTCGGGACGCCAAAAAGCTCGCACGGGCTGCGACATCGACGCCGGTGGTCGATGGGAGCGGGCTAAAGAACACCCTGGAGCGGCGGGTGGTCAAGCACCTGTCCGATGTCGAAGGCATCGAGCTTGCGGGTAAGCGAGTGTTGCTCGTCGTTGCCGTGGACCGTTTCGGTATGGCCGAGGAGCTCGCGGCGATGGGTTGCCGCATGGTTTATGGGGACCTCGCTTTTGGCCTTGGCATCCCGATATCCCTTCAATCCCTTACGTCACTTGCTCGGCTTGCACGTGTCGTGGCGCCGATCGTCACTCAACTGCCATTTAAGATGCTCTATCCAACCGGTGACAAACAGCTCAGCTCGACGCCTCGCTTTGGCCGGTACTTTGAGGAAGCGGACATCATCGCCGGCGATTTTCACTACATCAAGCGTTACATGCCTGATCGCCTCGAGGGTAAAGGGGTGATCACCAATACGCTGACGGCGGAGAACGTCGCGCAGTTTAAAGAGCGCGGCGTTCGATTTGTGGTCGGAACCACGCCGGATATGGGCGGGCGTTCCTTTGGAACCAACGTGCTCGAGGCGGCGCTGGTCTGCGTTTCAGGACGAAGGCCCGAAAGTTTGACGCCACAAGATTACAATGCACTTTTGGACGAACTCGATTTCCATCCGCGCCTTGAGCGCTTTGACCGGGCTGCGACGACCGTAGTCGGGTGACAGAAAGGATAGGGTGAAGGCTGATGGAGCGCTTTGCATTCATGATTCATCCCTTGGATATCAGTGACATATCCCGCAAGTTTGGCTTCGCGAAAAAGTTGCCGCCTCGGTGGCTCGAGTCTGCGCTAAAGGTGATTCCTCCCCTTACGGTCTCCGAGATCACCGGCGTCCGTTCCGAGGTAGCGGACGAGATTCGAGGGTGGTTTATCGGGTGCCCCCTTACTGCTCGGCAGATGATGGAGTTGGACCAGGACTACGTTACCCGCAAGATCATCAAGGCTGCGCAAAAAAGTGAAGAGCTCGGCGCTAAGATCGTTGGCCTCGGCGCCTTTACTTCGGTGGCCGGTGATGCCGGTGTTACCGTGGCGCGCAATGTGGGTATCGCGGTCACCACAGGAAATAGTTATACGGTCGCGACGGCGTTGCAAGGAGTCGATTACGCTGCAGACTTGCTCGACATCGACTTAGGCGGCGCCCGGGTTGCAGTGCTTGGAGCCAGTGGTTCGATCGGTAAAGCTTGCGCGCGGATCATGGCTCGTAAGGGATACGAGATCACGCTCGTTGCACGCCGCCGAGAGCCGCTGCTCGAGGTTGCAAAGCTCATCGAGGAAGAGTCCGGAACACGGGCGCGCGTGGAGACGGAGGTTTCGGCCGGCGTTCGAGACGCCGACGTCGTCTTGGCAGTTACGAGCGCGGTCGATGCCGTTGTCGACCCGATGGCGCTCAAATCCGGCGCGATCGTCTGCGACGTCGCAAGGCCGCGAAACGTGGGACGCCAAGTGGCCGAGCTTAGAGACGACGTGTTCGTGTTCGAGGGTGGCGTGGTGCGGCCTCCGGGAGATGTCGAGTTCAACTTCAACTTTGGCTTTCCCGCCAAGACTTGCTACGCATGTATGGCGGAGACGATGATCCTCACCCTTGAAAAGCGCTTCGAGAATTTCAGCCTCGGTCGAGACCTCGATCCGGAAAAGGTGCAAGAGATTGCCGATCTTGCTGTCAAACACGGGTTTTCCCTCGCTGGGCTGCGCAGCTTTGAACGTGCGGTGACCGACGAATACATCGACCGTGTAAAATCCGGGATCAAGCGTTCCAAGGGCAAAAAGGCAGCGAAAAGCCCGGTGTTGGCCAGGGTTGACACTGAGGAAAACGCTAGTGTATAATCTTCGCCGGAACCAGGAACCGTAACGCCTGGTAAACATTGCGACCTAAACCTTTAGCGCCACAAAAGCACTGAGTTCCTTGGGGGCCAGTGCTTTATGATTAGCTTCGCCCATCCGACGTCAACTGCCCGCATTTCTTGAAGTGATCACTCTTGCACGCAGGCCTCTTTCGTCTTCTTCGCGCGAGGCCTTACCACTTTCAAAGAGGGAGTACGATATGGCCGAGAAAGAGGTTATCCTCACCCCCGATGGGCTCGCCAAACTGGAGAAAGAGCTCGAGCACCTCAAAACGGTCCGGAGGCGCGAAGTGGCCGCTCGCATCAAGCAAGCGATCGAGTTCGGCGACATCTCCGAGAACTCTGAGTACGACGATGCCAAGAATGAGCAAGCTTTTATTGAAGGGCGCATTGCCAGCCTCGAGAAGATGCTCCGCAACGCAACGGTCGTCGATGAGGAGAGCGTCGACACCGACAGTGTCACCGTCGGCGTCAAGGTGCGGCTAAAGGATCTCGATATGGGTGAAGAGTTTGAGTACACGCTCGTCGGTTCAGCGGAGGCTGACCCGTCCGAGATGCGCATCTCAAACGAATCCCCGGTTGGCAAGGCCCTCATGGGCCGAAAAGTGGGCGACGTCGTCGAGGTCGACGCGCCGGTTGGCACGCTCAAGTACGAGATCGTGAGCATTTCGCGGTAAATGCCATTTGGGATTGAACGGATTGGAACGTCTAGTCATGTTAGAGGGGACACGATATGGTCGGCGACGAGAGGCTTGAGGACGAAGCAAGAGATGAGAGCAGCGATCTGTTTGAGGTGAGGCGGCGCAAACTCGCTTCGCTGATCGAGTCCGGCCGAAAGCCGTACGGCAAAGTCGTCGAACCCACGCATTTCGCCGGGGATATCATCCAGCGGTTTGAAGAGCATGAGGGAAAGGTCGTCACGTTGTCGGGACGCCTGCGCGCCATTCGTGTACACGGAAAGGCTACCTTTGCCGATCTGCAGGACGCGACGGGACGCATACAGCTCTTCGTGAGCCTTGGTGTCGTAGGCGACGAGGCATACGAAGAGTTCCAATCACTCGATCTAGGCGATATCGTCAGCGTGACGGGTGACGCGTTCAAGACGCGGCGCGGAGAGATCAGCGTCCGCGTCGAACGGTTTGATCTCCTGACCAAGTCGCTTCGTCCCCTTCCGGAGAAGTGGCATGGCTTGCGTGACGTAGAGCAGCGGTATCGCCGGCGATACGTCGATTTGATCGTCAATCCGTCCATCCGCGGCGTATTTGAATCGAGGAGTCTTGTGATCAGCGAGATTCGTGCGGGTTTGATCCGACGCGGGTACATCGAAGTCGAGACGCCTGTCCTCCATCCGATTCCCGGAGGAGCAAACGCTCGGCCCTTTGAGACTTATCACAACGCCCTCGATATGGATCTGTACTTGCGGATCGCCCCCGAGCTCTATTTAAAGCGCTTGCTTGTCGGGGGCTTCGATCGCGTGTTTGAGATCGGAAAAAACTTTCGCAACGAAGGCATTTCGACAAGGCACAATCCTGAATACACTTCGCTCGAAGCCTACCAGGCCTACGCAGATTACAACGATATGATGGAACTGACGGAGCAATTGATCGCCGAATCTGCCCAGCGCGTCGTTGGGGGTCTCACGATTGCCTATCAGGGTAAGGAAATTGATTTGACCCCACCCTGGCCAAGGATTTCGATGCTCGATGCGATCCGGCAACATGCCGGCCTCGATTTTCGTGCCATGTCGGATGATGAGAAAATCCAAGCGGCAAGAGCTGCGGGCGTGCGGTTGCCGGAAAGAGCTGGCGTGGGCCACGCCATTCAGGAGACGTTCGAGCAGTTGGTCGAGGAGAAGCTCGTGCAGCCGGTGTTCATCACGGATCATCCTGTCGAGGTGTCACCGCTTGCCAAAAGGAAAGAGGACGATCCGTCGCTTACGGAACGGTTCGAACCCTATATAAATGGTTGGGAGATTGCAAACGGGTTCTCCGAGCTCAATGACCCGATCGATCAACGGGAACGGTTTGAGGCCCAAGTCCGTGCAAGAGAAGCCGGAGACGACGAAGCGCACCATATGGACGAAGACTTTTTAGAGGCGCTCGAGTACGGTATGCCGCCGGCGGGCGGTTTGGGCATCGGTATCGACCGACTTGTGATGCTGCTCACCGATTCGCCGTCGATTCGAGACGTCATTCTCTTTCCGCATATGAGGCCGCGGGTCTAGATCGGTACCTAAAGAAATATGGCGTTTGTAGTTTTTCTTCGTTTTGGGGTGTTATTTTCTTAGCAAGCGTGTTATAATAACATTCGCCCTCATGCGTTTCTGTAGCGCAGGGCACGGTTTGCGATTCGAACACGTCGCATTGGCGGTTCGGGAGAATATGACAGCAAATTAGTGCTTGACGAATTGCGCAGAGGGTGTTAAGATGAAAAACGTCGCCGCTGACAGGCCGGCCCTGAAGGGCAGCTTGAGGCGGAGGCGGTGGACTTGCCCTCGGGGCGAGTCGTTGGTCCTTGACAACTAAACAGCGTGTG
>CAYRIY010000020.1:0-40988 GCA_964424335.1 uncultured Clostridia bacterium
CGGGCGTCTCTTCTCCGGTCCAGAGGAACCAGACGCCGTGGAGGCCCTTTTGGCGCATCTCCTCGAGCGTGCGATGGAGGAGGACCTTGCCGAGTCCTTTCCCTCGTTGACTTTCTGCAACGCCAAAGGGTCCAAAGCGCTCGGCGGCGCCGCCATACCCGCCGTGCATGGCAAAACCGACGATCTCGCCGTTTGGGTCGATGCTCAAGTGAAACTGATCCCAGGGCACGCCGTGGGCCACCGCTTCGCGGATCGCCCGGCCCCAGTCCGGATTGAAGTGAATGGCCGCGAACTGCACGAGCTCGTAAATGCGGTCGGATGTGAGGCGGGGGAAGGAGTACCCTTCCGCCTCCCGCATGTGCATGGTCTCACGAACGTCGCCCGGGACCGTGTAGCGCACCAAGTTTTTGTCCATAGCGACGGCCTGGTACGCGCTTGTGTATCCCCGGCCTGTCAAAAAGTGATAAGCGGCCGGGTACGCGTCACGATCGACGCCGGGCCAAAAGTAGTTCGGCGCGTAGGGAGATATCGACGCTTTTGAGGCGCCGGCCTCTTTCAAGAAGCGTTCGGCGTGATCCATGAGGCGTTTGCCGATCCCCATCCTTTGAAACTCTGGGTCGACGCCGAGCGCGGTGATCCAACCTTGCTCTTGGTCGAGGGCCATGCCCCATAGCGGCGTCAGGCGGCGAATCGCAAGCGCAAAGCCCGCGATCTGGCCCCCCGCGACGGCGAGGATGAGGCCGTTTGGGTCAAAGTTGGGGTCACAAAGAACTTGGCGGACGAAGACGTCGAGTGAAATCCCGTCGTAGGCGAGCGCTCGGTTCCACACCGAGACGATCTCCGCTTCGTCTCCTCCACAATAGGTTCGCACCTTGGGCGCAGGCGATGGATGCATGGGTTTTGAGCCTCCCTCCAAGCCTTCGCTCATAGCGGAAAACCAGGGATCGACGGGGCGCTTTGCTTGATCGCGTCTTGGGGGCGCATGAGCGTCTGGGCGTACGCGCACCCTGCCACGCAGCCCCGAGTGACGGCGAGCGCCTTGTAATAATCGATATATCGGAACGGCGAGATTTCGCCGCGGAAGAGTTCGTACGCCTCCATCGCCTGCACGTACGTATCCATGACCTCCGAAATGTCGATGAAGAGATCCGGTTCAAAGCCAAACGGGTCTTCCCAGTTTTCGCAGTAGAACAACCCGGCGGCCGCATGGGCGGGGAGCGATCGCTTGATGCCGGGGATGGCGGCGTAGAAGCGGGCGTCGACGGCGATCAAGCTCGTATTCGAATGGTCCTTGTGAATGCTCTCTTGCCAATGGGTGAGGATCACCGTCGGCTTCAGCTCGCGGATCACATCGCAAAGGGCGTACTTGCTCTCGTCGCTCAGCGGAAGCTCGCCGTCTTTGTATGGGAGAAAGCGGACCTCGGCGCCCAAGATGTCGGCCGCCGCCTTGGCTTCACGCCGCTTTTGTTCGGCATACTCCTCGGGGGACATCCCGCGATGCCCTTTTTCTCCGGGGGTCAAGTGTACGATGGACGCTTGGTGGCCGTGTTTCGTATACTTAGCGACGATTCCGCCGGCCATCACCTCCGCGTCCCCACAGTGGGCGCTGACGACCATGATGTGCTGCTTTCCGCTGGACATGACGTCGCCTCCGTCGCAAGTTGATCACGATCATTCTTTCCTGCCTTGACCAGCAGTATCCAAGTGCTTGGAGGCGCTCCGAAAATCGCGGCATCCAAAAGATGGCGGAAAAAGGTGGCGCAAAAGGCGGCGTAAAAAGAAGCGCCCCCGGTGCCAGCGATCCTTGGAACCGGAGGGCGGGACGAGGGGGTAACCTCGTGGCTTAAAGCGCACGGTTGACACGTGTCGCCTGAGAAAAGCGATTACGAGCGCTGCGCCAAAATCCCGTCGACCTCTGCTGCTTCTTCGGGCGAGAGCGACCACTCGGCGGCCTTGACGTTCGCTTCGACCTGCGCCTGGCTTGTCGCGCCCGAGATGACCGTCGAAACTTGCGGTCGTGACAGCAACCAACTGATTGCGAGCTCCGCCATGGATCGCCCGCGCCCCTGTGCAAATGCCTCGAGCTTTCGAACGAGGGCAAAGTTTTCCGGCGTGAAGTATTTCTGGACGTAGCTGTTGTTCTCGCCGCGAGAACCCTTTGGCGCCGGTTCGCCTTCGCGGTACTTGCCCGTCAAAAATCCGCCGGCCAGCGGGAAATAGGGGATGATCCCAACGCCAGAGGCGGCGCAGTAGGGAATCACTTCATGCTCGATGCTCCGCTCGAGCATGTGGTAGTGCGGTTGCACCGAGACAAACTGGGACCAGCCCCACCGCTCTGCGATGTCGTTTGAGCGGCACAGTTGCCACGCCGCGTAGTTGGAGGCGCCTATGTAGCGCACCTTGCCGCTGCGCACCAGATCGTCCAGGGCGCGCATGGTCTCCTCCATCGGCGTGGAAGCATCAAAGCGATGGATCTGGTAAAGGTCGATGTAATCGGTGTTGAGCCGGCGCAAGCTCGCTTCGACGCCGGCCATGATGTGCTGCCGCGACGCACCGACGTCGTTGGGGCCGTCGCCAACCTTGGACGCGACTTTAGTCGCCAGCACGACTTCGGCTCGGCGCGCAGCGATTGCCTTGCCGATCGCCCGCTCGGATTCGCCCCCTGTGTACGAATCTGCGGTATCGATAAAGTTGAGGCCGAGGTCGAGCGCCCGGCCTATGATCTTGGCCGCCTCTTCATGCGACACTTTCCCGCCAAATTGGTTGGTTCCCAGCCCAACCACCGAAACCTTGAGTCCCGAATTTCCTAACTTGCGATAGTGCACATCGAGTCCCCACTTTCTTATATGGATTGGCTCGTGTCCGCCCCCCGTTTCGACACAAAGGGCGCCAAACCTCTATCAGGCTTGGTTTCTACTCGAGCGACGACGATCGCTGAGGGCGCGACAGCCGGGCAAGTGCGAGCGCACAAACGGTTACTCCGAGCGCGCCGATCCAAACCGCGGCCATGGCCGTCTGCATGCCTCGACCGTCCGCGATCGCTCCTATGCCGGCGGGGAGCAGCGCTCCTCCAACGATGCACCAGGCAAAGATGTATCCTGTCACCGCGCCGACGCGCTGTGGGAAAATCGCACTCGCGTGCGCGACAGCCGTCGGGAAGACGCCTCCGAGCGTCAAACCGATGGCAAAGGCGCTGCCGGTCAACGCGAGGAGCGAAGGCAGGAGCAGGATGGGCAGGTACGCAAGACAAGCGCCGACGCTCGACCAAATCAAGATGGGCACCTGTCGGTCCGTCCGGGCTAAACGGCTGCATACGGCACGTCCGGCCGCGAGCCCGAACCAAAAGGTGGACGTGACGAGGGCGCCGGTCATGGACGTTCCCCCGAGCGCCTCCATGGCGTACGTGACGATCCAGCCGTTTAGTGCTCCTTCGACGCCGACGTACGCCGCGAGAAGGACGCCGACCATGAGCACGCCGGGGTGGAGGGCAATCGTGCGCACTTCGTCGAGGCGGATGGACGCGCTTTTGGATTGCTCGGGATGGGCGACGGCGCCAAACCAGACGGCGCCTGCAACCAACAAGACTCCGAGCGTGACGAGGGGAGCGCGCCATCCAAAGGGCAGGAGGAGGGAGGCAAAGAGCGCCCCAGTGATTCCGCCGAGCGCCGGGGCGGTGTGGAGCGCGTTGAGCCCCTTTCCCGCGGCGCCCCGACTCAAATCGATAAAGAGGGCGTTAAGGACCGTCTCACCGAGGCCGAATCCCAATCCGACCAACAAAAAGAGGAGAAGCGTCGCGCCCCACGATCCTACCAAAGCAAAGGCGCACATGCTTGCGCCGACAAACAGAAATCCGCAGACGATGAGCCGCTTGCGGTCGTAGCGGTCGGCGGCGGCGCCCCCGATGAGCACGGCGACTGCAAGTCCGACCGATTGATAGATAAAGACGCGTGCTACCGCCCCGTGCGAGAGGAGAAACTCTTCTCTGATCGCGGGGATGATTGGACCGACTAGGGTGAGGAAGATCCCGATCATGAAGTACGAGTAAAAGCTCGCGCAGCGGAGGGCTCGATGACTCAAACGGATCTCGCCATCCACTAGACGCTCTTGGGCAGAGGTGGAGCCATGTCGGCGGGCAACGGACACCGGTATCCTCCTGAGGCGGTTTGGCGGTCAAACTCCTCTTTGGCACGCCGCACAAGATTTTGATCGACCAAGCACTCCACCCCGATGAGCGCCATGGCCTTCGCCGCGTGGAGCATGCCCTTAAGGCCGATGGTCGAACCTGACGAGGCCGTGTTTTGCCAGGAGTGCCCGGCGTTGCCGATCGGCCAACACGCGGTCTCGATCGAGACGGTCGGAACGCACCAGCTCACATCGCCCACATCGGTCGACCCATATGCGATCCCTCGCCGCCCTCGGTCGGGAAGGACGCCCTCGTGGAGGTGGACCCCGTGCGGCAAGTCGATGCCGGCCCGCTCGATGGCGTTCTCGCGTTGGCCCGGGGGATGGGTCGAGGAAAGCGCGGCTGCAAAGGATTTCTCCTCGTCCGAAAATACGGGGCCTCCGATGCGCTCCATGCACTTTTGGGCCGCATCGATCAAGGGCTCGTTAAGGAGCGTGTCGTAACATCCGCCCAAAAACTCGACGTCATAGTCGACCCCTGCCATCAATGCCGCGCCCTTAGCTTGATCCAGGACTCGTGAATAGACTTCCTCCAGTTGGTCACGCCTTGGGGTGCGCACGTAGTACCAGACCTGGCTATAAGAGGGGACCACGTTTGGTTGAATTCCCCCGGAGGTGACCACGGAATGGATGCGGGCGTGCGATGTAATGTGCTCTCGCAAGTAGTTGACGCCCACGCTCATCAGTTCCACGCCGTCCAAGGCGGACCGGCCCATTTCCGGCGATCCGGCGGCGTGGGCCGAAACCCCATAGAAATTCACTTTGAACGAGTTCATCGCCGAGTGCCGACTCGTCGTCACCGTATTGAAGGCTCCGGGATGCCACGTGATGGCCACATCCGCGGCGTCGAAAATCCGCTCCCGCGCCATGAACACCTTGCCGGTCAGGGTCTCTTCGGCCGGGCAACCGTAAAAGATGACGCGGCCGTCGATCAAACCGGCTTCCATGGCCGCCTTCAGCGCGAGCGCGGCAGCCATCGCTCCAACGCCCAGCAAGTTGTGGCCGCACCCGTGTCCGTACCCACTGTCCTTCACTGGACGCCGGACGGCTTCGACGGCTTGGCTCAGCTCGGGCAACGCGTCGTACTCGCCTAGAAAGCCGATGACTGGTCCGGAGCGTCCTGAGTCATAGTCGGCGACAAAGGCCGTGGGGAGCCCTGCGACGCCGCGCTCCACGGAAAAGCCGCGCCGCTCGAGGAATTCTGCGAGGGCGGCCGCCGACTGGTATTCGGCGAGACTAGGTTCGGCCAGTCGCCAAACTTCACGGCTCAGTTCCGAAAGGGGCGCGGCGTGATCGTCGATCCACGAGAGGACGGAGCGTGAGGCCATGGCGTTCGACTCCTTTTCAAGCTAGCCCGGCGGCCCTGTGAGCGTTTGGGCGATCCTTGCCAGCGTATCCTTCAACGCTCGGTCATGCTCTCCTCTTTGACCGACAGCGCCCGCAAGATGCGGCTCATATCCTCCGGCAAATCGATTTCGTACGCATGCCGATCGCCGTCGATCGGGTGTGGAAACTCAAGGGAGCGGGCATGGAGCGCCTGGCGCTCGATCCATCCTTCGAGCGGAGCTCCGTACAGCGGATCCCCAAGGAGCGGGTGCTCGATGTGCGCCATGTGGACGCGAATCTGATGCGTCCTTCCCGTCTCGAGCTCAAATTCGAGCAGTGCGGCGCCATCGGGCAGTCTTGGGGCTCCCGATCTTGGCACAAAGCGCTCGAGCACGCGCGCGTGGGTGAGCGCTCGTTGGCCGGTCGAAGGGTTGACCTCGCGGCGCGAAAGCGAACCGGGAGAGCGAGCGATCGGAAGGTCCACGGTGAAGCGATCGGCCTTTGGCGAGCCTTGGCAGATGCCCACGTACTTGCGGTGGATTTCCCCGCGGCGGATGGATTCGGTCAACCGGTGGTGGGCGTGGGGGTGTTTGGCAAACAGGACAAGGCCTGTCGTCAGGCGATCGAGGCGGGTGACGGCCCCGGCCGCGCTCGGTTCGCCTCGTGTGATCAGGTGGTGCGCCACACCGTTTGCCAGAGTGCCGCTCAGTTCGACCCCGGCTGGGTGAACGAGCTGTCCGGCCGGCTTGACGACCACGAGGACGTGGCGGTCCTCAAAGATGATGTCGAGCGGGACCGGCTGGGGTTCGACGATGCTCGCAAGTTGCGGCGGAACAAATAGGTCGACGCGATCGCCCGCACGGACCCCTCTGGTGATCGGGGCAGGCAGACCGTTCACCCAGACCGAATCTCTTTCTTTGAGGCGGCGAACGAGCGCCTGCGACATCCGAAAGCGTCTCCTGAGGAGTCCCGAAAGGCGACTGCCCTCGTCGTGCTCGCCGACCTCAAATGAGAGGAAGGGCTTTGCTATTTGATCGTTGCTTACGTCGTCCACCCCCCAGTCACTTGGCATCCTACTCGTAGGATTCGACGCGCGAGCGCCGACTACATGCCGTGGGGTACCCTAAACGGCGTCGATTCGTTAGACTATGGCGGTGGGGGACAAACTCCGCGCGCTTTGATGTCGTCGCACAGGCAAGCCAACAAGGAGGCCTAAACATAGCATGAAAAAAAAGGGAATCGTGTGGGCGGCCGCGGCAGGACTCGCCTTGGCCGTCGGTTTGATTATCGTGCAGGTGATCGGGACCAACCAAGGAGGCGATGAAAGCGGTCAAGGCAAGACCATCACGCCCTACTGGGAAGGACTGCCGGTCGCCGGCATGGCGATTGGGCCACAGGACGCCCCGGTGCTCGTCGAGGAGTACTTTGATTTCCAATGCCCGCAATGCCAGATTGCGTCCGACGAGATTGTAAAGCCCTTTGTCGAGCAGGTTGTAAGTAAGGGACAGGCCCGCTTTGCGTACCGACTCTATCCCATCCTCGGACCGGAGTCCGTCACGGCTGCTCGCGGGGCCTATTGTGCCGCGGTTCAGGGCAAGTTTTGGCCGTTCCAGGCGATCCTCTTCGCTGAGCGGGGCACAGGAAACAGGGGCACGTACACGGAATCCAGTCTCCGTTCCTATGCGGAGCAGGCCGGGTTGGACGTAAGCGCATTTCAGACGTGCCTTGCGAGCGGCGAGGCCGCGATCTTTGTCGGGGGCGCGTATGAGCGAGCCGTCCAACTTGGGATTCCGGGAACGCCCGTCTACTTTGTCAACGGCAGAGCCGTTGCAGTACGGTCACTGGACGACCTCGTGCGGGCTGTCGAGGAGGCGTCGCCTTAAATGGTGGCGAGCGGTCGTCTGCAAAGCGCTCAGGGGCGCTCACATCGACCGGGCCGAGGCGCACTTGCAATCCTCGCGCTCTCTTTGATCGGACTAGGCATCAGCGTCTACCTTTGGACCGCAAAGGCGGGCGCCTCGTCGCTCATTTGCGGACCGATGGGCGATTGTGCCACCGTGAACACGAGCGAGTACTCCGAAATCTGGGGCGTTCCGGTCGCTGCGTTTGGAACCGGCATGTATGCGCTACTCGCTCTTTGCGGTGGCATGCAAGTCCGTTATCCTCGCATGGGGTGGCCGCGCCTTTTGGGCTTTGCGATGGCGTTTGCCGGTGCAATCTTTTCACTGTACCTCACGGCGCTGGAAGCGTTTGTCATCCATGCATATTGCGCGTGGTGCCTCGTCTCGTGGGTACTCGTAACGGCGATTGCAGCGCAGTGGGGCATTCTACTTTGGAAAGCGAGTGGAGATGGAAGTGAACGTAGCGACGATCCAGCTCATGAGTAAGGCGCTCGGACGCCGAGTGACCTACACCGCCCTTTTGCCGGAGGCGGGGGATGGGCCCTTCAAGCTCCTTTACATGCTTCACGGAAAGAGCGACGACCACCGCGGTTGGCTCTACTACTCAAATCTCGAACGGCATGCCCGCGGACTGTCGTTTGTCGTGGTTCTGCCCGACGGCGGGGTCAGCTTTTGGATGAACGCGGACCAGCGGGAGCGGTACGAAGACTTTGTCATCGATGACTTAGATGCCCATGTGCGCAGGACGTTTCACATCGCTCCCGGAAAAGCGGCGATCGGAGGCCTTTCGATGGGCGGATACGGCGCCATGCGCTACGCGCTCAAATACCCTGAACGCTTTGGCTCGGTTTGGGCGCATTCGAGTGCATTCTTCCCCCGAGAGACCTTCGTTGAGCTAGGGTTTACGAACGAGGACGCCGACTTGCGTGACATTGTCGACGCCCAAGACCCCAGCGCATTTGGGACGATCTCCTTTGACTGCGGCCGTGACGACTACCTCATCGAGCACAACCGATCCTTCCACGCCTTCTTGAACGAGCGCGGGATCAAGCACAACTACTACGAGCACGAGGGCGCCCACACGTGGGATTATTGGGACCTCCACGTCCAAGAGGCTCTCAAGCAGCACGTGAGCGTGCTCGGGTAAAAATTAAGCTCCAGGAGCGCCCTCGCCGGCACGCGGCGCCCCTGGAGCTTTTTTGAGTCTCGAGCGCCTTCCTCCAAATACAGAGTATATCCCGCCATTTGCGGCGTACCTTGTAACGCCAAGCGCGCGGCCGTCAACGACGATTGGTCGGGCGCCCACTGGTTCCTTCTTCGACTGGGATCGAATATGATAGTGACTCAATCGCGCGCCGTTCCGATTGGTCTTTCGTGAAGGTTGCCCGGAGGAGACCTGTATAGTACGATTACAACACACGCAAAACTTAAAGCTTATTCATTAATGTAGGCGCATTTTTCGAGGGACCCTCTTTTTGGAAAGGGTGTCGAGCATCGATGTGGCGGCGTTTTGGGGAGGATTTGTTGGCCGGCAAGAAGGGGTGGCTGCTCTTGGTCGGGGTCACCCTCCTTTGGCAGGCAGCCCTTTGGATCTTTTCATCTGAATCGAACGCAGGCATGATGACGCTCCTCGCTTGGGCGCCGCTTGCGCTGGCGCCTATTTGGGCGGTGGTGTCGGCCGGCACGATGTTGCACCGGCGCGTCTTGGCCCAGGAGAGCGCCTTGCAGCCTTCCGGCGCTTGGAAAGTCTTGTTCATGCAGCTTGTGGCGGTTTGTGTTCAGACCGTCGCCTTTGCGGGCCTTGTAGCGCTAGGTGCGTTGTTGGTCTTTCGGCTCACCCTGGGAGTCCCCAATCTTCTAGACATTCTGCCGATCCCCGATGTCAGTTGGGTGACCGACCTGCTCATCAAAGGATCGGTGCTCGGATTTCTCTTTATCCCCGCGCTTGCGGCGGCGACTCAGACCGCATACCTTTTCTCGCGCCTGGTCGAAGGTTACCGCACGGCGCTTGGAGTTTGGGTATTCGTCGTCTTGGTCTGGGGAGGGTTTCGCCTTTTGCCCCTCCTTACGACAGCGCTTGGTTGGCTGCCCGACATTCCCTTTCAGGAGTTGTTCGCGGTCGGACCGGCCTACGAGTTTCGCACGGTGTACTTGGATACGGCTCCGTTCGGCGCCCTATTGCTCATCGCCATCGGCCTGATCGCCGCGAGCGGACCGCTGTTGCACCACGTGGAGACCACACAAGACTTGAGCCTTTCGGAGTACGAGGCGACGAGCCTGCGCCGCGCACAGTCGTAATTGCCCGCGTTTGACACGGGCGTCGCCATGGAGACATGAGGAGGTGACGGTCGATGGAGTTTCGCAAACGTCTGCTCGTCGTATTGATGGCCGTCAGTTTGATGGTAATTTTCGATGTGTTCGCGAACGGCTCCCTGGTCGTGACGCGTGTCGCCGAGTCGATGATGCGCACGACGCCTGAAGCGACGGGAATTTTGATCGAAGAACACGCCCCGTTTTTGGCAAAGCAAGGCGCCGTCTCCGCGTCGACGGACGGCATCCGGCGGGTCGTCGTTCGCGGCGTGGAGGAGATCGACGTGATGCGGTCGACCACGCCCGCGGTCACCGTCGACTACGGTGTGCGGACATACGCCATCAGCAGCCGCCACGCCCAAGAGTACCACCAGCAGGCCAACGTGCGCTTAAATCGCGTGGGGGACGCCCTGGAAGTGGTGTTCGATTCCCCTGAGGGCGGGCGCGACTTGCTCGGATTTCGCACCTTTTATCAGATGACCGTACCCGACGGCATTGCGCTCGAGCTGGACGACGTGACCGGGAGCGCGAGCCTTCACGGTCTGGTCGGCTCGCTGACCGTGCGACGACCGGCAGGCGCAGTGACTGTCACGGAACATACCGGCTCCATCCGGGTCGAGGAGTCGACGGGGTACACGTGGCTCGCCGGCGTCGTTGGCGATGTTCACCTCGTTCATCGCCGCGGCCACGTCGAGTTGATCGCGATCGACGGCGAAGTCACGGTCGAGGGAGAGCGGACCAGCGTTTTGGCTGAGACGATTCGAGGCGACATGACGGCGAACGTCGATCGGGGCATGGGCATTTTCTACTCGGTCTCGGGCGACTTAACGGCCGAGGCGTCGCGGGCCCACATCGTGGCGGACGGGATTGGAGGCTCCTTGGACTTGAGCGCCTCCATGAGCCCGATCGAGCTGGGAGCGTCCGTCGGCCCCGTCTCGCTTGCATCTGTGGGCGCCAATGTTCGCCTGGGCCTCGCGGAGTCGCAAGGGCGGGTCCTCGACATAAGTGTGGAGCGAGGCGAGATAAAGACAGAGCTCCCGCTCGAGATCGTGCGAGATGGGCGCGGGGCAAGGCGTCTTGAGTCAACCTTTGGACCGGCTGGAGGCGATGAGCTCATCGTCCGGGTTGTGGGTGGCACTGTTTTGATCGATGCGCAGTAGCGGATTGGCAGCTTTTGGCTAGTCTACGAAAAAGCGGAGGCCGGAACCTATTCCATGCCTCCGCTTTTTCGCCTTTCCCAACCTACTCCGAATCGTCGTTAGTCGCGTTGTAGGCGCATGAACTTGTTGACGAGATCGTCGAGCCGCTTATGATATTCGCCGTAACGTTCCATGTTCGTTGGATCGTCGAGCGCGTAAATCTCATCCCTAAGTGCTTGGATCTCGGCCATCAGCTTCTGCATCCTTCGCATACGGCGTGCCCGCTCCGCTTCGTGTTCATCGTTCTCATTCGACAAGGGCGCCACCCCCGTCGGTATAGGCATTGCGGAGTCGGCTGGGCACCCATCGTGAGACGGGGTGTATACGACGATTTAGCAACTTCACGTAAAACTCCTTCCAATCTGTGGTTCCAAAAGAGGGAGAACGTCCAGAATAATCGAAGGAATCGGGGGTTGGGAAAACATGTTGGAAGGTGAAACAGAAAAGCCAATGTCCGAGCACCGGCTGACGACGAGTGTGATCGTAGCGGACGCCGACCGTGTCTTGGTGATCAGTGACGAAACCGGAGGAGTCCTGCGTTGGCGGCTTCCGCGCGGCATCGTGCGCGAGGGAGAGTCGTTGCGAGCCGCAGCAAGGCGAGGCTTTGCCGAAGAGGTCGGACTTCCGGTGAACATTGGCGAACTAGCCTTTGTCGCGGAGTTCCTCTCCTCGTCACGCACCTTCGAGCTTCACTTTGGGTTTGTCGGGCGCCTGCCACAAATCGACATCGCGCTCGACGGCCGTTCGCCCAAGCCCGCGGACGCTGCCGAAGCACGCTTTATTCCAACTGGCGAGTTGCGCGCTCATATCAGGCACCGCCCCCTCGTCATTGCCATCGAGACGTGGCAGGACGAGCGGGCGCTCCGGTATCATGTGTTTGATTTGGACAGGATACCGATCGAGATCGATTAAACACGTATCCCGATCTCGGGTCTTTAGCGCCGCTCGTCTCCATGCCGCCCACCTGATCCTCTATCTCGCCTAAGATGACGCCAGCAGGGCTAGCGTCCGCACCGCGACTCCGGTCGCTCCCTTTCCTTGGTAGTGTTTAGTCTTGCTCGTAAAGGCGGTCGCCGCGATGTCGAGGTGCGCCCATGGCGTATCGCCGACGAACTCGCCGATGATGAGGCCGCCGGTGATCGCGCCGCCTAGGCGCCCGCCCGTATTTTTGATGTCGGCCACGTCACTTTTGTACGCGTCCTTGTACTCGTCGTCGCTTGGGAGTCGCCAAAACCGCTCGCCCGACTGCTCGGCCGCCTTTTGGATCTGCTGGACGAGGCCGTCATCGTTTGCAATGAGCCCTGAGTAGACATCGCCCAAGGCGATGCCGACCGCGCCCGTCAACGTCGCCACGTCGACGATCGCCCGCGCGCCGAGCCTCGCGGCGTAGGCCACGGCGTCGGCGAGGATGAGTCGGCCTTCGGCGTCGGTGTTGTCGACTTGGATGGTGATCCCGGCCAATGTGTCGAGCACGTCTCCCGGCTTGAGCGCACGACCGGACGGCATGTTCTCGACACAGGCGGCGACCGCCAGCACGTTCTTGTTGGGTTTGAGCAGCGCGATCGATCGCATGGCGCCGGCGACAGCAGCGGCGCCCGCCATGTCGTTTTTCATCGTTTCCATGCTTGCGGCTTGCTTTAACGAGAGCCCGCCGCTGTCAAAGGTGACGCCTTTGCCGACAAATCCGTAACTAAAGACGTCGGGCTCGGCCGGGTTGCCAATGTACTTGAGAATGATCAGCTTGGGAGGTTCGTCGCTTCCTCGCGCGACGCCAAGGAGCGCGCCAAGTCCCAATGCTTCCATTTCGGCGCGTTCGAGGACGTTGCACTCTAAGCCGACTTCAGCGGCCATTCGGGCGATATGCTCGGAGAGAATGGTCGGCGTCATACGGCTTGGGGGCGTGTTCACAAGATCGCGCGCAAAATTGACGGAATCCGCCAGAACGGTGCCGCGATCCAGCCCACGACGAATCGCGGCGACTTTCTCGGCGTCCATTTCCGCGACAATGAGACGATCGAGGTCGCTGGTTTGGCTGGATGCGGCGGTCCCATCGCTGTCGTCGCTTGCACGTCGCTTCTTCATCGCTCGGTAGCGGTACGCCGCAAGGAGGGAGCCTTCGGCAAGCGACTGCGCCGCCTCTTCTGGGTCGAGACCTCCGATGCCCGCGCCGTGCACGATGGTGGCAATGCGTTTCGTCCCCTTGGACCGAGCGGCGTTCAGCGCGGAACCGGCCGCTCTCCTTGCCTCTTCCAATCCGAATTTGGCGCTGGGCCCAAGGCCGACCACGACGACCTTCTTAGTCGGGACGCCGCCGGAGCTCATGGGTAAGTAAATCGATGCAGTCTCTCCAAGCTTGCCACGAAACTCGCCGCTTTCGATCATGCGGGTGATCGTTCCGCCGATCAATCGGTCGACGGCGCCGGTGGCGCCCCCGGGATGGGTGACGCCCTCGAACAAGTTGACGATCCATGCGTCCGCCTGAACTTCGGTGATGCTCCCCTGAACGAGGTCGATCATCATTTGCCGACACCTCTTTAGAAAATCCATGTTCCAAAAAATCGGCTTTTTGCTGGAAATGGAAAGCGGGCCGACGTTTGGCCCGCTCGTTACATAGCGCTCGCGCTACATCCGGTTTGCTCGGATTACTTCGCCGCGGCGTACCGCTTGGCGACGTTGTCCCAGTTGACGACGTTCCAGAAAGCAGCGATGTAGTCCGGGCGCAGGTTTTGATACTTGAGGTAGTATGCGTGCTCCCAGACGTCCAGTCCGAGGATCGGCGTGTTCCCCTCCATCAGCGGAGTATCCTGGTTGGGCGTGCTCGTAACCGCAAGCTTGCCGTCCTTGTCGACGATCAGCCAGGCCCAGCCGCTGCCAAAGCGGGTGGCCGCCGCGTTTGAAAACTCCTGTTTGAAGTTGTCAAAGGAGCCGAACGCGCTGTCGATCGCCGCCGCCAGCTCGCCGGTGGGAGCGCCGCCGGCGCCCGGGCCCATCACATCCCAAAAGAGCGTGTGGTTGGCATGGCCGCCGCCATTGTTGCGCACCGCGGTGCGAATGCTCTCCGGCACGGCGTCGAGGTTGGCCAGGAGGTCCTCGATGCTCTTTTGCTGCAGGTCGGGGTGGCCCTCAAGAGCTTTGTTCAAGTTGGTCACGTACGCGTTGTGATGCTTGCCGTGGTGGATTTGCATCGTGCGTTCGTCAATATGGGGTTCCAACGCGTTATGCGCGTATGGAAGCGCTGGAAGTTCGTGTGCCAATTGGCTTCTCCTCCTTGATGAAAGTGCAAGGGTCCGATACCCTCATTAGACCTCATACTCGATTCCGCACATTTTCCCTTTTTCCTTGGCAGCAGATGGCACAGTCGAAGCTCCGACGCCTACCGCTCCATCCGGCCTTCGCTCCCGGAGTCAAAGAGGGGGGCCCACTCCTTGGGAAATTGTTCGCGCACCTTGTCGATCTGCCCTTCAGAGACGGCGTCCTGGAGGACGCTGACGACCGCTCTGGCGTGGTGGATCGACTTGGGGAGGTCAACTTCCTCACGCTCGCTCACGCGGCGAAAGAAGTCGTCGAGCGTCATTTCAGCGATCTCCATGTCGGCGCCTGAACGCAAATAATCGCCGATTAGGGGAGGAAGTTGGGATGCCAAGTTGTTGGCGGCGCCTCCCACAAGGCGTTCGCCAAGCGTTTCGAGCGTCGCTTTGGTCGCGCGCTCAGCGTCCCCTCGAGAGCTCATCCGTGCTCTGTGCTGCACTCTGCCAATAAACTCGTCGTGTTTCACGACACGATCACCCCGCAGACATTGCTAGGCATAGACGTCCCGTGGGGAGTATTGGCATATGACGCATATCGTCATGAGTGTCAAATGCTGGTCGGCGCCGTCAGAGCCCGCCAGGCAGCCTCGACGTCTTCTCGGGTGAACGCCTCGGCGGACTTGGCTGAAACGTAGAGTAGCTTTTTACCCTCGAGGGGGAGATACAAAACGGAACGGGCGTCGAGTAGGCAGAAGTCGGATCCCTCGTCGCCTTGAGGAAGATAGGTTGGCCGCCGTGCGCTTGCCGCAAAGTCGAGGGCGGTATCGTCCGGGACTTGCCAGGCCGGGGCGCCAGCCTCGAATGCTTGGCGCTCGATGGTTTGCCAGCCGGTCGGTCCTCGCAAGAGAAGGAGGACAGAGGAGAGGCCCCGCAAGTGAGGGCTGATCAAGGCGATTGCATCCTTAAGCGTGACATCGTTTGCCAAGTGGGAGCCCCCTTGGGGTCGGGTCATGAACAACGCTCTCATATTAGTGTACGAAAATGTACGGGAGTTGGCAATTTTGGGATCGCACTCCGATTGGTAGCCTTCCGTGCGTGTGAGCGAATTCCACGATGGGAGGACTGCCGATGTGGTACGATGTACAAGGTGCCGCGATCGGCAAGAGGGAGTCGAGTTGGATTTTGAAAGCGATCGTCTTTGATTTCGACGGGACCGTGGTCGACACGGAATCCGCGGTATACACGGCTTGGCGCGAGCTATACGAAAGCCACGGCGGCAAACTGCCCCTCGAGCGGTGGGTGGAGGTGGTCGGGGCGCCCGGGCAACTGTTTGATCCCTACGAGGAACTCGAGTCTCAAATCGGGACTTCGCTCGATCGGCGCGCCCTCGAGCCACAGCGGCGCTCGAGAGAGCTCGAACTGGTCGCGGCAGAACGCCCACGGCCGGGGGTCCTCGAGCTCCTCGAGGCGTCGAGGGCGCGGGGGATTAAGATCGGGCTCGCCACAAACTCCCGGTCGAACTGGGCTGAAATGCACCTCGAGGCGCTTGGAATACGCCACTACTTCGAGGTGGTGGCGACCGCCGACGACGTCGAGGTCGGAAAGCCCGATCCCGCGATGTACGCGCTTGCGGCCGAGCGTCTCGGGGTGCGGCCCGAGGATGCTTTGGCGATCGAAGACTCGCCAAGCGGGGCTCTCGGCGCCGTGCGGGCCGGGCTCGTGTGCCTCGTCGTGCCGAGCCCCTTGACGCGCCAACTGGAATTTCGCATGGCCCACGCCGTCTGGGAATCCCTCGCAGGGGCCGACGTCGACGACCTCGTGGCGCTCTGGCGCAGCGTGAGAACGTCGAGTCACTAGGCGGCGCTCGACCTCGCGACTACCAGCCCTCGCTCAAGTTTCCGTCGGCGTCGAATGCCATCGGTTTTGGTTCCCCAAGGAGCTCGACGCCCGGGAGCGCTCGCGCCTCGTCGGCGAGCGACTCGGAGATTTCGATCTCTGCGAGGTGGAGCGTGTCCTTGATGCGAACCAACTTCACTTTTGTGTAATCCAATATATTGCACGTCTTGACCGCGGCCTTGATGGCGTAGCGGTCATTTTTGAGCGTGGTAGGGATTTTTGTCGGAGCGGCGACCGTCGACGTGAGGCCGTTGGCGTACGTCGCCTCGCGATCCATCTTGTCGACGAGCCGTTGCGTGGTAAAATCCGCGGTGCCGACGCCGTTGGCGTTGCCTTGCGTCTCTTTGGTAAGGTCGAGCACGGCGACCTTGGTCACAGCCGGCCCACCTTCGGCAAAAGGCGTGGGGAATCGACCGGTGATGTTTGGGTCCATGCCGTCGCCGCTGATGTTTTTTCCAATATAATCGACGATCAAGACGTCGAAGCGGTCAAAGGGAATGCGCGGCATGCGTCGCTTGGCCTCCTCGAGGAGGAGGGGTTCGCGCGCTTCCATTTGGTCGGCCGCGACCACCTCGATCAGGCACGACTGATCGTATGCGTTTTCTACCGTTGCGACGCCAAAGAGGATCGGCAGCTTGGCGATCATGACGCGCGACATCTTGAGGATGTTTTCAGCCATGTACCCAAAGCCCATTTGGTGCGTGGCGTCGGCCCCTTTTTGCTTGCCGAGTCCGATCGCAATCATCTTGAGCAGGCCGCTCTCGACCTTGCCGCGAAAGGCCGTGTGGGGCTTGACGCGGTTGATCACGACGATGGCATCCGCTTCCTCGGTGGCGATGCGGTCGGCGTAGACGGGAAGGCCGTTTTCGAGGCGGCCGAGCTCGACGACGTCCATCGACGAGCGGATCGGAGCGCCAACGGAGGCCTCGGTCACGCCCAAGTGGGCGAGAACCTCCCTTTGACCCTCGGCGGTCGCGCCCCCATGGCTTCCCATACACGGCACGATGAACGGCTCGGCGCCCACACTTTTGATCATGCGGACCGTGGCCCGGGCAATCTGATCGATCCGGTCGACGCCCCTGCTGCCAACGGCGACGGCCACCTTTTGGCCGGGAGCAATGCGCTCCAGTTGTCCACAGGCGCGCAGCTTCTCCTCTACGTGCGCCTCAAGATCGGCGATGTGGTCGCCGTCAAACGTTTGCCGGATCCGGAGTGTCCGGGGGAGTGGAATCGGTTCGAGCATGTCTTCGAGAACGCCCATGAGTGGGTGCCGCCTCCTTGTTGCGATTGAAAATCGCCCACGTGCCACTTTCGTCAATTGCATAATACGTCTTGGGCGCCTCGCGATCCTCCGACCAAAGGGCGGGCGCCAATAGGATACCGCCCACCTGCCGCGGAACCTAATGTGCAAACATCGCGTCGATGGACCAGGGAGGAACTGTAGTGTCAGAAGTGACCATCGCACCATTTCGCCCAGAGCATCTGGAGCGAATCATAGAGATCACGCTCGAAGGCTTTGAAGGCGTAAGCATCGACTTTTGGATCGAGAAGGAGTTTGGCCACATCGAGCCTGGGTGGAAGGAGCGAAAGGCCGCCGATGTCCGTTTGAGCGCCCAAACCGAACCCGAAGGGATCTTTGTCGCGCTCGATCGCGATGAGGTCGTCGGGTACGTCACCGTCTCGACGTCCGAGTCGAAGTCGATCGGCCGCATTGCAGACCTGGCGGTCGATTCCCGCTACCGCCGGCAAGGGCTCGGCACCGCACTGATCGAGCGTGCGCTCGAGTACATCAAAGAGCGAGGGATGCGCCTTGCAAAGATCGAGACCCTTGCCGTGAATGAAGCGGGTCAGGCGGCATATCCCCGCCTCGGCTTCAAAGAGGTGGCAAGACAAGTTCACTACGTGATGCCGATCAGCCGCTGAGCGTTCTCGCGTCCGATCTTGCGCCAGACGTCCTTTGGCAGGTCGAGCTTGCTTAGGAATGCGAGCAACTCGCCGCCGTAGTAGTCTCTGCCAAAAAGAAAGCGGTCGGGGTGGCGCAGGAGCAGTTTGCGCGCTTCGCCCGGATCGGCCTGCATCGCTCTGAGCGCGCTGCCGGCCGAGAGGTCGGCGCAGAGGTTGGGGTACATGTCAAAGAGGCGGGGAAGCCTCCCGCCCGGTGCGAGCGGCGGGCTTAAGTACACGTCCTTGATTTGGTCGGCGTTGCCCGCCATTTCGCGCCAAAAACCGGGCGCATGGCCGATAAAGGTTGTGTGCGGGCACTGGATCAAAGCCCGCTCCAGGTTGTCGATGGTGCCGCCCTTCCAGCGGCCGTGCCCGACGTACGCCCCGCCCGCCGGGGGCAAATAGGGGACGTCGAGGTGGAGGACGACGGGAAGCCCCAGGTCGCCCGCGGCCCGAAAGATCTCGATGCAGCGAGGGTCGTCGAAGGGCATGCCGAACTTCCACTCTCCGCACACCTTGACACCGTGGATGCGGGCCGCCGCCTGCAGTTTGCCGACGGCGTGGACATCGGCCGGATGCGGGCAGTATCCGGGAACAAATCGGTCGGGGTATCGCCTGTACGCCTCGATGATCAGCTCAAACGGGATCGCGGTCCCCGTCCCTTTTGCCGTGAAGCGAGGATCGAGCAATGGAGCGTAATTGCCGCCCATTTCCTCGTACGATTCTTCCCATGTAAGCAGCCACGCCTGATCGATGCCGTGCTCATCCATGTCGAGCACGAGCCCCCGATCGTCTCGGCCGTGCCAGAATACGTGCTGATGAGAGTCGATCAACCACCGGTTGCCCAAGTCGCTGCTCACGTGCCGTGCGCCTCCTCTGAGATTGCGTCCCCGGGCGCTGTTCGTATATCACACGAACAGCGCCTTTATAACTAGCGCGCCGCCGACACTGTGGACATGTGTTCGCCCACTTTGCGAATGGCGAGCGCCACGTCGCGAATGTCGTCTTCTTCCATGTGCTCGTGGAGGCCAAATACGGCGACGGTGTCGAGGGCCCGGACGGCGCCTGGCACGAGGTCCTTCGTATACTCGATTTCACGGGCGCCGACGCCGCATGACCACGGGCACTGGGTTTTTCCGTACGTGATCTTCTTCGTCAGGAAGTTGCCGCGCATGAAGATGGGGTCTTGAATGTAATGAGCGCCGAGCGGAATTCCTTCTGCGCGGACCAACCTGCAGAATTCATCGGGGTCATGCCCCGTGATGTGAAAGATGAAGTTCCACCACGAAACCTCGGAGCCTGGCTCCGGCGGCACCGCCGTGACACCGGGGACGTCTCGGATCAGCTCGCACAGGAGCAGGCCGAGTTCGTGGCGGCGCAGGCTGGTCGCCCGCACTTTTTGGAGCTGGGCGAGGCCAACGGCTCCTTGCAGCTCGGTCATGCGGTAGTTGGGGGCGAGAAAGGCATGGTCGCGCTCGCCCATGTACTTATAGTCCCAACCCTTGTCGCTAAAGAGCTTCATGCGAACGTAAAGCTCCTCATCGTCCGTGATGACGATGCCGCCGTCCCCCGTCGTCATTTGCTTCGACTGTTGAAAGCTGAATGCGGCGATGTGCCCCGTCGTTCCGGCAAAGGCCCCGTCGCGCATCGTCGCATGGCACTGGCTGCAATCTTCGATCAGGATCAGGTTGTGCCGGTCGGCGATTTCCCGAACGCGCCTTGTGTCGCAAGGGCGGCCGAAGAGGTGAACGAGGATGATCGCCCGAGTCCGCTCTGTGATGTTTGCCTCGATGCTTTCCGGAATCATGTTCATCGTCAGCGGATCGACGTCGGCAAAGACAGGCACCGCGTTTTGGTACAGGATCGGCATGACCGAACCGGGATCGGTGATGGGCGCCGTGATGATTTCATCGCCCGGATCGGGATTGACGGCGCCGACGGCAATGTGAATCGCGGCCGTTCCGCTCGTCGCGGTCTGAGCGTACGAGCGCCCGTAAAAGTCGGCGAACTCCTTCTCTAATCGAGGAACCATCACGCCGCTCTTTCCAAACAGGTTTTGGCTTCTCAGCGCCTGAATGACGAGCTCCTCTTCTCGCGCTCCAAAGGGGCGGCGCGGGGGAAACGGGATCGTTCGCACGGGTGTGCCGCCCAGTGCTGCAAGGCGGGAATCCATGTCCTCACTTCCTTTCTCGCGCGTTTGCTGAAGGGATCGGTCGTTTAAAGCGCAATAAATCTAGAACGGTTTCGGCGCTTGAAAGACGAGGACGACGAGCGGCCGCTTGGAGGCGTTGGCGATCGAGTGCTCCACCCCTGGAACGGAGACGGCGACATCCCCGGCCTGGAGGGTGCGCGTTTCGCTTCCGATGGTGACCTCAGCTTCGCCGCGCCAGATCACATAGTACTTGTCGTTTTCGGCGTGTGCGTGGAGCCCCTGCCTTTGGCCGGGCAAGAGGCAGTAAACATCGAGCATCGAGCGGTCCGTGGAGACCAGGTTGTTTTTTTGATACTTTTCGGTGGAGAAACGGGTCTGTTCATTGATCGAGCTAAACGCCACGAAGGTCGCTCCTTGTCTTTGGCGATCGTTCTTGGTTGCTTTGGTTTGCGTCGGACTGGTCGATTCCTTTAAATGTGCGCAATCATTCGGATTTGAGATTTCAAAGCATCGTCACTCATGCAATAGCTGTAACGAACGAGCAAGGAGGGCTTCGTACCTTGGCCAAAGAGATCGGAGTCGCACTCGTGGGGTACGGGTTGGCGGGAAAAGTGTTTCACGGGATGTTGGTCAACGATGCGCCGGGGCTTGTCGTAAAAGCAATCGTCACAGGCAACCCCGATCGTCGGCGACAAGCGGCGACCGACTTTCCGGGCGCCCGAGTCTACGACGATTATGAGGAGATGCTCCGCGACGACGCGGTGGAATTAGTCGTATTGGGCACGCCTCACGAGACGCACTTGCCGCTTACTGTGCGCGCCGCCGAGCGGGGGCGACACGTAGTCGTCGACAAGATCATGGCGCTCAGCGCTGCCGAGGCCGACCAGATGATCGAAGCGGCCGAAAAAAACGGCGTGCTGCTCAGCGTCTTTCACAACCGCCGGTGGGACAGCGACTTTCTCACGGTGAAGCGGGCGATCGACCAGGGGCTGCTCGGCGAAGTGTACACCGTCGAGTCGAGCGTAGTCGGGTATCGGCGCGCCATGTCCGGACCGCTGCCATGGAGGGCTCAAAAGAAGCACGGCGGAGGTCCTTTTCGGGACTGGGGCGCCCACCTCATGGACCAAGCGGTCCATCTATTTGGCACTCCGGAGCGCGTGCGGGGCGATTTTCAATACCGCTGGCCCGGTGTGGACGTGGAGACGCACGCGACGTGCGACATGACGTTTGCAGATGGCGTGCGCTACCGGGTCGAGGTCGGCCACATTTCAAAGATCGGTAGGCCGCGCTGGTACGTCCGGGGTTCCCTCGGCTCCCTCGTAATTTGGGGGCTCGATCCTCAGGAGTCCGCTCTGAAAGAGGGGAGAGTCATCGGGGGGACGGACGAGGCAAAGATGCCCGCCAGCGCATGCGAACTGGCGAGCGAAGTCGCTGACGCAGCGCTCGAGATCGTGCCCGGCGACTACACCGTATATTACAGGGGCGTCGCACGGGCGCTCCAAGAGGGCATCGCACCGCCCGTAGATCCAAAAAGCGTGCGTGAAACCTTGAGCGTGATGGATCAAGCCATCGCGTCCTTTGAAGCCCAAGGATGAGGCCCTCGTATACGTTCAACTTGGTTCCTATCGGCCAAACGGAGTCATGCACTTCACTCACGGCCGCTAGGAAAACGAAAACTGATAGCTGAAGGCGCTGTTTGTTCACGTGACGCAGGGCGTTGCAAAGGCTTCGAAGGCCAGGAGGGCTCGACCGAACTCGCGACACGTGAACAACAGCGCCGGGTGAGCACTCCAAGGAGATGAACCATCCACTTGGCACTGGAGCATAACGACGACCGTACGCTTAGCGAACTTGAAGGGCTAACAGCGGAGACATTTCGACTTTGGGACGAAGTGCGGGTTGGGTTTTCGTGGCGGAACTACTACATGGGCCACACGCTGCGGGTGAGAGCAAACGCTCTCGCCATCGGCGCCGAAGAGGGCGCGGATCCTGAGGCGATTGCGTATGCGGCCACGCTTCACGACATCACCAAGCGGTACGATGGTCCCTACAAAGTGGACGAAAATGGCAAGCGCGTCGTAAACCGGGACGGCCTTTGGGTAAACGAGCCCCTCATGCCTGCGCGTCGCAACCCCGTGACGGAGCTATACGACAAGATGAACCTCTACTTCCAAGTTCACCACGATTCCGGCGCGGCGATAGCCGAGCGTCTGCTGCTCGAACGAGGGCTTGCGCCATCGTTTGCGTCCCAGGTGGCCCACATCATTCGCGGTCACCTGCGGCCGCTTAACACCCCGTGGGAGCTCGGCGGTCCGGACGACCCGTACGGCGATCCCGAAAGCTGCTCGCTCTTTGACGCGGACACGATCGATGCAAACCTCGGACTGGTCGCGTTCTATCGATTCGTACAGATTCACGGCCATCGTGCGATCAAGTCCGCCGGCGCGCTCGACCTCCACCGGTATGTGGACGACGTGCGCCAGTGGGTCGATCGCAAAGAGGAGTTTGTGGCCAACCGGCTGACCAAGACCGGCCGCGAGGTTGCGGCCGAGCGGTACAAATCGGACCGACGCGTCGCCGCATGGCTCGAGGAGGAACGATCCACCAAAGAGCAGATGGCGGTTGCGGAGGAGTACGGGATCATGGGGCTCGTTCGCTTCTTTCTTCAGTTTCACGAAGATCCCAATATGGACGCCGAGCTGGCAATGATCAAACAGTCCTGGTTTCCAGAGCGAAAGAAGCGGGTTCGAGATGGCGCGGCGCCCTCGGGCGCCGAAGAGGCGCTTGCCAGGGTCGAAACGTTCCTCACCCTCATGGATCGAGAGGTCCAGGGCGAGATCTAAAAGTCGGTGAAACGTCCGCGCGAGGGCGTGCGCTGCGGTGAGCACTAGGTCACACATTTAGATGGGAGGCAGATCAGATATGTCTACGAGCAAGAAGGCGCTCATGATCGGCGCCGGCGGCATGGCGGGCGTTTGGATTCGCAATTTCTTGCCACGTTTTCGGGAACGTCTCGAGATCGTGGGGTTGGTGGACGTAAACGAGACCGTGCTAAACAGCTCGGGCGAAATTCTCGGCCTGCCGCCCGCCAAGCGCTTCACCGACATGGCCAGCGCGTTCGATGAGGTCGACGCGGATTGCTGCATTGTCGTGGTTCCGCCCGCCTTTCACAAGGAGGCGGTACTCCGCGCGGTACAGCGGGGGATGGACATACTTTCGGAAAAGCCGATCGCGGACACCTGGGCGTCCACGTGTGAGATTTATCGAGAGGTAAAGCGGTCCGGTCTCAAGATGGCCGTCATTCAAAACTACCGATACAGTCCGCGCATCCTTACGGTGAAGCGGCTGCTTAGCGAGGGCAGTCTCGGGCGGATCAACTACATCGTCGCGCGTTTTGCCGCCGACTACCGCGAGCGACATTCCTGGGGCAAGTTTCGCCACGAGATACCCCACACGCTCGTAGTCGAAGGTTCCATTCACCACTTTGACCAACTCCGCAATCTCTCGGGCTCGGACTGTTCGGTGATCTCCGGTATGGACTGGAACCCCGGATCGAGTAGTTTCGACGGCGAGTGCTGCGCGCTCTATTTCGTCGAGATGCAAAACGGCGTGCGATCGATTTACGAAGGGTCGTGCCTGGCTGCCGGAGCGCAAAATGGCTGGCACGGAGAGTATTACCGGGTCGAATGCGAGCACGGCGTCGTAAGCGTCGGCGCCGACCAGAGGGTGCGCGTCGAGCGCCACAAGGGGAGAGGGCTGCTCTCGATCGACGAGGTCCCCATGGAGGCGCCTTCGATCGAGGGGCATCAGTCGATCATCGAAGCATTTGTCGACTGGATCGAGGGAGGAGATCCGCCCGAGACGACGCTCGACGACAACATCAAGAGCGCGGCGATGCTCTTTGGCGCGATCGAGGCGTCGACGACGCGCTCCGTCGTGAACGTCGCAGACATGGTCACTTCGGTCACCGAGGCTGTTTGAGGGGGCGCATGTGAATATGGACATGAAATCGTTTGATACGTTTATCAATGAGCATGAGTCAAGGCATTTGTCCGAGTTTGTCGAGTTTCTCAAGATCCCGAGCATCAGCACGCTCTCATCACACCGCGGCGATGTGAAGCGCGCGGCCGAGTGGCTTGCAAGCTACTTGCGCAGGATCGGGTTTGAGACCGTGGACATCTATCCGACGGACCTTCATCCGATCGTATACGCCGAGCGCATCGATCAACCCGGTCGGCCCACAGCGCTGATTTACGGTCACTACGACGTCCAACCGATTGATCCGATCGACCTGTGGACGACGCCGCCCTTTGAGCCGGCCATCCGTGATGGAAACATTTGGGCTCGGGGCGCAAGCGACGACAAGGGGCAGGTGTTTGTGCACCTTCAGGCGCTGGAGGCCCTGATCAAGACGGAGGGCGCGCTCCCGTTCAACGTCAAGCTCTTGATCGAGGGCGAAGAAGAAGTCGGTTCCGCAAACCTTCCAAAGTTTTTGGAGGAGCATCGAGAGCTCGTCAGTGCGGATCTCCTCGTCATCTCCGACACGACGATGATCTCTGACGGTGTGCCCACGATCTGTTGCGGCCTGCGGGGATTGGTCGACCTCGAAATCAGCGTGTACGGAGCCAATCGGGATCTCCACTCCGGGTTGTACGGGGGCATGGTGGCAAACCCGATTCACGTGTTGGCCGCATTGCTCGCTTCCATGCGGGAAGGGCAAGGCAAGATCCTCGTCCCCGGATTTTACGACGACGTGTTGGAACTCTCAGAGCGGGAGAGGGCGGAATTTCGCGCGCTGCCCTTTGACGAGGCGAGCGTCATCGAGGATCTCGGAGTTGCAGCGCTCGACGGGGAGAGCGGCTACACCGCCCTGGAACGGGCGTCCATACGTCCAACGCTCGAAGTGAACGGCATCTGGGGCGGCTTTCAAGGGGAGGGGACCAAGACCGTCATTCCAAGCGAAGCGCACGCCAAGATCACGTGTCGCCTCGTTCCTGACCAGGTCCCCGAGAAGATCCAAACAGCGGTCGCCGAGCACTTGGCCAAACACTGTCCTCCCTCTGCTCGCGTGGAGGTGCGCCGAGGGGGTATCGCTCGCCCGTGGCGGACGGATACGGACTCCCCGCCGATCCGCGCGGCCGTGCGGGCGCTCGAGGAGACCTTTGACAAGCCCGTCGCCTTGGCCCGCATGGGCGGCAGCATCCCGGTCGTCGAGACCTTCGACCGCCTGCTCGGCGTGCCTGCGGTCTTGATGGCATTTGCGAATCCGGGTTGCAACGCACACGCACCTAATGAGAGCTTTCCCCTTGCGATGTTGAAGCAGGGGCCGAGCGCGATCGGACGGTTTTGGCATCGCCTCGCGGAAGAGATGGCCTGAACGCGAGGGGGCGCTTGCTCGGGTCGCTCGGTCGGGTCGCTCGGGCCACTCGTTTTTGGGTGATCCATCTCGTGTAGTACGTTCGTACTAAGAGTGACGGGCAAAATACGCCGATTCGCCCATACCCCGGAAAGGGCAGGTTTTGTTACCCTTGTAAAGAGATCGCTTTTGTCGGCGAGCACAGGTTCTTCCTTTTGCGCAGCCTGGCAGAGCGGTGTACAATCATCATAGGAGTGATCGGGTCTTGAGGAAAAGTTTGCACGTCATGTTGGCAGTGGCACTCGTCGTTGGAGCCCTTTCGGGGCTGGCGCTCGCTCACGAGACCAAGGAGCTCGGCGAGTGGCGAGTCATCTTTGGGATGACTCCGGAGCCCGTCTTTACGGACCAGTTTTACAAGACTACTTGGCGCTTTGTAGATGGTGAAGGCAATCCCGTCGTGGGCCTGCGCAACCTGTCGGTCACCGTGTTGAAGGACGGCGTGCCTTACGGACCCTTCACGGTCTCCGCAGCCCACGGATCGCCCGGACTCTACGAGACGCCCCACGTGTTTGCAACGGCCGGTGAGTACCGCTTTGTGTTGACCGGCGTTGGGCCTGAAGGCAGTGCGACAGGCAACTTCTCGATCGAATTTTACAAAGAGGTCCACGACGTCAGCGTGATCACGGTTGGAGGTTGATGCGACGTGATGCCGACTTTCGTTGCCCCAAGTCTGCGCCGGATGATCGGCGCGGCGTTGCTCCTCGCGGCGGCGCTCATGCTCTTTCCAACCGTCGCGGGCGCCCACGCCGATCCGATCCGCATGGACCCCGGCATTGGAGGCGTCGTCTTCCTTCCTGCTGAAAACGGCGCCATCACGGGCTCGATCACGGTGCGCACATGGCTTTCGGAGCGAGCGGAGCGCAACTTCACCTTTTTTGAGGTGCACGATCCTGCCGGCGAGCGCGTGGATGTAGCCGGAAGCCTCACGCTCGAATCCCAAGGGGCGATCGTCTCGGTCGGAGTAGCGCCCAAGCGAATCGGCGAACACAGGATCAGCTACCGAATCCTGTCGGCGGTCGACGGCCATACCAACCAAGGCAACCTCACGTTTTTCGTCGCTGAAGCGACGCCCGGCATGGGCAGCGCGCTTGCGGCGCTCCCTGGCGAGCTCGTCGTAAGGACGCCCGCGGCGCTTGGGGCGCAGTCGATTTCGATCACTTTGCTCAAGGATGGCAGCAGCATCCTTTCAGGCCAGGGGGCATTCTCGAGAAACGGTGATGCCGACGTCGCAAGGATCGAGCTGCCCCAGAGCGCTCCTGGCACGTACGAGGTGCGTTGGGAGCTATCGACCAACTCGGGGCCGAAGTTTGGCGTTTACTCCTTTACCGTCGGCGGGAGCTGACACAAAACGTGATTCCCGTCCTTAAGTTCGTCTCGTACACATGTGCTTTGGCAATTTGCGGTTGGGGGGCCTTTGCGGCCTTCCAGCCGCTTTCCTCCATTGGGCAAAAACGCCTGGCTCGCTACGGCGCGGCGTTTGCGGCCCTTTTCTTGCTTGCCGGCATCGCTTCCATCGCTCTCAACGTCAAGCAGCTTTTGGGAATTGAGGGGATGCCTGGCCTGGATCACGCCCTTTTGTACCTAAAGGCGACGGCGCTCGGGAAGAGCTGGGCGTGGCGACTTGGGCTCACGGCAGTTGTACTTCTTTGCTGGATCTTGTTTCCGACGCGGCGCGTCGCTTGGATCGCATCGTTCGTGATCGGATCTTGTGCTCTCGTACCAGTGGCGCTCGTCAGTCATGCCGCGACCGCGGTCGATTACGCTTGGCTCTTTGTCGCGCTCGACTGGTTGCACCTTTTTACCATCAGCCTTTGGTTTGGAGGCCTCGTCGCGATCGCGCTGCCGGGCGTGGTGGATTTTGGCGATCGGTCGGGCTTTGCGAGGCTGCTTGACCGGTTTTCGACCATGGCGATGGTCGCCGTGCCGATAGCCATCGGAACGGGCGCCTTTCAAATGATCAACACGATCGATGAGGCTAACGATCTCATCGCATTTCGGTACGGACTTGCACTGGTCGCCAAGCACATTTTTCTCGTGCCTGCGCTCGTCCTAGCAGGTTACACGATGCTCGTCATCAAGCCCCAGCTAAAAATCATGCGGACGCCTGAGTTGATCAGGCGAGCGCGCCACAATGTCACGGCAGAGGCCATCTTCGTCCTTGGGATGCTGGCCTGCACCACCGTGATGACGCGGGAGATTCCTCCTTCCCACATCGGGATGGCGGGTCCCGACGTGCTGAAAGAGCTGAGCTTCTCGCTGAACCCGGCGCTGTTGCTTTGGGCATCCGTGCTACTCGTTGCGGGCTCGCTCCTCGTCCGGGCGACGTTTAAGGGCATGTCGTGGTCCGCGTCGGCCGTCTCGGGAGCGGCATTTGCCCTAGCGTTTGTGATGGCGGTCTCAAACCAAGTGGTGATCCTGGATCGCCCCGTGTTTCGTCACAGCACCGATCCGGCGGTCATCGCGCGCGGGGCGGAGCTATTCGTCACCAACTGCGCGCTGTGTCACGGGGAACAGGGACGAGGAGACGGGCCGCTCGCCGTCGGTTTGACGCCTCGGCCCACGGATCTGACGAGGCGGCACGTCTACCACCACTCCGACGAGCGCGTGCTCAGGTGGATAACCGAAGGCATTCCCGGCACGGCGATGCCGCCCTTCGGCGATTATCTCAGCCTCGAAGATCGGCAGGCGATCGTGTCGTTCGTCCGCCAACTGGGCATCGACTAACTAAGTTTTCCTTTTTGGACTCATAGCAGGAGGTCAATAAGATGATCCGGTATGCGCTCTTGATCGCGGCGTGGCTGCTTGTGGCGCCGATGCCCGTGCATGCGCACGGAGGCGGTTTTGGGCTGAACATTTTTGGCCTCCCGCCTGAACTCAACAGCCTGATCTGGGGATCGATTTTCACGGCCATCGCCATCTTATCGCTCTTTGTGCTGAGCAGATTGGCTGAAGAAAGGGTGCGCCAGTCCGTAAAAGACAAGGAGCGCGCCTCGGGGAGCAGGCCCACTGAATTGATGAGGTGACGCTCTTTGACGACGACTCGGGGGATTCAGTGGCCCTTGATCGTGTTGCCGGCGATCTTGGTCGGAGCGTTCGAATTTTGGAGGCATGCGATCTTTGACGGAGTCCCCGAGCCCTGGGGCACCTTGGCTGCGGCGGTGATTGCGTCGGCGGGCAGCTACTTGTATTACGCCTACACAATATCCGTCGTCGAGCGCCTCAGCGCTTCGCTCCACGAGGAGAAGGCGAGACAGGCCGTGATGAGCGAGCGGGACCGGATCGCAGGTCAACTTCACGATTCGCTCGCGCAGACACTGTTTTTCCTCAACGCAGAGCTGGAGCGAGCGAGCGCCGCGCTGCAGCGGGGGGACGTCCAAAGCGCCGCGCGTTCCATCGCTGAAGCAAAAGACGGCATCGCATTTTCACATCAGGACCTTCGCGAAACCATCGCCGCGCTGCGGCGCACCGAGTGGGACAAGCCTCTCATTCCGAGCTTGCACAACATGGCGACCACCTTTTATCGCCAAAGCGGGATCGACGTCGATGTCGACTTGCCGCAATCCATCCCCGACTTGCCGCCCTCGGTGCAGCATTCCCTGTACCGATTGGCACACGAAGCGCTCACCAACGTGCGCAAGCACTCCGGAGGCACGAGAGCTCGCCTTTCGCTCGAATCGGCGGAGGATCACGTGAAGCTCACGATCTCCGACGACGGCGTCGGCATCAGAGCGGACAAGGGCGAGCATCGGGGCTTTGGCATCCCCGAGATGGAGCGCCTTGCCAAGAATGCAGGGGGAGAGCTCGAGATCGAAAGCGGAGCGGGGGGAACGACGGTGCGGCTCGTGCTGCCGGTCGGGAAGGAGCATACGGCTTGAAAGAAACGCGGGTGTTGATCGTCGACGACCATACACTCTCGAGGAAGGGCATCCAGAGCATCCTCGCTCCGGAGCCCCGGTTTTGCGTGGTCGGGGAGGCGGCGGACGCCGTAGAAGCCCTGCAAAAGGTGGAGGAGCTCCGGCCGGACTTGGTGCTGATGGACATCCGCATGCCCCAGATCAGCGGGCTCGAAGCGACCCGGCGCATCAAGGCGGAGTTTCCCCAGGTGATCGTGGTTATCTTGAGCGTTTCGGACGACGTCGGAGACTTTTTCGAAGCGATCAAGTCGGGGGCACAAGGCTATTTGCTAAAAGATATGAACCCCGAGCAGTGGATCGATTACCTGAGGGCGGTCGTCGGCGGGGATACGCCGGTCTCGCGCGAACTCGCCGAGCAACTGCTCGACGAATTTCGTTCCGATGAGGGCGCACTAGAGCCGGAGTCAACGATCAGCGAGCGAGAATTGCAGGTGCTTCGCAAAGTTGCCGAAGGACTGAACAACCGTGAGATCGGCGAGGAGCTCCACATCGCGGAGTCCACGGTGAAAAACCACCTGCGTAACATTCTCGAAAAACTTCACCTGCGCAACCGGGCCCAGTTGGTCGCCTACGCCTATGAACGTGGTTGGCTGCGCAAAAGATCGCGCATGCAGTGACCTGTTAGATATGCTTGAGCGCTTGATCCAAGTCCGCCGTCAGGTCTTCGATGTCCTCCAAGCCGACGAACAGCCGAACGTGTCCGACGGGTAGCGGGGCGCTGCCGGGATCGGCCGCCTTGCCCTGAAACGCTCCCGCAGGAAAGACCAGACTTTCAAATCCACCCCAACTGATGCCGATCAAAAAGTGCTTCAGGGCGTTTGTAAACCGCCGCACGCCAGCAAGGTCGGTGTCGAGCTCGATTGCGAAAAGTCCGCCGCTTCCCGTCGTCTGGCGGGCTGCAAGAGCGTGTTGGGGGTGACTTGAAAGCCCGGGGTGGATGACGCGCCTCACTTTGGGATGGCTCTCGAGGTGGGCTGCCACGGCAAGGGAGGACGCTTCGTGGCGCCTTAGCCTCAGTGGCAAGGTGCGCATGCCTCTAAGGCAAAGCCAGGCCTCAAAGGGCCCGATCACGCCTCCGAGTATCGAGCGTTCGGATTGCCTCAGGCGATCGATCGCCTCGCTCGAACCAAGGACCGCCCCGGCGACGACGTCGCTGTGTCCCCCGATGTACTTGCTCGCCGTGTGGATGGAGTAGTCTGCCCCGAGCGCGAGCGGTCGCTGAAAAATGGGGCCCGCCCAACTGTTGTCGACCATGGTGACGACGCCGCTTTGGCGGGCGTACATCGCGATTTGCTCGATGTCTTGTAGTTCAAAGGTGAGCGACGTCGGACTCTCGAGGTAAATCACGCGCGTTTCCGGCCGGATTGCTTCCCGAACCGCCTGGGGGTCCTTGCCGTCCACATACGAGGTGGTGACGCCAAACTTTGGAAGCCAGCCGTTTAGGAGCGCACGCGTCACACCGTACGCCGATCGGACGCAAACGACGTGGTCGCCCTGTTTCACATGGGCGAGAATGACCGATGAGATCGCAGCCATGCCCGACGAGAAAAATAGCGCCGCCTCGGCCTCTTCGAGCGCGGCGAGCTTGGCTTCGGCCAGCTCGATCGTGGGATTGCTCACTCGGGTGTAGACGTAGGTGCCGCGCTCGCGGCGCAAGCCCGCCCCTAACGCGTCAAAATCGGGATACGTGAAGAGCGATGCCTCGAAGATCGGGGGAGACACAGCGCCCAAAAAACGATCGGGCTGGTCGCCGCTGTGCGCTGCGCGCGTGCCGTGGCCGAGCTTTTCCTCCAATGTCCATCGTCCTCAGGGTTACATTTTTTGAAGTCAGGAGCTTTTTGCTTGGCCTGAGCGAGCGCTTATACGTCTGCGACGCAGCGAAAGCCCATGTTTCCCGTTGAGCTGTCCGGTGTGTTGGACGTGCGAGCCGCCACTCGGTATCGGTTGCAGTATGACTTGTGACAAAGGTACGAACCGCCACGCATCACTTTGGATTCCCCTTGCGGCGGCCCAACGGGATCGACCCTCGGCCCGTTGATGTGGAAGTCCGGACTAAACCAGTCGGAGCACCATTCCCACACGTTGCCGGCAACGTTGAACAGCCCGAATCCATTGGGTTTGAATGCGTCCACCGGCGCCGTGCCCACGTAGCCGTCCTCGGCAGTGTTGACGTCGGGAAATCGCCCTTGCCACGTGTTGCAGTAAAACTCGCCGTTCGGCGTCAACTCGTTGCCCCAAGGAAACTTGAGCTGCTCATACCCGCCCCGGGCGGCGAACTCCCATTCCGCCTCCGTCGGCAGGCGCTTGCCCGCCCATTCGCAGTAAGCCATGGCATCGTTCCATGAGACGTGGACGACGGGGTGGTTCATCCGGTTGCGAATCCCCGTATACGGCCCTTCGGGGTGCTTCCACGACGCGCCCTGGACCGGCCACCACCACGGCGTGGCTTGCGCCGCGCGATCGATGGTGCGCGCGATGCGCGGCGGGACGAGGATGTGAAAGACGAAGGACCAACCAAAGCGCTCCGCTTCGGTCACGTATCCGGTCTCTTTCACAAACCGGGCAAACTCCTCGTTGGTGACGGCGTACTTGTCGATGTAAAAGGGCTTTACTCGAACCTTGCGGACCGGGCCCTCGCCATCGGCGGGAAAGCCCTCGGCGTCGTCGGTGCCCATAAGAAACTCGCCGCCCTCGAGGTACACCATGTTCTCGGTGGAGTAGCGTTTGGTATGAACGGCGGATCGGGCAGGGCGCGACTCCACGTGATTTGCGGGGACGGTCTCTGCGCCCTTTATTTGAAGTAGCTCATCGCCTTCGGTTTGCGGACGCCTGGCCCCACAACATGGAGATGACCCGTCCATCGACATGCGACTGCCTCCCTTTCTCGTCGTGTGCTGCAACAATGGAGAAGATCAATGGCCGAGGCGTTGGAGGTATTTGCCCATGATCACGATCTCGTATGGATGAACGTCGATCTTTAAAGGCCAAAGTGGTTGGGATACGCCGCCTTTACGGGCGGGACCCGCGATCGTGCCTCGGCGGCCTTGATAGTATTTTGAATGAAAATCTTCACGAATGATGACCTGCTCGCCTACTTGAAAAGCGTCAAGCGAGTCTGCAGACTCGTCGCCGCCATTTGCGGCAGGCTCTTCAGTTATGTTCTCTTCGACTTCCGCCATGCCGTGACCCTCCGCCTGATAATCTTAGCTCCAGTCGGCGTTCGTTTGCCCAAGGCCTCCGCAAAGCGCAGCGCGCCACTTAAATAAACAGCGACTTATGCGAATAGTTTGGTCGATCATAGCGGGGCCTCAAGGTCCAGTATAGCAAAGGACCAAGCGCCATGGAAAGCGAAGTGCGGATGGTACCCACTTGGCCGTCCGACCTTGTCGGCCAGGCCAGCGCGAGGAAAGGATGTCCCGACGTTGCACAACATTTTCGAAATCGAAGTTCCAAGAGGAAAGGCGGCCGTTCACTGGTTTGGGCAGAGCTCTTATGCCTTAAAGTCAACGTCCGGCTTTGTCGTCTTGGTCGACCCGTACTTTCCGCACGTCCGGCCGGCGGAGCGGTACATACACCCTGAGCCGCCCGTCGACGAGGCGGAGATTCCAGCCGATCTCGTCTTGCTCACGCACGATCACAGAGATCACACGTGCATCGAGACGCTAGCGCGCGTCCACGCGGCTTCGCCGAAAGCTCGGTACGTCGGTCCGGTGGAGAGCATCAATCACATTGCAGACGCAGGTATACCGGCGGATCGGACCACGGTCATCGAAGCGGGTGAGCGGGCGACGATTGGGCCCGTGGTCGTAAACGCCGTCTACGCCAAGCCGCCCGAGGGGGACCCCGCGGCGGACATTCAGCCGCCTGATGTCACGCACCTGGGGTACGTGGTCGACTTAGAAGGCGTGCGACTCTATTTTTCGGGAGACCCGATCAACACGTTTGCCGAGCACGAGGCGCTCGTGAGCCCCGTTCGGGAGCTCGAGCCCGCCGTCGGCTTCTTTACGACGCACCCGACCGAAGGGGAGTTTCCCTTTTTTGAGGGGTCGAGGAAGATGGCGCGCCGGGTGGGCGTGCAGACGGCGGTGCCTGCGCATTACCAGTGTTTCGTAAAGCGCAACTACGATCCCCAAGAGTGGGCCAAAGGGTTTGGCCCGGGCGATCCAACGCCGCTCATCATCGGGTATAACGACACGGTGCTCGTTTAGTCGAAGGCGACGCCGGAAAGCCGCGCTTACGGGCTGTGTCACTTTTCCTGTGCTTGTGTGCCGCTGATCGTTCGCGTGCACCGCGACACGTGAATGATCAGCGGGCGCCTTCAGGCGAGGCGTTTGGCGTGGCTCTTTCGCTTATGCTTGTCGAGGACCGCCTTGCGAAGGCGAATGCGATCCGGGGTCACTTCGACGAGCTCGTCGTCGGCGATGTAGGCGAGCGCCTGCTCCACGCTGAAGCGAACGGGCGGGTCGAGCTTCACCGAGATCTCTGCGGTGCTCGAGCGCATGTTGGTCACGTGCTTTTTCTTGCAGACGTTGACGTCGAGGTCTTGCGGGCGGCTGTTTGCGCCGACGATCATCCCTTCGTACACCTCGTCACCGGGTTCCACGAAGAGGCGACCGCGCTCTTGGATGCTTTCAATGGCGTAGGCAGTGACGGTTCCCGGCTCCCAGGCGACGAGGCTGCCGTTTGTACGCCCCGGGAGCTCGCCGACGTAGGGGCCGTACCCATGAAACGTGTGGTGCAGGACGCCCAGCCCTCGCGTCTCGGTCAAGAAATGGCTGTGAAAGCCGATCAAGCCCCGCGCAGGCACGACGAACTCAAGGCGCGTCATGTCGTCTCCGCTTTGCGCCATATTCATGAGCTCTGCTTTGCGGGCGCCGAGTTGCTCGATCGTCGTTCCCACGTGGTGTGACGGCACTTCGATCACCACGTGTTCCATGGGCTCTTGCACGCCTGCTTCGTCTCGCCGCATGACGACTTGAGGGCGGGAGACGCCAAACTCGTACCCGTCCCGGCGCATCGTTTCGATCAAAATGCCGAGGTGCAGTTCGCCTCGACCCGCGACAAGAAAGGCGTCGGGTTCGTCCGTATCGTGCACGCGCAATGCGACGTTGGACCGTGCCTCTCTCAAGAGGCGCTCGCGGAGGTGGCGCGAGGTGAGGAATTCGCCCGATCGCCCCGCCATGGGGCTGTCGTTGACTCGGAATACCACCGTCAGTGTTGGTTCGTCCACGGCGATGGGAGGAAGGAGCAGCGGCCGCGTGGGATCGGTCACCGTGTCGCCGACCTCGAGGTCCGCGATCCCCGCTACCGCGACGATTTCGCCTGCGCCGGCGCTTTCGACCTTTACTCGCTCGAGGCGCTCAAAGGTGTATAGGGCGGCGATCCGTCCGGTTTTCGTTCCCTTCTCGGGTTTGCCGTAGCAGACGGACTGGCCCGCTTTCAACGTTCCCGACTTGATGCGCCCGATGGCGATCCTGCCTACGTAGTCGTCGTGGTCGAGCATCGTCGCCATCAACTGCAGGACCGGGGAATCGCCGGATTCGAGTCTTGTGGAGTTCGCAAAGGTCGCATCTGCCGGCGCCGCCGGAGGAACGTGTTTTATAATTCCATCCAGTAATGGTAAGATGGAACCGCCTCCCGAGCTAAGTGCACGTCGGGCGTCTTCGAGGTCGTAGGAGGCGACGCCCTCGCGTGAAGACGCGTAAAGCACGGGGAAGTCAATCTGGTTTTCGTCTGCCCCAAGGGCGATAAATAGATCGAGGACTTCGTCGTACACCTCGAGCGGCCGAGCGTCGGCCCGATCCACCTTGTTGATGACGACGATCGGGTGGAGGCCTTGTCCGAGCGCCTTGCGGAGCACATAACGGGTTTGCGGAAGCGGCCCCTCCGCTGCGTCGACCACGAGGAGGCATCCGTCGACCATGCTCAAAATGCGCTCGACTTCGCCGCCAAAGTCGGCGTGGCCCGGCGTATCGACGATATTGATCTTGATGGGGGCGTTTTCACCTGGGGGAGCGTAGTACACGGCCGTGTTTTTAGCAAGGATCGTGATGCCGCGCTCCCGCTCGAGCGGGTTTGAGTCGAGCACCCGATCTTGGACCTCTTGGCCGTGGCGAAAAACGCCTGTCTGTCGCAAGATCGCGTCGACCAACGTCGTTTTGCCGTGGTCGACGTGGGCGACGATGGCAATGTTTCTCAGGGAATATTGGCGAGTGTTCATAAATTGGACACTACAACCTGCGGCCGGTCGCTGTCAAGGTCGGCGGACGGCGCCGTTGTGAATTTTACGTTTGCGGAGGGATTTGTAAAGATGGCCAAGGAGAGCTCGACTCAAGTAGCAGTGATCGGGGGCGGTCCGGGAGGATACGTCGCGGCGTTCGCCGCGGCCGATCTTGGCCTCGAGGTGACGCTCATCGACGATGCTCCGACTCCGGGCGGCGTCTGCCTGCATCGGGGGTGCATACCTTCCAAGGCGCTCCTCCACGTAGCCAAGGTGGTGCGCGAGGCGAAGGAGGCGTCCCGCTGGGGCGTCGACTTTGGAGAGCCAAAGATCGATATCGCACGAGTACGGGCGTTTAAGGAAGACGTCGTCTCAAAGCTGACCCAAGGAGTCGGCGGGTTGGCGAGGCAAAGGGGCGTCCGCTTTGTTCAGGGACGAGCCCGGTTTTCAGATCCGCATACGCTCGTCGTCCAATCCAAGGATCAGTCGACCGAGCGGATCGCCTTTCAACACGCCATCATCGCCACCGGCTCCCGCCCGGCCGTCATTCCTCAACTTGCGATCGGTTCGCCCAAGGTGATGGACTCGACGGCTGCCCTCGAGCTGGAGGAGGTCCCCGGTGAGCTCCTGGTGGTTGGGGGCGGGTACATCGGGCTCGAGCTCGCCACGGTATACAGCGCTCTGGGCAGCAAGGTGACGGTGGTAGAGGCGACGTCGGGCCTGCTCCCCGGCGCTGACCGCGACCTTGTGCGCGTCCTATCAGGCAGCCTAAAATCGCAGCTCCACGAGATTTTACTGAACACCAAGGTCCGCGAGCTGCGTGAGGAGGGCGGCGGCATCGTCGCCGCCTTTGACGGAGATGGCGCGCCCGAACGGACCTTCGACCGCGTCCTGATTGCGGTCGGTCGCAGGCCAAACTCAGAAGGGATCGGCCTTGAGGAAATCGGCGTTCAGGTGTCTGAGCGAGGATTTATCAAAGTAGATTCGCAGCGCCGCACAAGTGTGCCGCACATCTTTGCCATCGGCGATGTCGCGGGCGAACCGATGCTGGCGCACAAGGCGTCGCACGAAGGACGCGTGGCGGCCGAAGCGATCAGCGGACAGCGGGTCGCGTTTGAGCCCCGCGTCATTCCCGCCGTGGTCTTTACCGATCCGGAGCTTGCATGGTGCGGGCTTACGGAAGATCAGGCCAAGGCCGAAGGGCGAGAGGTGCGCGTCGTCCGGTTCCCGTGGGGGGCGTCTGGACGTGCGCTCACGCTTGGGCGGACCGACGGGGTGACCAAGCTCGTGGTCGACCCGGATACGGAGCACGTGCTCGGGGTCGGGATCGTAGGCCCGGGCGCGGGCGAGTTGATCTCAGAGGGCGCGCTCGCCATCGAGATGGCCGCGGTGGCCGCCGACGTCAAACTCACGATTCACCCGCACCCGACGCTGTCGGAAACCCTCATGGAAGCGGCGGAAGCGGTTTACGGTCAAAGCACCCACATCTACCGTCGCAAGCGCAATTAAGTAAGGAGAGACGCGGTCCCATGACGGAGCACGACGTGACCGAAGTGGTGGTCATGGCCTTCCTAGAGCTGATCAATGAGCGAAAACTCGCCGGAAAGAGCGTTCTCGCTGCGACGATGGAGACCATCGCCGGTTGGCTGAGCGAGCGGACCGGACTTTCCGTGACGAGCGCTCACGTGCAGACGCTCACCACCGCGCTGAGAGAAGGAGGAATCATCACGGTGGGGGGCGGCGGGATCGGGTATCCAAACACGTACGATACGCGCGAAAAGGAGATGGGGGAGTCGGCCTTTTGGGATCAGGTCGACGCCTTCTTGCTCGTGTGGAAGCATCCGAGCCGCAAGGCGATGCTCCGGTCCTGACGTCGCACGTTCACGTTAATGAGCGGCTCGATCAGGCGTCTGCGCTTCGCTTGACCGGGAGCTCCACAGTAAAGCGCGCCCCGCCTTCGGGAACGTTGGCGGCGCGCACTCGCCCTCCGTGCATCTGGACGATCTCCTTCACGATGACGAGGCCAAGCCCTGTTCCCACGCCCCGCTCGTACTTGCGCGACTTGTCCACTTTGTAAAATCGCTCCCAGATGTAGGGGAGATCGTCTTCGGGTATCCCTTCGCCTTGGTCTTGGATGTCGATGCGCACGCCGGGTTCACCGTCAAAGTCGGCGGGGCCGGAGCGAACAAATACCCTCGTCCCTTTTGGCGCGTGCCGCACCGCGTTGTCGAGCAAGTTTTGCACGACTTGCGTCACGCGGTCTCGGTCGCCGTGTATGATCGGCGACGGTCCAATGTCGAGGAGGATTTCGATATCCCGATCGCGGGAGAGGGGTTCGAGGGAGTCGGCGGCGTCGGCGATCACTTCCGCAATGTCTAAGGGCTCGAAGTTCAAGGTGATGGCGCTGGACTCGATGCGGGAGAGATCAAGGATGGTGTTGACAAGCCGGATGAGCCGCATACTCTCGTCCATGATCACGCGAAGGTAGCGGCGTCCCTGTTCTTCGCTTGCGACGACACCCTCGAGGATCGCTTGCGCAAAGCCTCTGATCGAGGTGAGCGGCGTTCTGAGCTCATGGGAGACGTTCGCGAGAAAGTCCCGGCGCATCCTTTCGAGGCGGTGGCGCTCGGTGACGTCGTGCAGGATCGCGACGGCGCCTTGGACTTCGTCACGCTCGTCTTTGAGGGGCGTCACGTGAATGGAGAGAATCGACTCGCCGATCCGCAGCTCCGAGTGCGGCCCGACTTCTCCAAGCAGCGATTGTTCAAGAGACGGCCAAAGGACCGAAAGTGTGGGGTGCTCCTTGAGGCTGCCGCGGACCGGATTTGACGGGGAGAGCCGCCGGAGCGCGGGGTTTGCGAGCAAAATGTTGCCGCGCCTATCGACCGCGACGACGCCTTCGTTGATGCTTTCAAGGATCGAGCTCGTCTTTTGCTTTTCTTGTGACAACTCGCCTACCGTTTGGCCAAGCCGCGCTGCAAGCTCGTTGAACGCCGCGCTCAGCGCCCCGAGTTCACCTGGGTCGTGCGTATGCACCCGCAAGTCGAAATTCCCTTCCGCCACCGCTTTGGTGGCCTCGGTGACGGCGCGGATCGGCGCGGCGATTCGCCGGGAGAGCACGTAACTAACGGCGATCGCTGCAAAGGCCGCGAGCAATGCCGCCCAGATCAAAAGGTTGAGCGCGTTGCGCAGCGTGTCGAGGACCCCGCGCGTGGGCGTGTGCAGCGCCATGGCGCCGACGACGACGCCACCGCGCTTGATCGGAATGAGCGCGGTTACGGCCGCCTCGCCCAGCGCCTCTTCATAGCCGCGGCGCGTGACGACCTCGCCGTGCACCAACACGCGCTCAACGTCTTGAGCCCGGAGGTTTAGGCTTTGCATGGGGATGTTGGTCGTGGTCATGACGGGCCGCCCATTTCGGTCGGCGATCGTGATGCCCACACCCAGCGCCTGCGCCGTCGCGGCGATGGCGTTCGCGGTCACCTGGGTCGGTTGCAGCGACGAGGAGATGGCGAAGTAAAAGGCGATCTGCTCGCCTTTTTCGACGAGCTCCCGCTCAGTGCGCTCGAACTCTCGGTCAGAGTAAAGGTAGGAGAGCGCGGCGCCTGTCACCATGATCGCCGTGAGGATCACCACGACGTAGGATCTGAGCAGACGGGCAAAGAGGCTATTCATCGCTTGCGCTCTCTTCCGGCTTAAACTTGTACCCAACCCCCCAGATCGTGTGGATGTAACGGGCGTTCGTGGAGCGTTCGACCTTGCGGCGGAGGCGTTTTATGTGGACATCGACGGTGCGCTCATCGCCGTAAAAGTCAAAGCCCCATATCGATTCGAGCAGTTCCGGCCTGGTAAAGGTTCGGTCGATGTGCGAGGCCATATGCCACAATAGGTCAAACTCTTTGGGGGTGAGGGTGATCTCCTCGCCGTCGACGTAAACGACCCGGGCCGTCTGGTCGATCTTGAGCCGCCGAAACGTGAGGACGTTGTGTACCTTTGATTGGTTGCTCTGAGGCTTCGAGCGGCGCAGGACCGCCTTGACGCGCGCCGTGAGCTCGCGGGGATTAAACGGCTTGGGCAGGTAGTCGTCTGCTCCCATCTCAAGGCCCAAGATGCGGTCGATCTCGTCCCCGCGGGCCGTCAACATCACGATCGGCGTATCTTGTTCCTGTCGGACTCGTCTGCAAATCTCCAGGCCGTCCACGGACGGCAGCATGAGGTCGAGCACGATCAGGTCGGGAGGCGTGGTCTGTATGTGCGTCAACGCCTCCGCGCCGTCGTGGACGCACTCCACGTTTAGTCCTTCCCGCTCCAAATAGAGCGTGACAAGCTCACACACGTTTGGATCGTCCTCGACGACCAAGACCCGCTGCTTGGCCACGGCAGGTTCCCCCTTCGGACGCAAAACGAGCCAGCGCCCCTGCTATAGAACAGGACGCATGACCCTTTGGCCCATTTTGCACCCTCTTCTAGCAGAAACTTTAACATATGAGTGTGACAATTGTGTGGCCATTTTGCTTTCGAAAAGGGAGCAGCGACCATCTACGCTCAATCAAAGCCACACTTGGGCAACGTTGCTGTCAAGCCCGCCCACTTTCGCACGGTCTGAGGCGGTTCCAATTTGGCACGGCGCGAAACGGAGCAGGGTTATCGGTGAGGTGGATCGCAAAGATCCGAGCGGCGTTGCCCCGAAAGAGCAGCTCCCAGTGCTGGTTTCGGACCGGTGTGCGCGGCCGGAGTGTGCGGTAGGTGACGAGGGGTCGGCCGAAGCGGTCAAATCCCGTGACGATGCTCGAGTGATTAAAGCGCCCATCGCCGTCCCAATCGTAGTAAAATATGTCCCCAAGCTCGAGGTTGCGGATGGCGTCGCGATTTCGCTTGACGTCGTAGACGGCGCCGTAATTTCTTCCTAGGTAGTGGAACTGGTTTTCCGGGAGGGCCCAAGTGCACGACCACCAGTCGTCCTGATTGACATCGTACGCTTCTCTCCCGATTCGTCGGTACCACCATTCCGTGTAGTAACCCGTCTCTCGATAATCCATCGCAAATCCGGCGGCAAGGAGCGCTTGGGACGTAAAATTGGTGCAGTCGCCGCCGGCGCCGCGCTGGTCCATATTGGCAAATGCCGGGTTGGGATCGTCCCAATAGCGGAGTGCATACTCCGCCGCCGCTTGCCGGTCGAACGTCCGTGTCGGATGCACGATCATCAACTTATCCCTCCATGCCAACCAATCTATGCCGAGTTCGCTCCAACCTCCACCGCTAGGGCTTTTCCCTTTGACC
>CAYRIY010000020.1:41088-43658 GCA_964424335.1 uncultured Clostridia bacterium
CCGGGCGAGGCCCTTCCTTCTGGAGAAAAGCGCGGGCCCAGCCGCCGGCCCGGGGGAGTAGCCTGGTCGCCGCGAGCGCCGATCTTGCGTCAACCCGTGCGCCAGGAGGCAAGATAACATCATGCGGCGTCGATGAACGCCCAGAGAGGGGTGCAGCGGCTGTTGCGAAAGAACTGGTTGATGTGGACGGTTGCGGCGTTGCTTGTCTTGGTCGTCGGCGGGTCATTTTACGCGCTCGGACGCATGTCGGCGGACGAAGGCGGTGGCGATCCCAAGGTCGAGGTGCCGCACCTTTCGCAGGAAGAGCAGGAACTCCTAAAGATCAAGATCGCGGCTGCGGAGTTGGAGATCGAAGAAGTTCGGAAAACTGCCGATGGGTGGGTGGTGCGCGTCGCCAAGGACACCGCGGAGCTCGATCTCGCGAAGATGTCCCAGGAAGCTGCCACCTTCTTTCACGACCTCGCGCGCGCCGATGTTGAGATTGCGGCAACATCCTACGTCGTGCGGACAAGTGACCTCAAAGACGTTTGGGGCAACCGCCTAACGGATGTTTCGCTGCTTCGCATCGGGCTCGATCGGCCTACCTTTGCCCGGATCAACTGGGGAGGCTTTGATCCGAAAAACTTTCCTCGAGTGACGGACGACTTTTGGATGCACGACCTCGTCGCCGAAAAAGCCAGGGCACAGCAAAATGAGGGTGGCGAGGGCGGACAGGGCAGCGGGAGCGGACAGGGCCAGGGAGGCGAAGACAGCGGATCGTCCGGAGGGGGCGCTTGATTTTGGGAGGGATCGGACGCTTCGATCATGAATTACTGCGCTTGGCGCCCGATTCGCTTTTAGGTTTGCGGTTAGTTTTTGAGATCGGGCAGCCGACAACGTGAAGCGATCCACGGGTAGGTGTCCGGCATGGCTGGCGAAGTATTGAGCGAGCTCGAAACCACTCCTAGGCGACGTCCCACAACGAGCGTCAAAATCGGGTCGGTCACGATCGGTAGCGAGCATCCGATCTGCGTCCAGTCGATGACCAACACGGACACTGCCGACGTGGACAAGACGGTGGAGCAGGTCGTTCGACTCGCCGAAGCCGGCAGCGAAATCGTCCGGATGACGGTCAACAACGAAGAGGCCGCCAAAGCCGTTCCCAAGATCGTCGAAAGGCTTCGGGCGATGGGCTGCAACGTGCCCATCGTAGGGGATTTTCACTATAACGGGCACCTATTGCTCACGCGGTATCCCGACTGCGCTTCCGCACTTGACAAGTATCGGATCAACCCGGGCAACGTCGGCGCCAAGCGTCACGACGAGAACTTCAAGGCAATCGTCGACAAGGCCGTGGAAAATGGCAAGCCGGTTAGGATCGGCGTTAATTGGGGCTCCCTCGACCAGCAGCTCTTGACCGAGATGATGGACCAAAACAGCAAGACCTCCAGCCCTAAGGACGCCCGCTCGGTGATGATCGACGCCATGATCGAAAGCGCGCTTCGCTCGGCCCACTTTGCCGAGTCGTGTGGGCTTGGCGCGGACAGGATCGTGCTGAGCGCCAAGGTGTCCGGGGTCCAAGATCTGGTTCGGGTGTATCGCAAGCTTGCGTCGCTTTGTGACTATCCGCTCCACCTCGGACTCACCGAGGCCGGCATGGGCATGAAAGGCATGGTGGCAAGCGCCGCGGGCCTTTCGATCCTACTGCAAGAGGGGATCGGGGACACCATTCGAGTCTCATTGACGCCTACTCCGGGCGGCGACCGAGCTGAGGAAGTGCGGGTCGCCCAGCAGATTCTCCAATCCCTCGAGATCCGCAGCTTCACGCCGCAGGTCACGTCGTGTCCGGGTTGCGGACGCACCACAAGCACGTTCTTTCAGCAGATGGCCGAGGAGATCCAAGGCCACATTCAGTCCAAGATGCCCGAATGGCGACGGGACCATCCCGGCGTTGAGTCGCTCAAGGTAGCGGTGATGGGGTGCGTCGTCAACGGGCCCGGCGAAAGTAAGCACGCAAACATCGGCATCTCGCTTCCAGGCACCTTTGAGGAGCCCAAGGCACCCGTTTTCGTTGACGGGGAGCTCTACACCACGCTCCGAGGCGAGGGAATCGTCGACTCATTCATTCGCATCCTCGACGAGTATGTCCAAACTCGCTATTAGGTCGCCCCATCCAACTGCGGTTGAGTTTTCCATGGGAATTGTTGTTCAATCCCGATAGGCAAGGAGGCCGTATGGGCCTCAAACGCTGTCTTCATCGGACTTTCCTCCATTTCGGCGCCGGATTGCCCCGAAAAACTGCGGCACAGAATGGCATTATTCGCGTGCGCGACGGTGGCAAACTAAGTGCCGAAGGGAGGTGATACCGTGGCACAAGGACAGCAGCGGAATCAGACCCTCATTCCCCAAGCGGCTCAGGCTCTCGACCGCTTCAAGTATGAGGTTGCCTCAGAGGTGGCCACCACTTCCAACGATCCCCAGGCTCAACTGCTCCAGCAGTGGTACAACGGCCAGACCGGCGGGTATGGCGGCGACATTCCTTCCCGCATCTGGGGCGCTGTAGGAGGACATATGGTTCGTCGGATGATCGC
>CAYRIY010000021.1:0-29821 GCA_964424335.1 uncultured Clostridia bacterium
CGTCGGCCTTTCGCCGGTGACGAGCGAAAAGAGCCGGGGCTACTGGGAGCGGACCAACCGTGTCGTGTTTCCCAAGGAGTTCGTGCCCACTTTGGAGCATTGCGCCCGCCTGGCCGGCGACCTCTTGCGGGTGGTCGAGGAGCACGGGCAGCACGCCTATCTCATGCCGATCCGGGTAGAGCCCAAAGTTTACATCGAAGCCGTGTTGTCGCACGTCGAGGCGGCGCGGTCGGTGCAATAGGGAGGGTGAGCGCCTAGCATGGAACCCAAGCTTTACGATCAACTTGCGGATTGGTGGCCGCTCTTGTCTCACCCGGCCGACTATGCGGAAGAGGCCGAGTTTTTCGGCAGGACGCTGCGTGGGGCCGGGAACCAACCGGCCCGCACACTGCTTGAACTGGGCAGCGGCGGCGGCAACAACGCATCGCACCTAAAGCGCGAGTTTGAGATGACGCTCGTGGACCTCTCCCCGGGCATGCTCGCAGTGAGCCGTGCGCTGAACCCAGAGTGCGCGCACGTGCGAGGCGACATGCGGAATGTGCGGCTGGGCCGGCAGTTTGATCGTGTCCTGATCCACGACGCGATCGCCTATATGACCTCCAAAGATGACCTGCGCATGGCGATGCAGACGGCCTACGAGCACCTTCGCCCAGGGGGCGCGGCCCTTTTCGTCCCCGACTTCGTGCGCGAAAACTTTAAGGCCGACACGAGTCACGGAGGCCACGACGGAGAGGGGCGCTCGTTGCGGTACCTGCAGTGGACGTGGGACCCCGACCCAAGCGACGACACCATTGTCGTCGACTTTGCGTACATGCTGCGGGAAGGCGGCGGAGCCGTCATGGTCGAACATGATCGGCACATAAACGGGCTCTTCTCGCAAGGGGAATGGCTGCGGCTCATGTCCGACGTCGGGTTTTGCCCCAGCGTCGTACCTTTCGAGCACTCGGAGTTCGAGCCGGGCACGCACGTGGTGTTTGTCGGAGAAAAGCCCTCAAAGTAGCGCCGATTGGGCGTCGGAACGCGATGGCCGAGTAGGGCTGCACATGGTGCCGCAATCTTTGGATGGCGTTCTTCAAAGACCCCGAGGGAAATACGCACGCGCTGATGCAGGAGGCGCCAAAAGGTTACGCCCCGGCCGTTTGATGCGGCGCTCTTCGAACAGTGGCCTAGGTCCGCCTACCGCAAGTTTCGAATCGTCCCGTCGGGATCGACGTCGATCCGCTCCGCGGCGGGCTCCTTTGGCAAGCCGGGCATCGTCATCATTTCACCTGCGATACACACGATAAATCCCGCGCCCAAGGAGCCGCGAACCTCGCGGATCAAGAGTCGCCATCCTTTGGGGGCGCCCTTTAGCTTAGGGTTATCCGAGAGCGAATGCTGGGTCTTCGCCATACAGATCGGCAGCGCGCCAAAGCCGAGCTCGGTGAGGCGGGCGAGCTCCGCCTCCGCCTGAGGCGTGAAATCGACGCCGTCCGCTCCGTATACCTCGGTGGCAAGGACTGAGATCTTCTCCTTGAGCGGCAGGTTCCAATCGTAAAGGGGACGAAAGTCCGATGCCTCGTGCGCGAGCGCGTCGAGCACGGCGTTTGCAAGCTCGATCCCACCGACGCCGCCTTTCGCGACGACCTCGGAGACCGCAGCTCTCACGCCTAGATCGGCGCAGTGCCGGAGAATGCACTCGATCTCCTCGCCTGAGTCCGTCGGAAACCGGTTGATCGCGACGACCGCCGGGAGCCCGAACTTGCGCAAGATTCCGACGTGGTGGTCGAGATTGGCGAGGCCTCGCCTTAGCGCCTCGACGTTTGCTTCCGTCTCCGAACCTTTCTCAACGCCTCCGTGCATGTGAAGTGAGCGCACGGAGCAGACCAGCACGGCGACGTCCGGCGTAAGCCCTGTGTACCCGTGCACGATGTCAAAGAACTTCTCGGCGCCGAGGTCGGTTGCAAAACCGCCTTCCGTCACGACGTAATCGGAAAGTTTAAGCGCTGTCTTGGTAGCGAGCGCGGAGTTGTTTCCGTGTGCAATGTTGGCGAAGGGCCCACCGTGGACGAACGCAGGATCGCCTTCCAGCGTCTGTACGAGATTTGGTTTGATCGCGTCTTTGAGCACGGCGGTCAAGGCGCCGTGGGCGGCGAGGTCCCGGACGTAGACGGGCTTTTGGTCGTACGTGTAGGCGACGAGCATCCTTCCGAGTCGGTCGCGCAAGTCTTGTAGATCTTGCGCGAGGCAGAGGATCGCCATCACTTCTGAAGCAACCGTGATGTCAAACCCGGCCTCCCTGGGCACGCCGCTACCCGGCCCGCCGAGGCCGATTACAACGTTCCTCAAGGAGCGGTCGTTGACGTCGAGCACACGCTTCCAGACGATGCGCCGGGGATCGATACCCAGTCGGTTGCCGTGGTGAATGTGGTTGTCGATGAGCGCCGCAAGCAGGTTGTTGGCAGCTCCGACCGCATGAATGTCTCCGGTGAAATGAAGGTTGATCTCGTCAGAGGGGACAAGACGCGCCATGCCGCCGCCCGCGGCGCCGCCTTTGATCCCGAAAGCAGGCCCCATCGAAGGCTCCCTCAGGCAAACACAGACGCGCTTATTCAGCCGACCAAGGGCTTGCGAAAGGCCGATTGCGGTCACCGTCTTGCCCTCTCCGGCGGGCGTCGCCGTGATCGCCGTCACATAGATGAGTTTTCCGCTCGGCGCGCCTTTGAGGCGGCGCAGGACCCCTAGGTCGATCTTTGCCTTATATTTCCCGTAGAGCTCGAGTTCGTCGTCTGCGATTCCAAGCTCTCGGGCGACTTCAACAATCGGCCGCATGTCAGTTTCAGGCGCGGTGTGGGTCTTGGGTGTCATGGCCCGTGGTCCCTCCTGCTGAATGTGATCGTTGATTTTGGTGTGCAACATTCTGTACTGTCGCTATTATCAACCTAGCCGCCCTTTTTATGGTATCACGTACATGGCGGTGGAACGAGCCCCTACCGCAATTTGATCATCACACCCGAGCGCCTTAAGCGAAAGGCCCCGGCAGATACCGGGGCCTTTCGACTCGATGAGCATTTGCCAATGCGTGCCGCCTAGGCTGGCCGCTTGTTGCCGGCTGCCTAGACCTGGACGCTTAGAGCTGGTCTTGGAGCCAGGCGTTGGCGAGGCGCTCCTGTTCGACGAGCTCCGTCACAGGTGCGCCCTCGTACATGATCCGCTGCAGCGCAGGCTGGATGAAGTCCCTTCGGGCCTGGTCGATGTGAGGCGAGTCGAAGGGCATCGGCTTGGACATCGTCGTGTTCTGGAACATCTGGAGGAAGCGAGGATCGCTCGACCAGGGCTCGTAGTTGATGATCGACATGCGCGGCGGCACGATCAACGCCGCGTGCGTGTAGCCGACCATGTTGTCAATGTGGGTTGCGAACTGGATCCACTTCCAAGCAGCGTCCTTGTTGGGGCTCGTGTTGGTGATCGCCCACTGGTTGGCGTACGCGACTTGGGTTTGCACTGCGTGGGTGAGCGGCGGCGCGACGGCTATGATGTCTCGGAACTCGGGAAAGTGGAGGACTGATCCTTGCATGACCTCCATGGAGCTCTCACCGGTCTCGATGCCGCCCAGACCCTTGGACGGATGGGAGATGCGATGCTCTTGCACCAGGCTCGTGGTGAAAGCAACCGCCTCCTGACCCGCCTCGCTGCCGAAGGTGAACCGTGTCCGGTCAGCGTTCATGAAGTCGCCGCCGGCCTGATAGAGGAAGCCGGCCCACTCGAGCCAGTGGTTGTCGGCCTTATATCCCTGTCGGATCATGTTGCCCTGGCCGTCGAGCCGGGTGAGCCGGGAGCCGTAGTCGACGAGGTCCGCCCACGTAGCCGGGGGCTGATTGGCGTCAAGGCCCGCCTCCAGGAAGTGGTCGACACGATACTTCAGAGACCGGATCGGCATGCTCCACGGGATGCCGTAGAGTTTGCCATTGACCCGTGAGCCTTCCAACAGAGCGGGCGGGAAGTCGGCGAGGTCGTCCCACCCCTGGGCGTAGCTATCCAAGGGCTCGATCATGTTGACGTAGGTGCCGACGCGGTCGCCTCCGATCTGGAGCACGTCCGGCGCGGCGTTGGCTACGTAGCGCGTGACGTAGTTGTCCATGCTCCAACCAATGACGGTGACGTTGACTTTGATGCCCGGATTTGCTGCTTCGAATGCCGGGACGAGGACGTTCTCGATGTACTCGACACCGGCGGGCTGCCAGGTCTCAGCGATGCCGACCTCGATCGTGACTTGGGCCGCGGCCGACATGGAGAGTACGAGGACGACGAGCATTGCAAGCGTAAACATCCTAACCGATTGCATGACTTTCCTCCTGTTTGTTGAATATTCGCTGTAAACCAGTGATCGTTGTGGTCGCAAAGGACAGCGTGCGGCGCAATTAAGCGCACCGGAAGACGCTACATCGCATTCCCCCCACTCTTGCCGATGGCGTCAAGTGTGTTTTACATACCCGAACAGTGGACGCCAATGACGGCGAATGTATGGATAAGATGAATATTTGCTATGAAATCCAGATTTCCTCCAAATAAACAGAGAGGCGGACGAGGCGGCAATGACTGGATCAATCTGGCTCGATGCACTTTGGGTAGCGCTGGTCTTTAGCTATGGCTGGGGCGTGCGCGGCACGATTACGGGCGCCATGCGCGGGGCGATGGTCGCCGGGGGATTGATTGGGCTGGCCCTTGCCATTCAAGGAGAGGGCGCCTCAGGAGGGGCGATGTACGCGCTGGCAGCCGCGGGCGCCATTGGGTTTAGCTTCGGAGGATCGATGACATACGGGCAAACCCTTGGCCTCACCCAAGACGGCGATCCGCCGTCGGCTTACGCATGGGGAATGCTCGGAACGTGCGTCAAGGGCAGCGTGTGGATCGGACTTGGCGCGCTCGTGATGGGCATGGCGGCGAGCTCCATCGAGTACTCCTTAACGGACGGTGCGATCTTGATCATCATTGGGCCTGTCCTTTGGGCCCTTGGAATTCGCATCTTCAATCGGCCGATGGCGCCTCCGGCCCGCTTTCCCGCGGTCTACTTTTCAAAGCGGGACGCCACCGGCCGTGCGGAATGGTGGGGAGGCATGTGGGTCATGTTTGCAGGCTGGCTCGGCTACGCCTACCTGGTCCGAGGAGACGGATTTGCGGCTGGGCTTGCAATGTTTGGCCTCGTGGGCGGTGGAATCGGGTTTCCCTTTGGGCAGGCTCTGCATTCGTGGGGAAGCCGAAAAGCGCCCCTAGGCAAGGGCGCGCAAGCGTGGATCGACTGGTGGAAAGTGATGGAGTTCACCTTTGGCGCCGTCGCTGGACTCGCCCTCAGCTTGGGGTGGACAGTGCTGGGCAGGCGATTTCCTCTATCGCCCCTCGATCTTTCGCCTGAGTGGTCGACTATCTCGATCGCGACCGCGCTCGTTTGGCTCGCCGTCTTTCTTTACGTATACATTCGCTTGCGCCCCCAAAAAGACCCTTACGAGACGTGGTGGTTTTTCGCGCTTCATCTATTCGCGCCGCTCCCGGGCGTCCTCGCTGGGGACTTCCTTTGGACGGTGCTGTTTGGATGCTCGATGTTGTTTTGGGTCGTGGGTTACACGGTGCCGCTACGCTGGCCGACCGAGGGCAGGGAGCGGGCCGTGCGGCGAGCTCTCTGGGCCTTTGTCGCGGCCGTGGTCGGAGTATCGCTGCTCCTCGGCTTTGCGGACGCTTGGACAAGCGCCGCTCTGTTGGGCGCACTCGTCGTGTTTTACTCGATTCTGCTGGGCTTTACGTATCGGCTAAGCGACATGAAGCGCTCGGCGGAAGGCAGGCGCCGCACACACTCGGCGTTCACTCGGGCGACCCCGATGGTCTTCTTGGCGCAGACGGTTTTGATCCTTTGGGCACTCGTTCGACTTTAGAAAAAGCCGGCTTGCGAACATGAGCAAAGAGAAGTCGCCCGCGAGCGGCCGAGGAGATTTAGCGCACGTCGGCGAACGGCACAAGAACGCATATTGCCGACGCGTGGGCGCAGGAGCGCAAGTTGAGATTCGCGGCCGGCCACGCAAGCAGAGATCAAGGGGGAGACGATCCATGTCGCGCAGAACGATCCAAATGACCGACACGCTCTACGATTATCTACACGGTGTTGCCGTCCGGGATCTGGACATCCTCAAACGTTTGCGAGAAGAGACTCAACAACTGCCCCAGGGCGGCATGCAGATCTCGCCGGAGCAGGGCCAGCTCATGGCGTTTTTGGTCAAGCTGATCGGAGCGAAGCGCACCCTGGAAGTGGGCACGTTTACCGGCTACAGCTCCCTTTGTGTCGCCATGGCGCTCCCCGAAGACGGCCAGTTGGTCGCCTGCGACGTAAGCGACGAGTGGACGAAGGTCGCCCGGCGGTATTGGGCCGAGGCGGGCGTGGCAAGCAAGATCGATCTGCGGCTTGCGCCCGGAGCCGACTCATTGGCGGCCATGATCGAGGCGGGGGAGACCGAGAGCTTCGACTTTGCCTTTATCGACGCGGACAAGTCAAAGTACGATACGTACTACGAGCTCAGCCTGCAGCTCCTCCGTCCCGGGGGCATGATGGCGCTCGACAACATGTTGCGGGGCGGGGCCGTGGCCGATCCGACCCGACAAGACGAAGACACCAGCGCCATCCGTGCGCTAAATGAGAAGATCCACGCCGACGCTCGCGTCGACATGTGTCTCGTGCCCATCGGCGACGGCCTTACGCTGGTGCGAAAGCGGTAGCCGATCGGGGTTTGAGCCCTGTTGGCGGATCAGTACGCCGGCGGAGAGTAAATATTGAGCGAGCGGGCCGGAGCGCCGCCCTTGTTGGTGAAACGGTGTGGCGCGCCGGCCGGCACGATCGCTAGCTCTCCGGCGCGGACGCGGCCAATCTCTCCGCCAACCTCAGCCTCGAGTTCGCCCTCCAACAAGTAGAGCAGTTGGTCTTGCTCGGGATGGACGCTCATCCCTGAGCTGCTCGACTCACCGGGCGCCAAGTTCATGATGGCGACCTGCGAGCGATCCGTCGTATGCAGGATGCGCCACAGACTCGGGTTCGCGCCTGCGGCCTCCACGATGCCGATCACATTCATGTGAGTTCCCTCCATAGAGATTGCTGCTGGGCGGACGCCGATCCGTTCACCATTTGTCGATTCGGTCCTCCATAATCGTTTCGAGTTGAGGACGACGGGCGTCAATTGAGAGCACGCTTCGAATTGCAGTGGGTCGACCCACTGCCAGGCGTCTTGGTCCCACAATGGCAGAGTTTCAAAATGAGGAAGCGGCAGGAGCGCCCGTGTAGCAGCATGAAACTGTACCATTGCGGCTTTGCGCCGATTTGCGACGAACCGCAAAGGGACCGCATAGGAGACGTAAAGGGGACGCTTGCCCGTGACTGACTTGTCCGGCTGGCTCAGCTACGCCGTTCTTACATTCTCAGCCCTGTTTGTCATCATGAATCCCGCGACGACGGCGTTTGCATTCGTGTCGCTTACACGCGGCAAATCGGATGAAGAGAAGCGCCTGATCGCCCGCCGGGCATGTATTATCGCGTTTTTCGTCCTCACCGCCTTTGGACTGGCGGGCGGAATGATCTTTAAGATCTTCGGCATCACGCTCGAGGCATTCCGCATCGCCGGCGGCATCTTGCTCTTTGGCATCGGCATGGGCATGCTGCGCGGCAGCAGCGAGTCTCAAGACGATGCAGGCCGCAGCCGAACGCCAAAGGACGTCGCCGTCGTACCGCTGGCGATTCCATTCATATCAGGACCTGGCGCCATTGCGACGACGATGATCCTGATGAGCGAGGCGCCGACCATCTGGCACACGATCATCGTGTTTGTAGGGATCACGACGGTAATCTTGGTGACCAAGTACGCCTTGCGTTATGCGAGCAACCTCGTGCGGATTCTCGGCAATTACGGCATGACGGTCGTGACCAAGATTTTTGGCCTCATACTATTGGTCATCGCGATTCAATTCATCATCAATGGAATCCGAGATGCACTGCCGTATGTGGTCGAGACGATCGCTCCCGTGATGGTGGGCGCCTAGACCATCACAAAGAGACTGATTCTGCGGGTAACCGAGCCGGCCGCGTTTCGAATACCCTATCGCAAACCTGATTGCGAAAGGGGCAGGATGCACGGTGAGGACTCCGTCGATCCAGTTGCGGTCATGGCTCATCGTACTAGGATGGATTTTGGTCATCGGGGGATTTGTCGAGGCGGTCGAGCTCTTTTTTCACGATTGGCCTCGCTCGTGGTGGCATCACCATGGATTTCTCCACGCCATCGTGAGTGGGCCGGCGATGGAGATCGGTCTAGGCAGCGCTCTGTGGGCGCTGGCACGGCGCTAAAAGGCTCGACGCCAATTGGCTGGTCGGTAACAGTGTGAAGTAAACGGCAAAGGAAACCGGGCGGTCGACATCGAAACCACGCCACTCGTGTGCCCCGAAAGCTGCGTTAGGGCCCGCGTTGCCGGACGCTCCCTTCGGCGCTGCCGGGACCTTGCGGGCCTTAGCGCCTAGGCATATTCGGCATGAAAGAGAGGTTGACTCCATTTGCTCACAGCGCTTGAAGCGCTCGACCGCCTCAAAGAAGGCAACCAGCGGTTTGCCTCACGCGTCCCAAATGTTGACGCACTCACGAATCAGATGCGCCGAGACGAATTGGTCAACGGCCAAGAACCGTTCGCCGTCATTTTGGGCTGTTCTGATTCTAGGGTGCCGGTTGAGATCATTTTTGACCAGGGCCTCGGGGATTTGTTCGTCATCCGAGTCGCCGGCAACATTGCAGCGTCGTCGCAGATCGGCAGCATCGAGTTTGCAGCCGAACGCTTCGGCACCCGGCTCGTGGTCGTGCTCGGCCACACCCGCTGCGGTGCGATTGCCGCCACCTTGGAGGAACTCCGGCGCCCTGTTGAAAGCCGTTCAAAAAACTTGCGCTCGATCGTGGACCGTGTAAAGCCGTCCATCGCCGCACTGCTCGAAACCGACCTCAAAGATGATCCGGTCCGACTGGCGCGCGAAGCCGTCCGAGCCAATGTGCGCGTGACAGCCAACTACTTGAGGCACGGTTCCGCGGTCCTAGAGCCCCTCGTCCAGGCAAAGGAGCTCCTCGTGGTCGGGGCCGAGTACTCTCTTGAGACCGGCATCGTCGAGTTCTTCGACGGACTCTGACCGCTCCCCGGAGGAGTTTCCGTAGCAATGGTTGGCGATAGAGGAGCGCAATAATCACGTCCGCCGATCTGCCCAAAGGCGTGAGAGCCCATATCGCCCCGTGGCGATGTAGTAGAGCGCCCCGGGCAGCACCAGGACCATTCCCCAGGCGAAGTCGTGCAGATGAACTTTAGTTAGCAAAACGAGCGTCGACACCGCCGCCGTCACCGGCAGCACCGGCCCTCCCGGCACGCGAAACGTGGGTTGATAGTTTTTCCGGCCCCGCATCTTGAGCACGGCCAAATTTACCGCGAGAAACGGGTAGAGGTGGAGAAAGCCGGCCGCCCCGGCCAGTATGGTCACATCCTCCATCAAGAGCGCACCTAGCACGATCACACCGGTCACCCCGACTGCGGCGTGGGGCGAGCTCCATTTGCGGTGGACACTCGCCAGGAATCCCGGGATTAGATGGTCTCGGGCCATCGCCCACGCGATGCGGGACGAAGCCATGATCGACGTGTTGGCCGATGAAAGGGTGGCGAGCAGCCCGCCGATGACCGCGACGACGACGCCGATCGGTCCGAGCGAGCGCCGCGCCGTATCGCTGATCGGCGTACGGGTTTGGCCGAGGTCGAAGTGGGGCATGAGCCCCGTTGCGACGTAAAGGACGAGCACGTACAGCAGGGTAACGCCGATTACCGAGGAGATTGTCGCAAGCGGCAGATCGCGCTTTGGGTTGCGGAGCTCTTCCGCGGCAGTGGCGATCAGCTCAAAGCCGAGAAAAGAGACGAAGACGGATGCGGATGTCGACACGACCGGTTCCCATCCATAGGGAAGGAACGGACTGTGCAAGGCCCTGTCGACTTCTTTCCAGCCCGCCGCGATGTAGACGGCAAGCGAGAGCAAAAGCAAGAGGACGACGGCGTTCTGGAGTTTTCCCGCGGACTTTGAGCCCACCAGATTGATGGCTAAGAGAAATAATACGGTGACGACGCTGACGATCGGGATCCCGATGGACCTGAAGAGCACGTGAACGTACTGCGCAAAGCCTATGGCGTAAAACGCCGTGGCCAGGGCGAGGCCGACCCAAAGGCTCCAGCCGATCAAAAACCCAAGGGTCTCTCCGAAGGCTTCGCGCACGTAGACGTACGGGCCTCCCGCGCGCGGCATCGCAGTCGCCAGCTCGACGAAGGAGAGCGCCGTCAAGAGTACGGAAAGCCCTGAAAGCCCAAATGAGATGGTGACCGCGGGGCCCGCGAGCTGGGCTGCATTCCCTGAGAGCACGAAGATTCCAGCGCCGATCATGCTGCCGACCCCGATCGCCAGCGCTTCGAGTAGACCCAGGTTACGCCCGAGGCGTCCCACATCCCCATCTCCTTTGGCAGTGTTGTTCGATCGCACGGGGTGACGGCAGGAGGAATATATTACCGAAAAGTTGGTCGCATGACGGTGGCGACTTCGGACATGATACGTACCAGAGAGGTCGACGCAAGGTCACGGTCGACGGCCCATCGGGCCCCTGGGGTTCACCCCCATCGACCGCCATGAGTTTCGTCGACCTCTCTAAAGAGGAACCGGGCATCAGGGACTTAATAAAGGATTACTCCTTTCTTATCGTCCCGCATACATGCCCTGTTCCTCTCTTTTCTTGCCCGAATTTCTCCCCCACCGAAGGAACCGGCCTCGCGGCCTTAGAAGGAAGTTAGGTCATAAGCGAGTCGATTTGGCCATATCATGGGTAGAGCGTGGCCACCACGACATTTGGATGGAGGGAGCCCTCTTGGCGGACCGGTTGCGCATCGGCGTCTTGTTTGGCGGCCGTTCGGGGGAGCATGAGGTGAGCCTCATGTCGGCCGAGTCGATCATCAACGCGCTGACGGACGACAAATACGAAGTAGTGCCGATCGGAATCGGCAAAGACGGGAAGTGGCTGATCGGCAGCGATCCGCTCGAGGTGCTCCGCGTCGCCGCACAAGAAGGTTCAGCGCCAAGAGGCCTTGACTTGGCGGCCTTTCTCCCCGATCCCTCGAGGTCGGGCCTCATCTCGCTCGAAAGAGGGGGCGACATATCGCCGCAAAAGCTCGACGTCATCTTTCCGGTGCTGCACGGGCCGTACGGGGAGGACGGGTGTATTCAAGGAATGCTCGAACTGGCGGACGTTCCGTACGTGGGGTCGGGGGTCGCAGCGTCGTCAGTCGGAATGGACAAGGCGTTGATGAAGGACATTTTCAGGAGCCACGGCTTTCCGGTCATGGACTATATGGTCGTCAAGCGAAAGTTCCTCGACGATCCAGATTCCGTGGCCGATCAGGTCGAGCGGCGAATCGGGTATCCTTGCTTTGTCAAGCCCGCCAACCTCGGATCGAGCGTCGGCATTTCACGGGCGACGGATCGCGACAGTCTCCTCCGGGCGCTCGCTTTGGCGGCCCGGTACGACCGCAAGCTGCTGGTGGAGAAGGCCGCGCTCGATTGCCGGGAAGTCGAGTGCGCTATTTTGGGCAACGACGAACCGGAAGCGTCGATTCTGGGCGAGATCGTCCCGGACGGCGAGTTCTACGACTACGAGGCCAAGTATATCCGCGGCACGTCGGAGCTGATCATCCCGGCGCGGGTCTCCAAGGAGACGACGGCACGTATCCAGGAGCTCGCGAAAAACGCGTTCATTGCGATCGACGGCGCCGGACTTTCGCGCGTCGACTTCTTCGTGCACAAAGAGACCGAGGCGATCTACATAAACGAGATCAACACGATGCCGGGGTTCACGCGCATCAGTATGTACCCCAAGCTCTGGGAGGCCAGTGGCCTTTCCTACCCCGATCTCGTCAATCGATTGATCGAGCTCGCGCTCGAGCGACATCGCGACAAGTCTTCGTCGGAAACGGGGTTTTAGTCTCCTAAGATGAGACGCTCACTCGCTCGCAAGTTGTTTCGGTTTGCCTGGGCCGCGCTTTGGCCGTCCGCCTTTTTGGTCTGGGCGGTCCGGTTTGTCGACGCCGTGGCCAACCCCGTCATTCACGCATTCGGCGAGGTCGATCAACAAATCGCACAAGTCCGTGCTGAGCTGTTAGGGGACGCAGTGTGGGGCGCCCTCTTACTGGCGATGTGGGTGGGCACTTGGAGTCTTACACTCTCCCGCAGATCGGCCAAAAAGGCGCGCCGGCAAGGCCCGAGCGGCCTCCCAGCAGGCGAGCGTCAAAACTTCCCCATGTAACGAGTCAGGAAATCCCAAAGTTGGATTGCTCGGCAGGACTTCAAATTCCTATCGAAGAAGACAGCAACATACATTCGCGCCAAAGATTGCAGGTTTCTCTTGGAAGACCTCGCTTTTTCTAAATGGGTCTTCCTTTTTTGCCGCTAATCGTGTCGTCAGTCTTGCGCTTCTCCGCGAGAGTTTTCGTCTTTGGTCCATCGCTTGTCAGGAAGGTGACGTGTTTTGAGCAAGTCAGGCGGCGTGCGGTTGGGAAAGACGCGCATCCCCCCTCTGCCTGTCACCGGCGAGCTTTTCGAGTTGTACCAGCCGGCGATCGGCCAAACAGCGACTTTACTCTGGCTCAACCTGCGATGGGCAGCCCATTCCGGCAATCAGTTCGAACTTGATGATTGGGCCGCAAAGTTAAGGATCGCTCCAAGCGAGTTGTATTCGGCCATCGAGATGCTAAGCTCCTATAGCCTGGTGGAGATCGTGGACGATGGCGAGTTGATCGTGCACGACCCGCTCCCCCACGAAGCGTTTGAGACGAAGTTCAAAGAGGACGTCGCGCATGCTGCGGCCGACGAGTCGGAGGACGGCGCCATGAGTCGAGCCGCGGCGAAACTTGGACACCCAAGGGGCGAAGCGTCCCTCGAAGCGTCGCTTGAAGGGGCGACGAGCGAGGCCGAGGCAGAAGCGTCTTCGCAGGCGCGCCTTCCCCTTGCAGGACAAAAAAGCGCCCGCCGTGGCGAGCGGCGGGGGGCGGCGGCCGAAAACGCCTCCTCTCAGCCCGTATTGCGTTCGCCGCTCTCCAAGCGACGTCGCAACGCGCACATGCTCAAACTGGTCGAGGAAAAACCCGAGGCCGAGCTGCCGTTGAACGAAGATATGCAAGCGGTGGTCCAGATCTATCACAAGCGGATCGGGATGATGGGACCGACGCAATACGAGCGGTTGCGTTTTTGGGTCGAGGAGCAGGGGATGGAGGGGGCGGTCGTCGCACTTGCCATCGAGGAGACCGTCCAGTCGGCCGATGTGCCCCGCATCTCCTATCTGGAGGGGATCTTGCGCAACTGGTTCAACGATGGCATTCGCACCTTGGCCGACGTTCATCGTCAAAAGCGAGCGTCCAAGGTGCTTGGCAAGGGCGAGCAGCACGCCATGCGCCAAGGCGTGCCCAATGCCGGAGCGTATCAAAGTGTCAACCCGGAGCTAGTAGCGAAATGGAAGGAAATGTACCCTGATGAGTACGATGCCTGAACCCATTTCCGTCGAGCCTCGCGAGGGAGCGCGAGTTCCAAGGGACATCGAAGCGGAGCGGCGCGTGCTCGGTATCCTCATCAAGCATCCTGCCTTGATCGACAAAGTGATCGATCGCCTAACGCCCGAGCACTTTTTCGAGCCCGAGCACCGCAGCATCTTCCAGGCGATCTACGACCTTTATACCGGTCGGGGCCGCGTCTCCTACACGCAAATTTACAACCGGCTGCGCAAAGAGGGCGAGATCGCTTCTCCCGACGAGGCGCTCATCCGCCTCACTGAGGCGTTTACCAGCGAAGTCGAGCTCGAGCCGAGCTGCCAGGTCCTCGTCGAAAAGCAGGCAAAGCGACGCATCCTCTTTGCCGCGCAGGAGATCCAACGCATGATTCTCGCCGACGAGATCGACGATTTGGACGAGTGCGTCGGCAAGGCGCAGCAACTCATATTCGAGGCGACCAACGCCGCCTCGGCCGAGGACGAGATCAAGGACTTGATGACGGTCCTCAACAAGTGCTATTTGCGCCTTGTGGAGCGGCGCGAAGGCCATAAGCCGTCCGGCCTTCCGGTGCGCTACCCGGCGATCGACGTCATGACGACCGGATTCAAAAACAAGGACTTGATCATCCTTGCGGCTCGTCCCAGTATGGGAAAGACGTCGCTTGCGCTCAACTTCGCGGTTAACGTGGCCAAGCCCCCAAGAAACATTCCCGTACTCATTTTTAGTCTGGAAATGGACGATGAGCAGATCGGCGACCGGTTCGTCGTCAGTGAGTTCTTTAGGTTTCGCCGTCCCGACGGCAGCTTCGAGATCTCGTCGATGGACTACGCGACCCGCCTGAACGACGATCAGTTCGCCAAGGCGCAGTCCATCTACAATGAGCTTTACGACTTGCCCATTCACATCATCGACAAGCGCGGGATGACCGTCGTTGACATTCGCGCCAAGGCAAGGAAAGTAAAAGCCGAGCATCCCAACCTCGGCCTGATCATCATCGACTACCTGCAATTGATCAAGCCGCCCGCGGGAGGCAACAGAAACTGGGCGCTCGTCGTCGGCGACATCGTCCGTGAAATCCGCGACCTCGCAGGCGAGTTGGACTTGCCGATCATTCTACTTTCCCAACTCAATAGAGGAGTCGAAAGCAGAGACAACAAAAAACCAGTCATGAGCGACCTGCGCGACAGCGGCAACATCGAGGAATTTGCAGACGTCGTCATGTTCCTCTACCGTGAGGATTACTATTACCCGGAGCAAGCCCGTGAAAACGGCACGGAAGGGCAGGTCGAAGTAATCTTTGCCAAGCAGCGAAAGGGACCGACCGGAAGCGCCCACCTCCGGTTTATCAAGGAATTCACCCGTTTCGTCGAGGAATCCGATCGGGTGGAGGCTCCTGTTTAAAGTAATCGACGCTAGGAGGGAGCGCTGTGGCCGACCTCTTTGAGGAGACCGAGCGCCTCAAAATTCGATTCATCCGCGCGTACGAACGATTGCGCGAATTGGGTAAAATATCCGAAGACGACCTCGATGAGGTAATCGATGCCCTAGATCGGATGGACGAGCTTACCGAGGACGAACTTGCCGAAAAGCTGGGGCGATTTCGTGAATTGAACACGGAAGAGGGCGCTTCATCGTGAATGCGACGCAACGAAACACGGGATTGTTTGGGCCGAGCGTACGAAAAAGCGCTAAAGCAAGCTCGCCCGCACGGCTTTTCTCAGTCCTGGGGATTCTCCTCGCCATAGCGGTCGGGGCCTGGGGCTACCACACATGGTCGCTGAAAGAAGTTCACATTTTTGTCGAAAGCGATGGGCCGATCATTCTTTCGACCAAGGTCGGAAGCGTTGAGGACGCGCTCCTATCAGCCGGGATCGATGTCTTTGAAGGAGACGAGGTATCGCCTCCTTTGGATGCGCCGTTGCGCGACGGCGATGAGATTCGCATCGCCCGCGCCCGCCACGCTCATGTGAACGTCGACGGAGCGCGCATCAGGGTGGCGCTTGCAAGCGGCACGGTGCGAGACGCGCTGGTCGCTGCCGACGTGCGCATGGGCCCTTTGGACCGCGTCCAGCCGGTGCGTGAGACGCCCTTCGAGGACGGCATGGAGATCACGGTCATCCGTGTCGTACAAGAGGAGATCGAAGAGACCGAAGTGATTCCCTTTGCCACACTGGAATGGGCGGAGCCCCACCTTCCCCGAGGCGAAACGCGCATCGTGCGCGAGGGGAGGGAAGGCCTATTGGTGCGCAAAGTCCTCCTGACGTACGAGAACGGCGAGCTTGCCGCACGAAAGGTGATTTCGAACGAGGTCGCGCAGGAGGCCGTCGCCAAGATCATCGGCATCGGCACTCGAGAGGCCATGAATGTCATCCAGACCTCCACGGGCTCCTACCGTTATTCGCAAATGATCGAGTTGGAGGCGACGGCATACTACCCGGGTCCCGAAAGCACGGGCGAGTGGGCCGACGGCTATACGTACACCGGCTTGCGGGCAGGCAAGGGGGTCGTTGCGGTCGATCCGAACGTGATCGAGCTCGGCACGCGCCTGTACATTCCCGAATACGGCGAAGCGATCGCGGCCGACATCGGAGGGGCGATCAAGGGGCGCCGTATCGACCTTGGCTTTGACACCATCGAAGAGGCCCTCAAGTTTGGCCGCAAGATGATCACGGCTTACATCCTGGCCGATTAGGAGCCACCCATCCATGTCCGATCGACAGACAACGGCGCGCTCGCAGCAAGAGTGCGAGCGCGTCCCGCTCCACAGCCCAGCTCATATCAAACGGATCTTGGCGGAGTACGGCCTGAGGCCGAACAAGGCCCTCGGACAGAACTTTTTGGTCGATGGAAATACGGTTGAACGGATCGCCAGGGCGGTCGATATCCGGCCGGGGGAGTGGGTCATCGAGATCGGACCGGGCCTTGGCGCTTTGACGCAAGCGCTGGTCTCGAGGGGCGCCCGCGTCGTTGCCGTCGAAAAGGACGGCAAACTCGTGAAGGTGCTCGAGGACTTGTTTTCCGGGTGTCCCAACGTCCGTTTCATTCACGCGGACGCGCTCGAAGTGGATTTTGGCGAGCTCGTGCCGGTCCCGGATCTAGAACGCGTCAAGATCGTCGGCAACCTTCCCTATTACGTCACATCGCCGCTACTGATCGCGCTCTTGGATGCGCCTTTGCAGACAGAGCGGCTCGTCGTCATGATCCAAAAGGAAGTAGCCGATCGTTTGAGAGCGAGCCCCGGCTCCAAAGCGTACGGAGCGCTCACGGTCGGCGCCTTGTGGAGGGCGAGCGTCGAGTCCGTCGGACGGGTGCCGCCTACCGTCTTTTATCCCGCTCCTTCGGTCGACTCGGAGACGCTCTTGCTCAGGCCGCGCAAAGGGTGGATCGACGTCGGTAATCCGGAGCTATTTCGGGAGTTGGTCAAAGCCGCGTTCGGCATGCGGAGAAAGACGCTCAAAAATGCACTAAAGAGTCTCGATATCGAGCAGGAGCTGGTCCAAGGGGCTATGCAGGCCGCCGGGATCGATCCTGAAAGACGGGGCGAAACCTTGGCCGTCGAGGAGTTTGCCAGATTAAGTCAAGCGCTGTCGGAAAGATGCGTATGTTATAATCAGAAGTGAGGTGATCCCCCTTTTCCGAGACGGCGCATTTGAATCATGACGCGGGCATGTCGGACGAGGCAAGGATGAGCTTTGTGAGTCCAAGCCGCGGGAGACTCGGATTTAGCGAGATGTTTCAAGACATCGTCGGTTACGTCCAAGAGTTCCCCGACGACAAGTACCGCATCATCATCGGAACCGATTCGCAAGCCGGCGAAGAGACATGCTTCGTCACAGCCGTGATCGTCCATCGCGACGGTCGGGGCGGACGCTACTACTACGCCCGTGATAAGGAGCACATCAACCGTTCGCTGCGCCAGCGGATTTACTACGAAACCTCGCGCTCCTTGGCCGTGGCGAGCATGCTCGCGGGAAAACTTGCGGAGAACGGTTACGCCGACCTCAACGTGGAAATCCACTTGGACGTCGGGGAGAATGGCAAAACGCGGGACCTAATCCGAGAAGTGGTAGGGATGGTGGTTGGTTCCGGGTTTCACGCGCGGATCAAGCCCGACTCGTACGGAGCTTCGACCGTGGCCGACAAATACACGAAATAGCTGCTTGCGATGGGTGTGGATGCCGGGGTTGCCCGGTTTTTTTGTTTCGAAATAGTCCTTGACAGCATTTTGGGGCCTTTGGTATACTGTCCTGATAAATTGACAAGGGACCTTCCTTGTGTTATACTGGCATCACAATGCGCTAGGGAAGGTGATGCTTGTGGCTGTGAACCGCAAATCTCTAGAGATGATCAGACAGGACATCGAGTCCTGTATCGGCAAGCGAGTTCAACTGCGCGCCAACCGAGGCCGACGCAAGGTCATCGAAGCCGCGGGGGTTATCGAAAAGACATACCCCAAGATCTTTGTGGTAAAGCTTGACAGCGACAGCGCCGTGCGACGAATGTCGTACACCTACGCCGACGTGCTCACCGAGACGGTTGAGTTGACCATCGACGACAATCGAGTCGGAGTCGTCAATCTCTAACTGCCGAGGAGCTTTTAAGTAAGCGAAGCGGACGTCTGACATAGCACAGAAGCTAGTTTTTGTAAAAGACCCGGAAGATCGATCTTCCGGGTCTTTTTTGTGCTTGTCTCGCAAGAGCCCACATACGCATTGAATGTCGGAAAGGAGGTGCGACATGGCAAACGAGCCGGTCAAGTTCCACGCCAAGGCCCGGGGCCTGCGGCGGGGGGACAAACGCCCGAGCGTGCGCCTGCTCCAGCAGAGACTTGCCGATCTCGGGTACGAACCCGGTCCGGCTGACGGTGAGTTTGGCTATTTGACGGAGGACGCGCTTTTGACGTTTCAAAGGGAGTACCGGCTGCGGGTGGACGGGATCGCGGGCCCGCAGGTGTGGAACGCCCTCAAGGGCGAGCTTCCGAGGCGCCGCACCGTACACGTCGTCGTGCAGGGCGAGCGACTCTCAGAAATCGCCGAGCGACACCAAATAGGCATTCACGCCCTCCGCTGGATGAACAACATATCGCCCAAACGGAGATTGCGCGCCGGCGACCGCCTCGTCATCCGAAGTTCGTACGTGCTCGCCCAGATCGCTTCGGGTGCGTCTCCCCGCGTCATCGAGCGGATCATGCTCGCCCAGCGTCGCCTGATCACGTCAATCGCAGCCCCTCCTTTGCATGTCGGGTCCGACGGCGCACTGTCGGGGGGCGTCTCTTCCGAGGACGTTGAAGCGCTTGGAGCGCTGGCCCGGGAGGGGGGATGGGCGCTCTACCTGACGGCCCGAGGCGCTGAAGCGCCCCTGGCCGAGATCGTGTGTAGGAGGAAGGCGACCAGGCGCTTCGTCGACGGACTTTCCGAAGCGCTAAAGGCATTTGGGGCCAAGGGAGCGGCGCTCGAGCTTGGACCCATTCCCGCAGGCCGCAGCAGCCGAGTGTTGGCGGCGATCGCCCGCGCATCCGACGAACTCGCCGAGGCGCTCATCGTGCCCGTCGTCGACGTGCCGCTTACCGGTTGGCGATCATTCCTGTACGATCCGGACTTCGAGGCCCTCGCCCGCCTCACACGCCACGTCGTCGTCGGGGCTCATCGCTGGGAACGCATTCTGGACAGCCGAGGAGAGACGCTGCCTCGGGAAAAGCTCGAGCAGTTCGTCGCTGTCATGGCCCGGCGAATTCCACCTTGGAAGCTCCTGCTCGGCGTTCCCATGAACGCATGGGCATTGCCGAGAAGCGGGCGCGGCGAGGCCATGGGCTATCGGGCGGCCGTGACGGAAGGGTACCGGCGCGGCATTCGCGCGCAAAAGGATGCGAACGGATACTTCCGGATCGATTTTCCGGCGGAAGGCGACGGGGCGTACGCGAGGATCGTGGCGCCGACCAGAGATGTGATTGGTCGCTACTTAGCCGTAGCGCACCGATTTCGGCTGGACGGCATTTACTTGAGCGGTATCGGAGAGGAGGACCGCCGCCTGTGGGAAGTGTGCGGCCACCGCCTCAAAGCGGTTCGAGGCGAGTAATACAAGTCCTCTCCTTGCATATACATCGTACTGCCGACTCCAATGATCACCATCGAGCGGGCAGTATCGCCACATTTCCAAGAAGTCACCCACTTGGCCGCCCGACATCGTCGGCCCGGCCAAGCCACGAGCGGATGAAAATCCTAGCGGGCCAGCACGGCTGGCTCTATTGGGCGGCAAGTGGGGACGGCGGCCAATCGGATTTTCAAAGAAGGAGGAATCGCGAATGAGCCTTGACTTAGAGTTTCACCGCCTCGCCTTTGAGCGGACATTGACCGAGAACAAGGCGGAGACGGTCGTCGAAGGAACGTTGACGTTGCCGGACGGCGCTTTGGAGATCGGGCGCGGCCTAATACTCACCGCGTCGCCCCACATAACGGAGATCGAGGTGAAACAGAACAAGGTCGTCTTCGAAGGCGCCCTCGACTTCCAGTTTCTCTACGCCCATTACGAGGAGCGAAGGGTCGCCCGGAGCGATGCGGGTTACGGCGACGAAGACGACGAGCGCACGGATGATGAGGACGATCGCGAGGTCGTGGTCGAGGAGACGTTGGAGCGGGTGGCGTGGGAGCGCGAGGCGCCGTTCGCCTACATCCTCGAGTTGCCGGGCGTCGAGGAAGATCAGGAGGTGCAAACCTCCGTCAAGGTGCTCGGCACGACTTTTGAGCTGCGTTCCGATCAAATGACCTTGGACGTCGAGGTGACGCTCTCGCTATCGGGGTACGTCGGCGAGGTCCAAGAGGCGCGCATCGCAAAGGTTGCCCGCCGCAGCGAGGATGTAGCGATCGAGTACGACGCGGTCCGCGTCAAAAACCGCCTCGGTGTCGGCATCGGTGAGGCGAGGGCGGCCGGTTCGCTCGACCTCGCCGGCAGGGCCGTTCCGGACCGGATGTTCGAGCTGACGGCGGAACCGACGGTTACCGAGGCGGTGGTTGAAGACGGACAGGTGCGAGTCCGAGGAACCGTGCAGTACGCCGCGTTTTACATCGGCGTCGAAGGCGCGGGTCCCCAGTACAGTGAGTGGAACCGCGGCGTCGGATTCGAGGCGAACGTGCCCGTAATTGGCGCTGTCCGAGGCGCTACTGCCCTCGTCGAGGCCCAGGCAGGCGCCACGCGGTTTCAGGTGTTCGAGGAGGAAGGAGAGCGGTCGCTCGAGGTACAGACGCCGATTCGACTTTCCGTCACGGTCGAGGACGCTCGCGAGGTGCGTCTGATCGCCGACGTTTCGTCCGACTCGCGGGAAATCGCTGTTCGCAAAGAGACGATCCGCCTGTACGAGGCGGTCGGAGAAGGCTCGGTGACCGAAAGCGGGCACGCCTCACTGGACCTGCCGGAGGGGTATCCTGGAATCGAGCGGGTCTTGTACGGCAACGCCGAGGCGTTTGTCGACGACGTCCACGTGCTCGGGGACAGGGTGGCCGTCGAGCTTCACGTCGATCTCGAGCTCGTCTACGTCGGCCGCTCAGGGCGGGGAGGAGGCCTCCAAGTCGTACGTTGGCCGAGAGCCGTCTCGCTCGACGTCGAGGTCCCGGTGGAGGGCGCCGAGCCCGGACTAGAGCGGCGCGTGAGCGTGCAGGTGGACCGGGTCCTCTTCGACCTGGTCAACCGGGAGTCGGTCGACGCAAGCGTCTCAGTGACCGCGACCGCTGCGCTCTCCCGGGAGACGGAAACCGAGATCATTGTGGAAGCGGTTGAAGTTCCTCCCATCGATCCAAATCCGCCGACTTACACGTTTGCCGTTGTTCAAAGCGGGGATTCCGTTTGGAAGCTCGCCGCGCGGTACCGCTCGGACGCCGCCGCCATCTTGGCCGTGAACGACTGGTTGGACGACGTCGATGCAGAACTTCCCGTAGGCGCCAAACTTTGCGTGCCGCGAAAGGTTCCAAACTCTGTAGCCTGAAACTAAAATGGTAACGCGGGGATGCGACGGAACGAAGCGCGCCTTGTCCGTGGAGAGCGACAGCTCCCCATGACGGGCCGCTTTGTTCGCGTCAGTCGGCTCCTTTTCAACCTGGGCGTAGAGGATATTCTGCACAAACCTGGAATCCAAACACCCGAGTTAAGGTAGCATAATCGAAAATGGGCGAAATAGCCCCTGGTGGTCGAATGGCAAAGTTTCGAGGAATATTCAGAGGCAAGACGGCAAAGTACGTCACCGTCCGGGCGGAAAACGAGGCTGAGAGCCACAAGCAGCGCGAAGTGCCCGACGGCCTTTGGCAAAAGTGCGATGCGTGCCGAGCCGTTCTTTATACCAAGGATCTCGAGCGCAATCAATTTGTCTGCGCGACGTGCGGCTGTCATTTCGCGATCAGCGCCCGGACCCGTCTCTCCCAGCTCGTGGACGATTTGCAAAGCTTTGAGGAGCTGGATGCGTCGCTCTGCCCCGCAAACCCCTTGGACTTCCCACAGTACCCCGAGAAAGTGATTCGGGACACGGAGAAGACCGGACAGCGGGATGCCGTGGTGACGGGCATTGGTGAGATCGGGGGCGTGCGAACCGTCATCGCCGTCATGGAGTTTAAGTTCATGGGCGGCAGCATGGGGGCGGTCGTCGGCGAAAAAGTGACCCGTGCGTTTGAAAAGGCAATCGAGCTCGGCCTTCCCGTCGTTACGGTGTCGGCCTCGGGCGGAGCGCGCATGCAAGAGTCGATCTTCTCGCTCATGCAAATGCAAAAGACGTCTGCGGCCGTTGAGCGCCACTCTCGTGCAGGCGGACTCTACATTTCGGTCTTGACGCACCCGACGACCGCAGGCGTCTTCGGCAGTTTCGCGTCGCTTGCGGATGTCATCCTCGCCGAACCCGGCGCGACGATCGGCTTTGCCGGTCAGCGGGTGATCGAGGAGACTATCCGAAAAGCTGTCCCGCCCAATTTGCAAAAGGCGGAGACCGTGTACGCCAACGGCTTCATCGACCGAGTGGTTCCCCGCACCGAGCTCAAAGATCACATCGCGAAGCTGCTCCTTTGGCATACGGCCGAAGCGCCGATCAAGCCCGCCGAAGCCAAGCCGCGCAGCGCCGAGTCGGCTCCTGACGAAGAGGACGGCCGATCGGCAGCCGGCGACGATGAGCCGGGCGAAATGATCCCGTCGCCGGGGAGCGTCGAGGGCGAGGGGGCTACGGTTTCCAATGGCCACGCCAACGGGCATGCACGCGCCTTGCCGAGCGGCCATGTCGAGCCGGAAACCGCCGCAGCGGAAAACCGGGGCGCGACCAAAGGTCCGGACATTCACACAAACGGACACATTCACGCTGTGAACGGCCATGCATACGGATCGTCCAAAGACGCGATCGCAAAGTCGAGCTGATCGTTTCATGGGGCTCATGGGCCCCTGACATGAGAAAGGGGTCATTCAGTCACTTGAAGGCATTTAGAGGTCGGGACCTCCTTTTTCTAATCGTTCTCGTTATCGCGCTGAGCCCCGTGGCAAGTGGACAAGCAGTAACCTTCGACATCGACGTGAAGGCGGCGATCCTCATCGACGCCGACACGGGGCAGGTCCTCTACGAAAAAAACGCCGACGATCCGCGTCCTCCGGCGAGCCTTGCCAAGATCATGACGATGTTGGTCGTGATGGATGCCGTCAAATCGGGCCAAGTCACCCTTGACGATCCGGTCCGAACGAGCGCCCATGCAAGCAGCATCGGCGGCTCTCAGGCGTGGCTTGCGACCGGTGAGGTACACACCCTCGAAAACATGCTCAAGGCGGTCGCCATCAGCTCGGCCAACGACGCCAGCGTCGCCGTCGCGGAGTACATTTCGGGCACGGAAGCCGCATTCACCCAGCTCATGAACGCCCGCGCCCGCCAGCTCGGACTCACCCAGAGCGTGTTCAGCAACCCGGAGGGGCTTCCCGCCGCCCAAGGTGAGGTGCCATCGGTGACGACGGCTCGGGAAATTGCCATCGTCAGCCGAGAACTGATCACCAAGCACCCGGAGGTCTTGGCGTGGACGTCGACGGTGATGGAGCAATTTCGCGAGCAGCCGCTTTTTATCCTGTACAATACAAACACGCTCCTTGGCAAGTACGAGGGGCTGGACGGCCTCAAGACCGGTCACACGAGTGAGGCCGGCTACAACCTTGTCGCCACGGCAAAGCGCGGCGATACGCGGGTCATCTCGGTCGTGATGGGCGCCGAAAGCTCGGAGATTCGGGAGCAGCGCACTCGCTCGTTGCTCGACTACGGGCTGGTCCGCCACGTCAGCGTGACGGTGGGTCAAGGCACGGTCGGAGAGATTCGAATCAAGAATGGCGCGCCCGAACGAATCAACGTGCGGGTTGCAGACCCTGTCCGGATCCTGCAACTTCGAGGCGAAAACGTACAGGTAGAGACTGTAATCGATGCAAGCGGCGCCTCGGCGCCCCTGGCCGCGGGCGACTCGGTCGGAGAGTACGTCGTACGCCTAAACGGCGTCGAAGCGGTGCGCGTCCCCGTTTACTCGGAAGAGGACGTTCGACCGGTCAACATATTCGTCCGGCTTTGGCGAGGCGCCCGCGACTTCTTCGTCGGCCTGCTGCCGGGGTCCAGATAAGACGCTCGGATCCACATTTTCCGGGCTCAAATACGGACGATTGCTTGAGAGGAATGTCGTATTGTTCGGGGAAAACTCCCATGCACATAAATAGTCGTGTCGAAGTTTGCGAGAAGGCCTATGCCAAGATTAATCCGTTCCTTCGTGTGGGCCCGCGGCAAAGCGATGGATATCACCCGGTCGTCACCGTGCTTCAAAGTCTCGAGCTCCACGACGATGTGCGCATCGCCGTCGAACGAAAGGCTGTCGGCCCAAGCAGCGTGGACGTGCTCGTGGACGACCCGGCGCTGCCGCGTGGCGCAGAAAACCTCGCCGGGAAAGCAGCCTTGCGCCTCCTTGAAAGGGCCGACGTCGGCGCCTGTTTAGTGACGATCGAGATCAGAAAGAGAATTCCTGTCGCCGCCGGGCTGGCAGGGGGCAGTTCTGACGCCGCAGCAGTGTTGCGCGGCCTAAGTCGGGCCCTTCGTCTCGACCTCTCCCAAGGCGAGCTGTTAGCGATCGCAGCCGAGCTTGGAACGGACGTGTCGGGATGTCTCGTAGGAGGGACTTTGATCGGCGTCGGCCGCGGCGAGCGAGTGGCAAGGCTCAAGTCGCAGCGCTTTTGGTGGGTGCTCGCAAATCCAGGCGTTCAACTTTCGACGCCGTCGGTCTATGCCCGCTTTGACGCAATGGACGCGGGCGAGTCGTGGAACGAAGGCTCGAGCGGTTGCCCCCTGGAAGCGCTCGCTCCGGGATTTCGCACCTGCCTTGAGGAAGGCGATGTCGAGGGCCTCTCGACCCGCCTGCGGAACGATCTCCAGGAGCCCGCTCGCGGGCTTGCGCCGGAAATCTGCGGACTCATCGACGCGATGGCGTCGTGCGGGGCGAGGGCAACGCTCGTATCCGGCAGTGGGCCGACCGTCGCGGGCCTCGCCCAAGATGAGGATCACGCTCGAAAGATCGCCGATTGCCTCCAGGGCGCGGCGCCTTGGGTGTGGTGGGGCGCGAGCATGCACGAGACGATTTGGCCGGTCGGTCCGATTCCAGTCGAGACTTTAGAGGATGGACCCTTGTGGCTCAATTAAAACCCATTCAATTAGATAGCTACAAGCCATTGCGCGAACTGGTTTTCGAAGCGATTCGCCAGGCGATCATCGACGGCACGCTCGAGCCGGGACAACGGTTGATGGAGGCCCAGCTCGCAGAGGAGCTGGGCGTGAGCCGCACGCCCGTGCGCGAGGCGATTCGCAAGCTCGAACTCGGCAACTTCGTGGTGATGATCCCGCGCCGGGGGGCGTACGTGGCTGACATCTCGATCAAGGATGTCTCGGAGGTCTTTGAGATCCGCGGCGCCCTTGAGGCGCTCGCCGCGGAGTTGGCCGCCGAACGCGCGTCCGAGGACGATCTCGAACAGCTCGAGCGACTCTTGGTCGAGATCGGCAAAGCCATCGAGAAGCGGGATGTCGATGCCCTGGTCGCCTTTGACACCGAGTTTCACGACGTGCTCTACCGGGCAAGTCGCAATGAACGGCTCGAGCAACTCCTTAGCCAGTTGCGCGAGCACATCCAGCGGTTTCGCACCGAGACGCTCTCCCATCCCGCCCGCATGAAGGTCGCGCTCGAAGAGCACCGACAGATCGTAGAAGCGCTCGCTGCCCGCGACGGCAACTTGGCGCGCAGACTTGCGGCCGAGCACATCGAGAGCGCGGAAAACAGTTTGATGGAGCTTCAGTTTGAAGAGCGTCACACGAGGAGCGCGCTCGGTCGAGAGGGGACGCGTGAGTCCGAAGAAGAAGGGACGCCCTCATGAAGGTTGAAGCCGTTGTGCTTGCCGGCGCCAGAAACGACGGGAAGCTAAAAGAAGCGAGCGCGTGCGAATTTGAAGCGTTGATTCCGGTTGGGAATCGTCCCATGGTCGAGTATGTGACCGACGCTCTGGAGGCCGCAGACTCCGTCAAGCGGACGGTGGTCGTGGGCCCGCACGAACTTGCCGCCGCTTACGAAGGGGCGCCCACCATCGACTGGGTGGAATTTGGGTCGTCCATGGTCGAAAATATTCAAATCGGCATCGAGCGCCTCGATCCTGAAGGCCACGTGCTGATCGTCACGTCGGATATCCCGCTGATCACTGCCGAGGCCATCGACGATTTCGTCGCGCGGTGCCGGGAGACCAACGCCGACATCTATTATCCGATCGTGCGCCAAGAGGTGAATGAGAAGGCGTTTCCAGGCGTGAAGCGCACGTACGTCAGGCTAAAAGACGGCGTGTACACGGGTGGAAACCTCGCGCTCCTCGAGCCGGAAATCGTGCCTGCGTGCCGGGGTATGATCGAGCGGGCCGTATCGATGCGAAAGAAACCGTTGAAACTAAGCCGAATGCTTGGGTTCAAGTTTATCTTCAAGTTGCTGTTCAACCGATTGACCTTGGCGGAGATCGAGGAGCGGGTTCATCGGATTCTCGGCTTTCGCGGCGTCGGCGTCGAATCGCCCTTTCCCGAGGTTGGGATCGACATTGACAAACCAGAAGACCTGGAGCTGGTCGAACGGGCGCTCAAACAACTGACATAGAAGGAGGGGAGATGTCGATGAGGCGCAGCGAGCGGTTGCCTGCCATGACGAAAATGCTTGTCGACAGACCAAACCAGGTCATCTCCCTCTCCGAGTTTACGGAGCGCTTCGGCGCTGCCAAGTCGACGGTGAGCGAGGACCTGGCGATCGTAAAAGGGGTCTTTGCCGACCAAGGCCTCGGGCGGATCGAGACGCTGGCCGGGGCGGCCGGCGGGGTCAAGTTTGTGCCCGCTACTCAGCCGGCGGACGTGCGCGCCATCGTCGAGGACATGTGCCGGGACCTATCCGATGCGAGGCGGATCTTGCCGGGCGGGTTTTTGTACATGTCCGATCTCGTGTCGTCGCCGCGCCTCATGAGCCGGATCGGTGAGGTGTTTGCGACTCAATTCGTGCCGGCGGCGCCGACGGTCGTGGTCACGCTCGAGACGAGCGGCATCCCTGTTGCCCTCATGACGGCCCGTGCGCTCGATGTGCCGCTAGCGATCGTCCGACGGACGAGCCGCGTGACGGAGGGCAGCGTCGTCACCATGAACTATGTGTCCGGCTCTGCCAAGCGGATCGAGACGATGTCCCTTTCACGTCGTGCCCTGTCCGAAGGGAGCCGTGTCCTCATCGTCGACGACTTTATGAAGGCGGGTGGATCGGCCCGCGGGCTCGTCGACTTGGTGGAGGAGTTTGGCGCGGAGACGGTCGGCATCGGGATCTTGGTCGAGACCGGGGCGCCGAGGCAAAAGCTCGTGAAGGAGTACGTTTCCCTAGCGGTGCTCGAGTCGGTCGACGAAGAGCGTCGCTTTGTCCACGTGCGTCCGAGCGATTGGGTGAATGAAATCAACCGATCGCCCGAGATGAATTTGACCTGAGTGCCTGTGAGATGATATACTCATGTCGTGTGTTGGGGCGTCGTCTAACGGTAGGACCCGAGATTTTGGATCTCGTTGTCCAGGTTCGAATCCTGGCGCCCCAGCCACATTTTTTTAGCCGCCTGAGTTGGCGGCTTTTTCCTTTTGTGCGGTCGCGCGTTGGGGCGCGGAGCAAATCCTTGCAAACCCAAAGGTTTTTGGTATGATCGTGATGTTGGTTCAACACCCAAAAAAGGGGAGCGCTCATGAGAAGCGTCGCCGCTGTCATCCTCGCGGCTGGGATGGGCACCCGCATGAGGTCGGACCTCGTCAAAGTGCTGCACCCGCTAAGCGGGAGACCGATGCTCGAGCACGTGATCGACGCTGTTCGCTTAGCTGCGGTCGATCGCGCCATCGTCGTCGTCGGGCACCAGGCAGATCGCGTACGTCAAACCATCAAGGGGCCTGTCGAGTTTGTCCTGCAAGAGGAGCAACTCGGCACGGGCCACGCAGTCATGCAGGCCGAAGCGTCCTTAAAGGACTTTGAGGGCCTCGTTCTCGTCACCTATGGGGATACCCCCCTCTACACGTCCAAGACCTACCAATGGTTCATCGATTGCCACCGCCGCTCCGGGGCGAAGGCCACGGTCCTTTCGACGATCGTTGGCGATCCGAGAGGCTACGGGCGCGTCCTTCGGCGGGAAGATGGCAGCTTTGCAGAAATTGTAGAGCAAAAGGACATCGATTCGCCGGACGTCGAATCTGTACGGGAGATCAATACAGGAACCTACTGTTTTGACGCCCGGGCATTGTTCGAATTCCTAAAAAATCTGCGTAACGACAATCGACAAGGGGAATACTACCTTACCGACGTTCTCAAAGCTTTGCGCGCAAGCGATGAGCCGGTCGACATCGTCGTGTTGCCCGATGAGACCGAGGCGCTTGGGATCAACGACAGGATACAGCTCGCCCAAGCGGAGCAGGTCTTAAGGCGCCGCGCGCTCGCCTCGCTCATGGAGTCGGGTGTCACGATCGTCGATCCGGACGCCACCTACATCCACAGCAGCGTGACGATCGGAAAAGACACGGTGATCTACCCGTTTACGTCCATCGAGGGCGAGACTTCCATCGGGGAGGGGTGCCGCATCGGCCCAAACGTGCGAATCGTCGATTCGAAACTTGGGGACTCGGTTACGATCGATGCCTCGAGCGTGTATCAAAGTACGGTCCATGATCGGGCCGAGATTGGTCCATACATCTTTGTGCCTCCCGGATCCGAGGTTCGAGAAGGGAAGAGAATAGACCGCCAATGGTGAGCGATGAAGCCAAATCAAAGATTCGACTCTTCACCGGGACGTCCAACCCCGAACTCGCCCATGAAATCGCCGATCGGCTCGGCGTCCCGATGGGCGACGCCGTCGTCGGGCGCTTTAAGGACGGTGAGATCAACCTCCAGGTGCGCGAGACCGTCCGGGGCGCGAAGTGTTATGTGATTCAGCCCACGTGCCCGCCCGCCGACTCCAACTTGATGGAGCTCCTCGTGATGATCGACGCGCTCAAGCGCGCGTCGGCAAGCTCGATCGCCGCCGTGATCCCCTATTACGGATACGCGAGGCAGGACCGAAAAAACAAGCCGCGAGACCCCATTTGCGCGAAGTTGGTTGCCAATCTCATCGAAGCCGCTGGAGCCGATCGGGTGCTCACGATGGACCTGCATGCCGGTCAGATCCAGGGCTTTTTTGATATTCCGGTCGACAATCTAAAGGCCATGCCGATCCTGGCTGACTACTTCCAAGGAAAGGGGCTGGAAAACGTCGTCGTCGTGGCTCCGGACGTGGGCGGCGTTGCTCGAGCCCGGGAGATGTCCCAGAGGCTGCACGCCCCCCTTGCTATTTTGGACAAGCGCCGCCCTCAGCCGAATGTGGCCGAAGTGTTGCACGTCATCGGCGACGTCGAGGGGAAGGTGGCGATCATGGTCGACGACTTGATCGACACCGGCGGCACGATCGCACACGGCGCCGAAGCCCTGGTCAAAGACGGGGCCACCAAGGTCTACGCCTGCTGCACCCATCCGGTCTTTTCGCATCCCGCGGTCGAGCGGCTTAGAAACGCGCCGATCGAAGAGGTGGTCGTGACCAACACCATTCCCGTGCCGCCGGAAAACAGGCCCGACAAGATCAAGGTGCTGTCGGTCGCGCCCTTGTTTGCTGAAGCAATCCACCG
>CAYRIY010000021.1:29921-43618 GCA_964424335.1 uncultured Clostridia bacterium
ATCTTGGCTCCCGCAGCGGCTCCCGTGGAGGACACGGAGGCTGCAGGTCAAGAGGGCGGCGAGACCGAGGCTGCTGAGAAAGAGGACGAAGGCGAAGGCCAAAGCCAAAGCGAGTAAGGTCGTCGCTTGCCGAACGCTCGCATCTTTTCGGGATCTCCCAAAGGTGTGTAAAGATGGAGGCGTAGCTATTTGCTGCGCCTCTTTTAAATACTTGAAACAACAATCCGAACTCCGCCGTTTTGAGCGATTGAGAAAACGGATAAGATTGACTGGGCCCCCTTTGAGAGTGAGGAGTCAAACTTGAAAGCGATCGTGGGATTGGGAAATCCCGGGACGAAATATGAGCGGACGCGCCACAACGCCGGGTTTTGGGTGGTTGACGCCGTATCCAAAGCGACGGGCATTCGGCTGAGCGCACGTCAAGACCAAGGCGTGACGGGCCTAGGGACCTTCGAGGGCGCGTCGATCCTCTTGTGTAAGCCCCAGACGTACATGAACAACAGCGGACGGTGCGTGAGGGCCCTCGCCGATCGCTACGGAATCGCCCCTACCGATATTCTCGTCATTTATGACGAACTCGCGCTGCCTCCTGGAACGATCCGAATGCGGGCAAAGGGGAGCGCAGGCGGGCATAATGGAGTGAAATCTGTCATAAACTCATTGGGCACCGACCATTTTCCCCGCCTGAGGATCGGGGTTGGCAGCGTGCCCGAGGGAATGGCCGGGGTGGAGTATGTGCTGGCGGCGCCGACTCCCGATGAGCTCGAAAAAATCGAACATGCCGTCGATGTGGCAAGCAGGGCCGCGCTTTGTTGGGTGATGGACGGAGTCGAAGCGGCGATGTCGCAGTACAATCGAGCGTGGGCGTAAAGTAGGCTTGTGGTCGTTCTTGACGCTCCCCACGGCCAGGGCTATAATCTAAAGTACCTTTTGCGGACGCGAAGCCTTTCACTTCGCTTCTCTATTCTTCTGCTTTGGGAGAACGTTTCGGGATGGACCCCAAGGGACGTGTGTAGCGATCCGTTGGGCAATCGGACCAACCGGGATTCCATAACTTTAGGCGGTGGCCTGCGGCTTTCGCCAGGCGGTCTTTCGCGCGCAAAAAAGTCGCAGGCTATGGGTCCGGACTTACTCCCCGGCAAATCGTTCCCCCAAAGGTATCCATTCTTTCTGGGTTTCGCATGCAAGTCCGCGAGGAGGCGGTGTTGTGCCGATAGACGGCCTTTTGCAGACTATTCGGGAAGTGCCGGAATACTCAGGTTTGACCCGGCGTGAGGCCCGAGCGGGTGAGCGGTTGATCGTCGGCCTCTCCGGCAGTCAAAAGAGTCTCTTCGTGGCCGCGCTGGCCAAGGAGACGGACGTACAAAGCTGCTTTCCCCGGATTGTATTGACGCACTCCCGGTTTCAAGCGGACCGATGGTATCGGGATCTCCTAACCCTTTTGCCCGAAGAGCAAGTCGCCACCTTTCCTAGCCTCGATGCGTACCCTCACGAAGACGTGGTCACAGAGATCGCAGTAACTCGCGAGCGCCTGCGCGCCTTAAACGCGCTTGCCGAGCGGGAGCCTGTCGTGGTCATTGCCTCCGTGCAGGCGGTCGCGGATCGATTGATTCCTTGCGATGAGTTTCGGCGGCGCCACGTCACGATCGAGGAAGGGGAGCGCCTCGAGCTCGAGGAAGCGGCAAAGCGACTTGCGGCGATGGGTTACGAACGGACGACCCGGGTCGAGGGCCCCGGGCAGTTTAGCGTGCGCGGCGGCATTTTGGACGTTTTCCCGGTAACGCACGAGCAGCCCGTCAGGGTCGAGCTTTTTGATGATGAAGTCGAGTCGATTCGCACTTTCGATCCAACGAGCCAAAGGTCGCTCGAAGACCGACCCGCCGTCCGCATCGGCCCAGCTCGCGATTTTCTGCTCCCTGAGGGGGACATCCAAAGCGCACTCGAAGAGATTCGCCAAGTCGCTGGACGCCAGGAGCGCCGTCTGCGCAAAATCGGCGCCGACGAGGCTGCCGACGCGCACGTGCAGCGGGTTGAGGCGCATCTTGAGAAGTTGTCCGAAGGCGTGCATTTCGAGGGCATGGCGCAGTACATGCCCTACTTTTATAGCACGCTCGCCACACTGCTCGAGTACGCGCAAGACGGGCTTGTCGTATTTGATGAGCCGGTCCGGTTGAAAGATCAGCTCGGAGCGCACCTCCAAGACGTAGGCGAGGCGCAGAGCGCCCTGCTCGAAAAAGGGCGGATCCTCCCCACGCAAGAAAAGCTCTACGCCAATTGGGCCGATCTCCAAGTGGCGCCGTCCGTCGGTAAGCTTTACGTCGCGACGCTCGACAAGCGCGTCCCCGGCATGCAGCCCGACCGGGTCATCGCAGTGCGGGCCCGCGCTCCCGAAGTGTTTCACGGCAAAATGGAGCGTTTGATCGCGTCGACAAGGGAGTGGCGGCGGGAGAAACGCCGCATCTGTTTGGTCCTCTCCACCGAAGAGCGGGGAGAGCGAATCGTCGATGCCTTTCGCGAAAACGGCCTCGACGCCGTCTACGTCGACCACATCAATGGCGAACTAAAGGGCGGAAACGTTGTCGTCACGACCGGATCCCTTCAGTCAGGGGCCGAGTTCATCGATTCGGGCCTCGTCATCCTCACGGACACCGAGGTGTTTGGCGCTGAGAAAAGGCGCCGCAGACGCACCAAGTCCGGCGATAAAGGCGTTCGCCTATCGGACTTTGCCGACTTGCGCGAAGGCGATTTCGTCGTGCACACCAACCACGGCATCGGCCGCTACCTCGGTGTGGAGACGCTCGAGATCGCAGGATTTCACAAAGACTACCTCGTCGTCAAGTACGCAGGTGAAGATAAGCTTTACGTGCCGACCGATCAAGTCGATCTCCTACAGCGCTACATCGGCGTCGACAGCCAGCCGCCCAAACTGAGCAAGCTGGGTGGCAACGAGTGGGCACGCGTCAAAAAGCGCGTCAAAGAGTCAGTCCAGGAGATGGCCGAGGGACTCCTCCGACTTTATGCGGAGCGCGAAACGATTCAGGGGTATGCATTTTCCAAAGATACGGTCTGGCAGGCGCAGTTTGAAGACGCGTTTCCCTACGAAGAGACCCCCGACCAGGCGCAAGCGATCGAAGACGTCAAGAGAGATATGGAGCGGCCTCAGCCCATGGACCGCCTGCTTTGCGGCGACGTGGGTTACGGCAAGACCGAGGTCGCAGTGCGCGCCGCCTTTAAGGCCGTCATGGACGGAAAACAAGTCGCGGTGCTCGTGCCGACTACGATCTTGGCGCAACAACACGGTCGAACGTTTACGGAGCGCTTCGAGGGATACCCGGTGAAGGTGAGGGTGCTCTCTCGATTTCAATCGGCCGCGGAGCAGCGCGAGATCATGAAAGGGATCAAGCAGGGGACCGTCGACATCATCATCGGAACCCACCGCCTCCTTTCAAAAGACATCACCTTTAAGGATCTCGGCCTTGTCGTCGTCGATGAGGAGCAGCGGTTTGGCGTCGCGCAAAAGGAGCGCCTCAAGGAACTGCGCAAAGACGTCGACGTGCTGACGCTCTCCGCGACGCCCATCCCGCGCACCCTGCACATGTCGCTTGCGGGCGTCCGGGATATGAGCTTGATCGAGACTCCGCCCGAAGATCGCTACCCGATTCGCACGTACGTCGTCGAGTACGACGACGAGTTGATCCGTGAGGCGATCATGCGGGAGCTCGGGCGGCAGGGCCAAGTCTACTTCGTCTACAACCGGGTGCAAAACATCGATCGGATGGCGGCGCACCTAAACGACTTGGTGCCCGAAGCGCGCATCGCAGTCGCCCACGGGCAGATGGACGAGGATTACTTGGAAGACGTCATGCTGCAGTTCCTGCAAGGGGAGTACGACATCCTGCTCTGCAGCACCATCATCGAAACGGGCATGGATATTTCAAACGTCAACACGTTGATCGTTCACGATTCGGACAGGTTGGGGCTCGCCCAGCTCTATCAGTTGCGCGGCCGCGTCGGACGGACAAATCGGGTCGCCTACGCCTACTTCACCTACCGGCGTGACAAAGTGTTGAACGAAGACGCAGAGAAGCGGCTCCAGGCGATCAAAGAGTTTACGGAGCTCGGATCCGGGTTTAAGATCGCCATGCGCGACCTCGAGATCCGCGGCGCAGGCAATATCCTCGGCGCCGAGCAACATGGCTTCATCGCATCGGTCGGCTTTGAGCTCTATTGCAGGCTCCTCGACGAATCCATCAAGGAGCTGAAAGGCGAGATCAAGGCCGAGCCGCCCGATCCCGTCATCGACCTAAATGTCGACGCCTACCTATCCGACGAGTACATTACCGACTCGCAAGCGAAGGTCGAGATCTACAAAAAAGTGATCGACGTGCGTGAGGTCTCCGACGCGGAAGAGCTGGCGGAAGAGATCGAGGACCGCTTCGGCCCGTGTCCGCCTTATGTCAAAAGCCTGCTTGCGGTGGCCCGCATCAAGGCGATCGGCAAAAAGTGCGGCGTCGGTCAGATATCCTCGGACAAGGACGGCGCGTCCATCAAACTCCTTGCGGGCCTTTCGCTCCCGCCGAGGGCGGCCGAGCTGACGCGAACGTATCGCGGCCGGGTGATCGCATCGCCGCGGGGCGGCAGCCTCAAAGTGCGAGGGCGCGGCCTGTCCGAGCACGACTTTTTGGGTTTGATCGAGAACGTGCTCAAAGATCTCAAAGAGATGATGGGCTGACGGCGTTATAAACTTTCCACCTCCGGGACAAGTTAAGTGGCGAGCGGGCCAAGACTTGGGGAAGGAGGGATGCCGAAAGTGAAAGCCACCGGTATCGTTCGCCGTATCGACGATCTGGGACGCGTCGTCATCCCCAAAGAGATTCGACGAACTTTGCGCATACGCGAAGGGGATCCACTTGAGATCTTTGTCGATCGCGAAGGAGAAGTCATCCTTAAGAAGTATTCGCCGATCGGGGAACTGGGTGAGTTTGCCCAGGAGTACGCCGATTCGCTCAACCAATCCACCGGTCACATCGCGATCATCACGGATCGAGACGCCGTAGTAGCCGTTGCGGGAGCGCCTCGAAAGCAGTGGATGGATCGGGAAGTGATCCCGGAAATCGAGCGTTCCATGGAGAGCCGCAAGGCGTTTATTCTGCCAAAGGGGCGCGAGGGAAGCGCACGAGACGAGGGCGAGGCGTGGGAGTTTACGGCGTCGGTCGTAGCCCCGATCATCGCCGAAGGCGATCCCATTGGATCCGTCGTGCTCGGCTCGACCGCTGAGGGAGCCGAAATGGGTCAGTTGGAGCTCAAGTTGGCCGAGACGGCCGCAGGGTTCCTTGCCAAACAGATGGAGCAGTAGGGACGCAAAAAGCGATGCGAGCATCGATCAGGAGGGCCGCGCCTTGTGATGTTGGACAGGGGCGGTCCTTCGCTTACCGTTGTGCCTCGGTGTTCTTTTCCTTCTCCTTGGCTTCATTCCAAAGGGAGTCCATTTGCTCGAGGGTGAGCGACTCGAGCGCCACCCCACGGGCGGCGGCCTGCCGCTCGATGTAGCGAAAGCGGTCGACAAATTTGCTTGACGCCCGCCGGAGCGCCCCTTCCGACTCAATGTCGAGGTACCTAGCGACGTTGACCATCGAAAAGAGGAGATCGCCCCACTCTTCTTCGAGTCGGTCGCGGTCTTGCTCCCTTTCGAGGTCGGCGATTTCGGCGGCCTCCTCGGCTACCTTCTCGAGCGCGCCTTTCACATCGCTCCACTCAAAGCCGACTTTTGCGGCGCGCTTTTGCACTTCCCGGGCGTACAAGAGCGAGGGCATGCCCTTTGGGATTCCGTCCATCAGCGACTGAGCGGAATTGCTGTCGCCGCTTGCCGCCGCTTTCTCGGCCCGCTTCATTTGATCCCAGTTTGCAAGGACTGTTTGTGCGTCGGGAGCGTGGGCATCCCCAAAGACGTGCGGATGGCGGTCGATTAGCTTCCGAGTGATGGCTGCGACGACATCGTCGATTCCAAAGCGGCCCTCCTCCGAGGCGATCTGGCTGTGAAAAACGACTTGCAGGAGTACGTCGCCCAGTTCCTCGACGAGATTGGCATCGTCCTCGGCGTCGATCGCGTCGAGCACCTCGTAGGCTTCTTCGATTAAATACTCTTTAAGCGAACGATGGTCTTGTTCGCGGTCCCAGGGACAGCCGCTTTCCCCGCGGAGTCGGGCCATGACGTCTACAAGTGGGTCTAGGGGATGTTTGGTCGTTCCCATGAAATCGGCCTCCATCACTTGGCGAGCGCGTCATTATGCAAATAGAAAAAGGGCCCTTTCGGCAACGTGCCGCGGCCCTTTCTCCGGAAGTCGCATAAGCAGTCGGGTCCACGGCCCAAAAAGTGCGGGGCACGGGTGTGAACCCACGGGTCGACTACTTGGATACGGCTTCCTTAAGCGATTTGCCTGCCTTGAAAGCGGGAACCTTCGTAGAAGGAATGTTGATCGCCGCACCGGTGGCGGGATTAACACCTTTACGTGCGGCGCGATCGCGCACTTCAAAGGTGCCGAAGCCGACGAGGGTGACCTTGTCCCCTTCGGCCAGCGCTTCCTCAATGGCGCCCAAGACGGCCTCGACGCTGTCGCCTGCCGCTTTCTTGGTCAGACCAGTTTTATCTGCTACCTTCGAAATCAACTCACTCTTGTTCACTGATGATCCCCCTTTCTGGGAATTTCGCTTGCTAGTATTCGTGCCACCGCGGGTAAATCCTGCCACTAGGGCCTTTTGCGCTGCACAATTTCCCGGCCACGAAGCCTTTTGCCGTGGGGCTTTGGACCTATTTCGGGGTTCCTCGCATAAGTTGCCCCGCTTCACCCAAGACTAATCGCGAAAATGCAAGAAATCTCCTCTGGGAGGGCGTTTCCGGATGAATCGCACCGCAACGTGGCTGATCGCGGGTTTGGCGGTCGTGCTCATTCTCGCCTTTGCACTGCGAGGCGGAGGGCAAGGCAATGGGCCAAAACTTGAGGGAGAGCCTACCGTCAATTTGGTCGTCGACGAGAGCGGACGGACCGCGTCCCTCCCGATGGAAGCGTACATACAAGGTGTCGTAGCAGGTGAGATGGGGCAACTTCCATCCGATTTCGGCGAGACGGACTGGCCCCACGAGGCCTATGCAGCGCAAGCCATCCTGGCCCGCAGTTTTGCGCTCTCGTTTCTGGGAGAAGACGGCGTGGTCAACATATCGTCCGACATCCAAGAGGCGCAGGCTTATGCTTCGGACAAGATCACCCCGGCGATCAGCCGTGCGGTGGAGGCAACCCGCGGCATGGTGCTCGTGAGTCGAGACCGGTTTGTCAAGGCATGGTTTCATAGTTATAGCGGGGGACATACGGCGACCGCCAAAGAGGGCCTCAATTACACGGATCCCGAGCCCAATTTCGTTTCTGCTCGGCGTATGCCTGAAAACGAATTTGTTCCGGATGAGACGAGGTCTTGGCAGGCGGCGGTGCCACTTGCACAAGTAGCGCAAGCGATGCGTGAGCTTGGCCGTGACGTCGGCAATGTTTCGTCCGTGGAGATCTCAGAGCGCGGACCGTCAGGGCGGGCGACGACGCTCTCCGTGGCCGGCAGCGGCGGCGACGCGCAGGTCCATGCGGCGGACTTGCGCGTCGCGCTGGGCTCCGAACGGGTCCGGTCCACGCTCTTTGAATCCTTGCGCGTCGAGGGCGACCAGCTAGTCATGGCGGGCCTCGGTTACGGCCATGGCGTGGGCCTTAGCCAATGGGACGCCTATCACTTTGCAAAACAAGGACGCTCCGCGGAGCAAATCCTGCGCGAGTTTTTCAAAGAAGTCGACATCGTCAAGGCGTGGGAGTAGTTCTTACCCTCCAAGCGCCTGATCTAGATCCGCGATCAAGTCGTCGCACGACTCGATGCCGACCGCCAATCGAACCAGTCGGTCGTTGATTCCGAGCCGTTCCCGCTCGTCGGGCGGGATGCTCCCGTGCGTTTGCGTCCACGGATAGGTGATCAAGGTTTCCGTGCCGCCCAAACTCTCGGCGAGCAAGATCAAACGGGTGTTGTTGAGCGCCGCCCGAGCGCCCTCTACGGTCCGCGTCGTAAAGGAGACGACGCCGCCAAATCCGGTCGACTGGGCCTTTAGGACGTCGTGGCTTGGGTGGTCCGGAAGGCCGGGGTAGTGGACCTCCTGGACGGCGGGGTGGTCCAAAAGCCAGGTTGCGATCCGCAGGGCGTTCTCTTGGCAGCGCTCCATGCGCAGGGCCAGGGTCTTGATGCCGCGCAGCGTAAGCCATGCGTCGTGGGGACTCAGGGCGCCCCCCGTGAGCATTTGAATGTAGGTCAAGTCTTCGATGACCGCGGATGAACGCGCCGTGACGACGCCCGAGATGGTGTCGTTATGCCCGGCCAAGTAATAGGAGGAACTGTGGACGACGATGTCGGCGCCGAGCTCCAGCGGGCGAATGCACCACGGCGTCAAAAACGTGCTGTCGACGATCAGCTTCGCCTTGCGCTCATTGCAAAGCTCGGCAATTGCCGGTATATCCGCTGCTTTCAAGAGGGGATTGCTCGGCACTTCGAGAAAGACGGCCGCTGTCCTGTCGGTCCATGCCGCTTTGACGGCGTCGATCGAGGACGTATCGACAAAAGTCGATTTGATCCCCAAAGGTTGCAGGATGCTTGCAAGGAGTCCGTACGTATGGCCGTAAAGCCCTTCCGTGGCGATGATGTGGTCGCCGAATTGAAAGAGCTGAAACGTCGCTGCAATGGCGCCCATGCCCGACGTGAAGGCGAGAGATCCCGCTCCGCCTTCAAGGTCGCGCATGACGTCCTGAAGCGCGGTGCGCGTCGGATTGCCAATGCGCGTGTAGTTGTATGCGTCGTTTCCCGCGGTGAGCGGACGCTTGTGTTCAAAGATGGCTGTTTGGTAAATCGGTGTCGATGCGCTGCCCCAGGCGCTGTCGTTGCCGACTCCGGCGCGGGCGAGGCGTGTGGCGAGGTCCAAGTGAGCTGCCGCCTCCATTTTCCGGTTGGGTGCGTAGAACCCTAGTAAACTTACCTGAATACGTTCCAATATCTCGCCCATTTCTCCTTTTCCCCTATTAAAATCCCTTCCGTTCTGATTAAATGTGAACAGGAATCGGTACTATTACAGGATGTGGCTAGTATGAACCGTGTGCAGGCACTTAAGGAATTGATGACATCTCGCATACTCGTCCTCGACGGAGCCATGGGCACGGAGCTTCAGCGGCGGGATTTGACGCCCGAAGACTTCGGCGGGGAAGCTTTTGACGGCTGCAACGAGCATCTCAACCTCACCAGGCCGGACGTCGTCATGGACGTGCACCGAAGCTACCTCGAGGCGGGCGCGGACATCGTGGAGACCAACACGTTCGGATCGACGCCGCTGGTCCTCGGCGAGTACCCGCCGCTGCAGGAAAAGGCGTATGAGATCAGCCGGCGAGGAGCCGAGCTCGCTTGCCTCGTCGCAAAAGAGTTTGAAACCCCGGATCGGCCAAGGTTTGTCGCCGGCGCCATGGGGCCCACGACAAAGACGCTCACCCTTACGGGGGGCACGACCTTTGACGAACTTGCCAAGCACTTCTACGTCCAGGCGTCGGGCTTGATCGATGGGGGCGTAGATTTTCTACTGCTTGAAACCGCGCAAGACACACGCAACGTGAAGGCGGGCTTGATCGCCATCGATCGCCTGCAGAGGGAGCGTGGAATCGAGATCCCGGTCGCGGTCTCCGGCACGATCGAACCGATGGGCACGATGCTCGCCGGCCAGACGGCCGAGGCCTTGGTGACAAGTCTCGAACACGTAAACCTTTTATACCTTGGCCTCAACTGCGCGACCGGGCCGGAGTTTATGACGGACCATCTGCGCGCGCTGGCGGAATCGGCGAGCGTGCCGATCGCATGCGTGCCGAATGCGGGCCTTCCCGACGAAGACGGCCGCTACATCGAGACGCCCGCGATGATGGCGCGGGTGTTCGACCGGTTTATCGAGCGAGGGTGGGTCAACCTGATCGGCGGGTGCTGCGGCACGACGCCGGCGCACATCGAGGCCTTCGTCGAGCTTGCACAAGGCAAGCGCCCCCGGGTGCCGCAAAAGCGGGTTGGCACCTTTGTCTCAGGCACTGAGAACCTCGAGATCGAGGAGACCAACCGCCCTATCATCGTGGGCGAGCGAACCAACGTCATCGGCTCCCGGAAATTTCGCGAGTTGATTGCCGAGGAAAAGTTTGACGAAGCGAGCGAGATCGCTCGCACGCAGGTGAGAAACGGCGCTCAAATCATCGACGTCTGCCTGGCGAACCCCGATCGGGATGAGCTTCGTGATATGGAAGCCTTTCTCGAACAGGTGATCAAAAAGGTGAAGGCGCCGCTCATGATCGACTCCACCGACCCGGCCGTGATCGAGCGGGCGCTCACTTACTGCCAAGGGAAGGCGATCATCAATTCGATCAACCTGGAGGACGGAGAAGAGCGCTTTGAGCAGGTCGTTCCCATGGCAAGGCGCTTTGGGGCCGCCTTTGTCGTCGGGACGATCGACGAGGACAAGCAGCAAGGCATGGCGATCACCAGAGAGCGCAAGCTCGAAATCGCCAAGCGCTCGTACGATCTCCTCGTCCACAAGTACGGCGTTCCGCCATCCGACATCATATTCGATCCTCTCACGTTTCCTTGCGCGACCGGCGACGCACAGTACGTCGGCTCGGCCGTCGAGACGATCGAAGGGATTCGCCTCATCAAAGAGGCCATGCCCGAGACCAAGACCATTCTCGGCATAAGCAACGTGTCGTTTGGCCTTCCGCCGTCGGGACGAGAAGTGCTCAACTCCGTCTTTTTGTACCATTGCACGGCGGCGGGGCTCGACATGGCGATCGTCAACTCTGAAAAGCTGGAGCGGTATGCAAGCATCCCTGATGAGGAAAAGCGCCTTGCGGACAAGCTCTTGTTTGAGACGTCGGACGAGGCGATCGCAGCCTATGTGGAGCACTTTCGGGGCGCGCAAAGCCGGATCGGCAAGCCCAAGTCCGACCTAAGCCTCGACGAGCGGCTCGCGCAGTACATCATCGAGGGAACTCGTGACGGCCTGATCGAAGATCTCGACGCCAAGCTGAAAGAGGCAGCTCCGCTCGAGATCATCAACGGCCCGCTCATGGCCGGCATGGACGAAGTGGGCCGCCTTTTCAACAACAATGAGCTCATCGTGGCGGAAGTGCTGCAAAGCGCGGAATCGATGAAGGCCGCCGTCGCGTACCTCGAGCCCTTCATGGACAAGGCGGATGTCGCATCTCGGGGCAAGATTCTGCTCGCCACCGTCAAGGGCGATGTGCACGACATCGGGAAAAACCTCGTCGAGATCGTGCTGGCCAACAACGGCTACGAGGTGATCAACCTCGGAATCAAGGTGCCGCCCTCGGATCTCATCAAGGCGATTCGTGAGCATGAGCCGGACATGATCGGGCTCTCCGGGCTCCTCGTGAAATCGGCGCAGCAGATGGTGGTCACCGCCGAGGAACTCTCGGCTGCGGGCGTGTGTCCGCCGATGCTCGTCGGGGGCGCGGCGCTTTCCAATGGATTTACTCGCCGGAAAATTGCACCCGCCTATCAAAATCTCGTGGCCTACGCCGTCGACGCGATGAAAGGCCTGGAGCTTGCCAACCAGATCATGGACCCCCAAAAGCGCGCCGAGTTGCAGGCGCGCCTTGCCCAGGAGAGCGAAGCGCTCGGCAACGCAGCGGAGCGAGCTGCCGCGACGTACGATCCCGGTGAGCGACGCTCGAGCAAGGTGGAGGTGCTAGAGAGCGTCCCGGCTCCGCCCGACTTCAAGCGACACGTCCTGCGAAACATCAACCTCGATGAGGTGTGGTCGTTCATCAACCCGGCGATGCTCTACACTCGCCATTTGGGCCTCAGGGGCGGCAGGGCCGATGCGCTCCTCGCCCAAGGCGACGAGAAGGCCATGATGCTCAAAGAAGTGATCGACGAGTTAAAAGCTGTTTGCCGTGCCGGGGCAATGGAGGTGCACGCCGTCTGGCGATTCTTTCCTGCACACAGCGAAGGGAACTCGCTCATCCTTACGGATCCCGATACAGGCGATCCCGCGGCGGTCCTCGATTTTCCCAGGCAGCCCAAGGAGGACGGCCTCTGCCTTGCCGACTTCACAAATCCCAAAGGCCAAGGCGCGCCTGACAACGTCTGCCTGTTTGCCGTGACATCGGGTCGGGGCATCCGTGCGCTTTACGAATCGTACAAGGCAGAGGGCGAGTTTTTGAAAAGCCATGCGATCCAGGCCTTAGCCATCGAGTCGGCAGAAGGGTGCGCCGAGTGGCTCCACAGCAAGATTCGCGGATGGTGGGGTTTTCCGGACGACCCCGAGATGGAGATGCGCGACCGCTTCCAAGCTCGTTACCGCGGACGCCGGTACTCCTTTGGTTACCCGGCTTGCCCGGACCTTGCAATGCAGCGAACGCTCTTTGAGCTGATCAACCCCGAGGAGATCGGCATCGAGCTCACCGAGGAGTACATGATGGAGCCTGAGGCCGCGGTCTCGGCCATCGTCTTTCACCATCCGGCGTGCGAGTATTTCAGCGTGGGGAAGGAGAACTTGTAGCGGCGAGGCCGGCGAGGAATGTCCACCCTTGTCCCGGCATAGGGATGAAGAGAGATTGGCGCATTTGTGCCGGTTTGCGGTTTCTTCATCCTGCGTTAGGGAAGAGAGGGTGGTCTTGGGTGAGACGAGGGCATGTGATCCAGGAAGCGGGGGAGCTGGGCCCCGACGGGCGTACGGTGCGAAAGAGACACCAGTTCACCCTCAAAAACCGTGAAGAGATGTCGGTGGAGGGCGTGCTCAACGTCGAAAGCTTCGACGATCAGGAGATTCTCCTTGAAACCGACCAGGGCATGATGCACGTGCGGGGTGATGATCTCCACATCAAGGAGCTGAACCTCGAGGGCGGGACATTGCTCGTTAGCGGGTTTGTTCGCGGGATCGAATATACGGGAGACGGACCGAGGAAGAAGGGGAAAGGAAAGGGCCTACTCGGCAAACTGCTGAAATAGCAGGCGAAAAAGAGGAACGCAGCGCCGGCACACATTTTCCGCTCGTTCATAGCATGGTAGGGTCTCCACACCCAGATTTCATAGGTGGCGATCCTCCATGTCGAGTTTGGCTGAGCAAACATATGCGTTTTTGATGACGATCCTTGCGGGCGGGGTCATCGGCTTCCTTTTCGACCTGTATCGCGTCTTTCGATCGATGCTGCGTCCAAAGCAACTTGGGACCGCGGTGACCGATCTGCTTTTCTGGATCGTGGTCACGCCCACGGTCTTCGCGATGCTGCTTGCAGGGAATTGGGGCGAACTTCGCTTTTACGTCCTCGTCGGCCTTGCAATCGGCTTACTCCTCTACTTTCAAGCGCTCAGCGCCGCGGTGCTCTGGCTGTTCATGGGCGCCTTCAAACGGCTTGGACAGGGACTAAGCTGGGGCGCGCTCGGGCTAGCCCGGGTGCTTACGTTCCCGTTCGCCATCATTGGCGGCGCCTTCGGTCGGCGGCGCCGGGCCGTGTGGTCAAAAAGGCGCTGGTCCGGGATGGGCGCTGTCGCACCTTCGCCTCGGGTTCGCATGGCATGGCAACGGTTCTCCTTCTCCCGCCTCTTCCACAGGTGACGAGCCGCTTTCGCCTCTCGCT
>CAYRIY010000022.1:0-22340 GCA_964424335.1 uncultured Clostridia bacterium
CGCAGGCGACGGCACCACCACCGCCACCGTGCTCGCCCAGGCGATCGTCCTTGAGGGTCTAAAGAACGTCGCTGCCGGCGCCAACCCGATGCTCCTCAAGAGGGGGATCGACAAGGCCGTCGAGGCGGCGGTCGCCGAGATCAAGAAGCTTGCGATCACGCTCGAAGGAAAAGAAGACATCGCTCACGTCGCCTCAATCGCCGCGAATGACCGAGAGATCGGACAGCTCGTGGCCGATGCGATGGACAAGGTCGGCAAGGACGGCGTCATTACGGTCGAAGAGGCAAAGGGCACGTCCACGCAAGTCGAAGTCGTCGAAGGCATGGAGTTTGACAAGGGCTACATTTCCCCCTACTTCGTCACCAACTCCGAGGCCATGGAGGCCGTCCTCGACGAGCCGTACATCTTGATCCACGAGAAGAAGATTTCAAACGTCCACGACCTTCTCCCCCTTCTCGAGAAAGTCGTTCAGTCCGGCAGGCCCCTCGTCATCATCGCCGAGGACGTCGAGGGCGAGGCCCTTGCAACCTTGGTCGTCAACCGCATCAAGGGCATCCTCAACGTTGCCGCGGTCAAAGCCCCCGGATTCGGCGATCGCCGCAAGGCCATGCTCGAGGACATCGCGATCCTCACCGGTGGCCAGTTTATCTCCGAGGATCTGGGCACCAAGCTCGAAAACGTCACCCTTGACATGCTCGGGCAGGCCCGTCGCGTCCAGATCACCAAGGAAGAGACAACGATCATTGAAGGGCGCGGCGACAAGAAGGCCGTCAACGGCCGAGTCGAGCTCATCAAGCGTCAGATCGAGGAGACCGACTCCGACTACGACCGTGAAAAGCTCCAGGAGCGCCTCGCGAAGCTCGCCGGCGGCGTAGCCGTCATTCAGGTGGGCGCTGCGACCGAGACCGAGCTCAAGGAGAAGAAGCACCGCGTCGAGGACGCCGTACATGCGACCCGGGCTGCTGTTGAGGAAGGCATCGTGCCTGGCGGCGGAACCACCTTGGTCGACATCATCCCGGCCGTCGAAAAAGTCGAGGCCGAAGACGACGAGCTCGTAGGCGTCAAGATCATCCTCCGGGCGCTCACCGAACCAGTGCGCCAGATCGCCTACAACGCGGGCCTCGAGGGATCGGTCATCGTCGAGCGCGTGAAGAGCGAGAAGCAAGGCATCGGCTTCAACGCCGCCACCGAGCAGTTTGAGGACATGGTCAAGGCCGGCGTCGTCGACCCGGCAAAGGTGACGCGGACCGCGCTGCAAAACGCCGCCAGCATCGCCGGCATGCTCCTCACCACCGAGGCGGTCATCTCCGAGATTCCAAAGAAGGAGAAAGCCCCTGCAATGCCGCCCGGCGGCGACATGGACTTCTAAAACGACCACACGCTCGCTCCGGATAGACGCCCGGAACGCTGTGGATCTGCCTAGGGAACGCCTCCGCCAAAGAGGCGTTCCTTTTTTATCGTCCTAAGTGCTTCCCTCATCCTCCGCCGGGAAACTCATCACGAGCGCCGCTCAATCCACCCCCTTGATCATTCTGAACTCGCACCTGTATTCCAATTTGTATATGCTTATTTGTCTCTTCAGGAAAGGACATACTCTTTCGTTGACTAAAGATATATCCACTCAATTGTTCGGGGCAGGTGATGCATGGACGGGACGGCCGATCGGAAAGCCTCTATATCACGTGCATTGTAGTGGAACCGAGTATGCAAAGGAGGTAGCACATCTTGAGAGCACGTCTGCTTGTAGTCGTTGCGGCGGTTTGCCTTCTTCTTTCGGTCGCCGCCACGGCGGCGCCCGTCGAAATCGAATATTGGGGCATGTGGGCAGGAAGGCACCTTGGTTACGAGACCGCCGTGATCGACAAGTTCAACGAAGAGTACGAGGGGCGCTATCGGGTCGTAGGAATCGAGATGGATGTTCACGAACAGCTCCCGGTTGCCGTTGCGGCAGGCGTTGGCCCCGGGGTCGTCAAAATCGATCGGTTCCGTACCGCATCGTACGCTCACGCGGGGCTGATACAGTCGCTTCAGCCGTTCGTGGAAAGGGACGGCGTCGATCTTTCCGCCTTTTACCCGGCGACAATCTCGGAGGCAACCTTTGACGGTCACGTGTACGCCTTGCCGTGGGACACCGATACCCGAGCGCTATACTACAACAAGGACATGTTTGCCGAGCACGGACTCGACCCCGACTCACCTCCTCGGACATGGGACGACGTGACTGAACTAAACCGAACGTTTGAACGGTTTGGTTCCGATGGCAATCTGACACAAGCGGGACTGCTCGAGGACCGGGGAAACTGGGGTGGAATCGGCTGGCTATTTAGCGCAGGCGTCGAGCTGCTCGACGAGTCCGGACGGCAAGTTCTATGGAACACGACCCAAGCGGAGCAGGCGCTCGAATTCATGCAAGGAAGCCGTCGGCGCTACGGAAGCCAGGCCGTGAACGCCCTTTGGGACGGACCCGGTTTTCCAAACCGCGGCGTTGCAATGGCGCTGCAGGTGTCGGGTTATGCGGGCAATCTCGAAACGAACGCACCTGACCTAAATTACGGACTCGCCTTTCCCCCGCGCCCTGAAGGGCTTGAAGACGAACCGGTCTCCTGGTCGGGCGGATTTGCCTTCTCGATGCCTGTCGGGCTTTCGGAAGAGGAAAAGGAGGCAGCCTGGGCGTTCATTAAGTTCTGGGGCAGCCACTGGGCGCAAATGCAGATGGCCGTGAACGCACGCTACCTGCCAAGTCTTGCGTCGGCCGGCCGCGATCCGGAGCTTTGGGATCGGTTTCCGGAGATCATGTTTTTCTCACAAGTCCTTCCGTACTCCAAGTGGCGACCCGTATCGCCGTTTGGAGACGCCGTATGGGGCTACATCTCCGAAATCAGTAACTCTATAATCCAAGGCAACGGCGACACCCCCGTTCGCTCCGTCTTAGAGGATACTGCCCGCAGGGCGCAGGCCTTCCTCGACGAGGCGTGGGGTCGAGTGGAATAAGGTCTTTTAGTCTAAGGATCAAATTCGTGATAACGTAAAGGCCGGCACGGCCGCGGTCGCTTTAGACGCTAGTATCCAAGCGACCGCGGCCATCTGGCGGAGGCAGCGGTCCATGACCTCGAAAGACATCCCCCTCTACCAACAAGTAAAGCGCACGATCTTAGAATGGATCGAGAGCGGACGTTTGAGTCCCGGCGAGCGAGTGCCCTCGGAAAAATCCCTGGCAGACGAGATGGGAGTCAGCCGGATCACCACGAAACAAGCCCTGAACCAACTGGCACAAGAGGGCTGGGTGCATCGGGCTCAAGGACGGGGAACCTTCGTCGCGAATCGGCTGCCTCCGACGAAAGATCCTGGGCCGGACACCTACGGAATCATCGTTCCTCACCTGCGCGATTCGTTTGTCACCGGGATCGTTCTCGGGGTAGAATCGGAATTGGTAAAGACCAAGGGCCATTTGGTCTTTCGCTCGTCGGATAACGGCCACGAGGTGACCGACTCCCTTCGAGATCTGCAAAGGGCCAAAGTTCGAGGGATCATCGTCTGGCCGACGCCGGGCGAGTGCACGAATGACGAGATCGTCCGTCTCCGGCTCGAGCGATTTCCGATTGTTTTGGTTGACAGATACATGAGAGGTCTTGCAACCGATTGCGCTCAATCCGACCACCTTCGAGGCGGATACCTCGCGACCCGCCATTTGATCGAGCGCGGGCACCGAGAGATCGCATTTGCGGCCCATCACTTTCGAAATACCACTTCGGTTGAAGAACGACATATGGGCTATATCACAGCCCTGAAGGAGGCCGGTCTTGGCGTGCGAAACGATCGGGTATGGCTGGTCTCAGACGATGAAGAGCGCTGGGGGGATGAAGTCGAGGCAGCACTCACCCGGCAACCGGAAGTGACGGCGCTCTTTTGTGCAAACGACGTGATTGCGCTCAGGACTCTCCATCACTTTCATCGTCGCGGCATCGGCGTGCCTGATCGTATTGCCATTATTGGATTTGACGGCATCGATGGCGGCGCGGATGCTCCGGTTCCTCTTTCGACGGTACGCCAGGACGCAAAGGGGATCGGCCGCGCTGCCGCGCGGTTGTTGCTAGAGCGAGCCGAAAATCCCACGGAAGCGATTCGACATATCTCGCTTCCCGTGGAGCTGCTGCCGAGGGCTTCTTCAATGCGACAGTTCCAGCGTCAAGTATCCATACGATTGAGTTGACAGCGGCCCAGAGCCTGGTTATAATAAGTGGTGTTGACTTAAGCGGACAAACAACAAATGCCCGGGTGGCGGAACTGGCAGACGCGCATGGTTGAGGGCCATGTGGGGTCACACCTGTGTGGGTTCAAATCCCACCCCGGGCACCACAAAAGCCTTAGAAAGCGCCGTGGTTGCTCGCCCGGCGCTATTTTTATTCACATGTGATCCCATGAGACGCAACTCAACCACGTGGCGGAAAAGAGACGAGGCAACGCCCCACGAATCAGGCCGTTGCCCCGCTGACACAACACGCGCACTTTGGAAGACAGGCCCGGAGGGCGCAGACTACTGCCAGGTGCCTCCCGGTCGAATGAACCCTTGAGTTTGTGCTCCGCCTCCGCCCGTCGCCCCATCAAACCATTTCGGAGCAGCCGAAACGCCGCCACTTACCGCTGCAAAGAGGGCCAATACCGCTACAAGCGCCAACCAACGTTTCACGTGCTTCTCCTCCTTTCACGAAAGTTGCGGACTCCCTCACCCGAATCCAAAACGGACAATCCTTCAGCATTATCATCTCCAAATATTGCCTTCCACGCAAGCGAAACTTTTGTGAAGCTCATCGCGATCCCATTTCGTGAAGAGCCACGAACGCCTCGATAATGGCCGGGTCAAACCTCTTGCCCGCTTGGTCGATGACCAAAGCCATACCTTCCGTGTGCGAACGCTTTGGATCTGATCTTGCCATGACAGTCGAGACGTACGCCTCGGCGACCGCAATAATGCGGGAGAATAGGGGAATGTCAGTTCCCCGCAGGCCATCGGGGATCCCTGAGCCATCGAAGCATTCCCGGTGGTGCCGCACGGCCTTTTGCACGTCTTCGTGCGCTCCAAACATTTTCAGGACCCGCTCGCCAAAGATCGGATGTGCCAAGGCGTCGCTGTCTTCCGTTGAAATCCCAATTGACTGGGCGCCTTGCGGGTCCATCGAAGTCAGACCGATATTGTGGAGCCTTGCCGCGTGACTGAGCCGCTCGAGATTTGACCCTTCGACACCGCACCGCTCGCCTAGGAGGAGGGCGTACTTGGTCACGAGTTCAGACTTTCCTCGAAGCTCGGGGTATAGCGATTCGAGCGTATCCATGAGTCCCAAGAGGGTCGTAAAATAGCGCAACAGTTGCCGGTCCTCGATGTCGATCGCGATCTTTTGAATCGGTTCGCCCGAGTCGGCAATGATGATCTTGTTTAACGCCTCATTGGAACTTTGCCACTCTCGCCATCGATCCGACTGGGCGTAATAAGTCGATGCGCGCTGTAGATAATTGATCGCGCCTTGCCGATCTCCAATGCTAAAGGAGATGGAACCAAAGAGCTCGCAGAGCCGGGCAACTTCCGCCTTGTCGATCATTCCGACATTGTCCCAGAGAAGTCGCAGCGCCTTGCTGCCAAAATGCAAGGCTAAGGCCATGTCCCCCCTCTTGTAATGCAGGCGCCCGAGCTCCGTATAGGTATAGGCGACGGTTCCAAAGTCCTGAATCGACTCTGTCAAAGAAAGAGAAGCATTAAGCAGGCGCTCGCCATCGTCAAAACGCCCCGTCTCCACGTGAATCAAGCCCAAGTTGTTCAGGGCTTTCGCCAGGCCCGCTTGGTTGTCCATCGCCTCAAAGGATTTCCTTACGGCTTCGCCCGCCGTCCGCGCCTTCTCCCAATCACCGACCGCAACGTATCCCAGGCTCAGTATTTCTTGGGTATGCGCCTCGAGAGATGGATTTTGCGAACATTGCGCGATCAGGCGCTGATACGCCTGCTCCCCGTAGGAGACGCATTCGGCTGCGCGACCCATGAGGTGACAGCACAGGCTGATGTTGCAGAGGCTGCGCACCCGATCGATTTCGCTACCGGCCTTGTCCCAATTGAGGGACTTAGTAAACAGATCGAGCGCACGCTGAAACTGCCCCAGCTCGATATAGACCGAACCAAGTGCGTTGAGCGCCTCGCAAACCCGTTCGGGCTCTTGCTGGGCCACGACGTCGCACCAAAGCTCAAGCCACTCCCTGGCAGCGAAAAACAATCCCTTGGCAAAGCACGCGTACGCCTTTTCATCAAGGCCTTTAAGCTCCTGATTGGCGATCACCGTATATCACGTTCCTCCCCATCCCCCCGGGACGACCACCTAGCCCCCCATCGATTGATAATTACACGAACAAAAGACCTCCTCGCCTGAAGCATCTCATCACCAAGTTCGGCAAGAGCAGGTCAAATCGTGTGGTTCAAAATGCCATGAAATTTTCGAGAGCGCTCTCGGATCGTAATTCGTTGGTATCGAGCCTAAGTCCTGCAATTCGATGGGTTGACTCGGAAAAGGCCCTATAAAACAAGGGCGGGACCCCTTCGATCGCTCAAAGTGGTCCCAAGTCGCGGGTGGAATCGAGCAGCGGGCGCGGGACGCGTCGCACGAAGCGGCGATTCCACGCACCCTCGTGCCGACTGACTGTGGCCCGAATCAGCAAAGGCCGACGACTAAGGCGGGGGCGCGGACCCCGCACAGTCGACAATGCTTAACCTCGAGCCTGGCAGTCGACAATGCCGAAAGGGGTACGAGTCCCTTAAGGACAAAACCCCTCGGGGGTGCATACAGCGTACCACACACTCGTGCGCCGCTATGTCGAACGGTGTCCCCAGCGGCGTCGAACTTTATCGTTTTGTCACGATTTTCTGTCGAGTGCGCTCAACGTGCCGGAGATCCAGCGCCATGCGAAGGTAGCGACAGCCAAGTCATCAAACCATCCAAAGACCGGCAGCGCGATTCCCGGGAGAAGGTCGAACGGGCTCACGACATAAAAGAGCGCGAGTATGACCAGCGCTTTCTGCCACCCAGATATACGGGGCTCGAGAAAAAAACGTATAACTTGATTGAACGGACCGCCTGAAGCAGGGTGTGCGCCACCTTCGCTCCTCTCGTCTACGGTTCCCCGAAACGAACCGCTTGGCCGCTCCCTACTGCTTCGCCGTTCATGCTCGGAGGCTAGAATGCGATGGCCGCAATACGGGCAGATCTTGGCGAGCGCCACTTCCTGTCCGCACGAATCGCACTTCACGCCATCAACCCCCACCGAAAGCAAGGTCTTCGGCAACGGACCTCCGGGGCTCGATGCCGACGGAGTCATTCCCTACGACGAGACGGATGTCACCCATGCGAAATACAAACTCCTCCAAGGCGACGACCTCTCCGTCCACAACCAAACCTCGCCGCACCGACATCACTGGCGCCGACATGCCGATCTGCAGCGCGTGCGAGACCAAGGCGTCGGCTGGTTCGATCTCGATGGTCATTTTGCCGCACCCAACCTGCACATCCGGCTCGAGGCGAAGGTAACCGCCAAGCCGGCGGTCGGTGTGAGCGCCACCCGGCCCCACGACGATCTCAAGGCTTGTGATTACTCGGTGCAGGCATTCGACGCCGTCGTCCGTTTGCTGCCAGCGAGACATGCAGGAGAACGATGGACCGCCGCTTAGGTTCCACTCGTTAGCGAGGCGCTTGGCGTCGTAGGCATCGACTTCACAAAACTGTGGAGGTCCCAAGTGCGCGAGGCGGACATCGAAGGCATCGAGCGTGCCGACCGTGCTCTGCTCCGGGACGCTGTTGTCCGTTCCTTTGAGACGCCGCTCCATGGCGCGCGCGTAACTCTTTCGCAGTCGACCAAGTGATATGCGCCCTTCAGAGAGTATGGTCCTTACATAAGGCGCCGTTGTGCCGACACGGCGCGCGATCTCCTCGACGCGCAGAAACGGATCTTCTTGGGCGAGCTGGAGTACCTGCTCTTTTTTTGAGGGCGCTCCGTCCTGGGGTGGTAAGGCCAAACAGTGTTCCTCCTGCGCTGCTTGGATATCACTTGGTTACGGAGGATATCTTCAACAAGTTTGGCGCGTGCCCTCCAGCCCTCCCTGGAACTTGCGGGTCAAAACAACCCGCCGCCCGCAAGGCTCAGTTCGGATCCCCACACCCTTCGGTACCACTCATACGTCGTCAACACTTTCTTTACATACGCTCGGGTTTCGGGAAATGGGATGTCATCCGCGTCCTCGACACTTCCCGACCAGGACTCTTCGCTCAGCCATCTCAACACGTTGGCGCGCCCGCCGTTGTACGCAGCAAGCGCCAAGGCGGTGTCATTATCAAACAGCCGGCGTAAGTTTGCCAGATACCAGACTCCGATCGACACGTTGATTTCCGGGTCAAAGAGCATTTCCTCGGAATAGGTCGACATTCCCATCTGCGACGCCGCCCACTCCGCCGTCGAAGGCATGAGCTGCATAAGACCCTTGGCGCCTTTGGGCGAGACCGCATTGGGTCGAAAACTGCTCTCGACGTGCATGACCGCCGTAACCAAGAGTGGATCGATCTGGTGCTCCGCGGCGTGACGAAGCACCACGTCCCTGTAATGAAGGGGGTATGCGTACTGCATGATCGGTTTGTACAGCCAAATGCAGGCCGCCGTCACGACGGCGGCTAACAACAGCAGCTTTCTCACGCTTCGTCCTCCAAGTCTGCAACCAGGGGATTGCCCTTATTGCATCCTATGCGTCAGTCCCAAGGTCCGCGGCGCTCCCTGCGCGCTCTTCGTACATGGCCCTGACGATTTTCTCAGCAGAAGCGAGGTTGGTGGCAACGGGAACGTTGTGAACGTCGCACACTCGCAGCAGCGCGGTAATGTCCGGTTCATGCGGCTGAGCAGTGAGCGGATCTCTCAGAAAAATGACGGCGTCCATTTCGCCCGACGCTACCATGGCGCCGATTTGTTGGTCCCCACCGTACGGCCCCGACTGCATGCCGCGAACTTCCAATCCGGTCGCTTGGCGCACGACTTTTGCCGTCGTCCCCGTTCCTACGAGACGAAATGCCCGCAAGCGCTCCACGTGCTCTTTGCAAAATCGAATCATATCGTCTTTCTTCTCATCGTGTGCAATCAAAGCGATTTGCAACCAAGAGCCACTCCTCCCACAACCGATCTACTTGTGCGATCGTCTCTTCGTGCTCTTTTGAGTTATCGATCACATAATCGGCGCGCTCTACCTTTTGCTCGATCGGAATTTGAGCTTCGATCCGGGCCTTTGCCTCTTCCAGCGAAAGCCCATTGCGCTGCATGAGTCGAGCGAGCTGCTGCTCCTTCGTCGCGTACACGACGGCCACCTTGTCGACAAACCGCATGCTCTCCTTTGACTCGAAAAGCAGTGGGATGTCGCAAATCACGACGGGCGAGGCGCCTTCTTTCCGCAGCGCGTCGATGCAGGCCTCCATTCGCTGCCGGATCGGTGGGTGCACGATCTCTTCGAGGCGCCGTCGCTTTGCCGCGTCGCTAAAGATGATGGCGCCCAGACGGGCGCGATCGAGACTTCCATCCGGTTGCAAAATCTCGTTGCCAAAGGCCTGAGCGATCTCCGCTAGTGCCGGCTGTCCCGGTTCGACCACCTCGCGGGCCAAACGATCGGCATCGATCACCGGCGCCCCAAGCTCTTTTAGTCGACCGGCGACCGTACTCTTGCCGGTTGCGATCCCGCCCGTCAGTCCGATTACGAGCAACTTGGGTCTCACTCCTTTTGCAAATCCGTCTAGCATGTGTCCCCACTTGCCGCCTCTCCATTGCGTCCACTGGCGACCCAAAAAGGCCAGCAATGCTGGCCCGTGTTGATTTTCCAAGCGCTCGGCGATCCGGCCACAACGATTAGGGCGGGTCGCCATGTGGGCGGCTCCTTGACAATATGCGAAAGAGTAAAATCGCACTCTACTGTTGACACCTCGGACAAAAATAGGCGCTTCGTCCGGCGAGTTTCACCCTCACTATGGGAGATTCGCACTCCACACAGGGCTTTCCCTCTCGAGCGTACACCTTGAGTCGCTCTTGAAACGTCCCTTTTCGCCCGTCGCCGTCGACGTAATCCCGTAAGCTGGTCCCCTTGTGACGCAATCCCTCGTAAAGGACGTCGCGCACCGCGCCGTGCAGCGCCTCAACCTCCCCGTCCGACAGCGAATCGGCCGGGCGATCCGGAGCTATTCGGGCCCGAAATAGGCTCTCGTCCGCGTAAATGTTGCCGAGACCGCCGATCAGACTTTGGTCGAGGAGCAAGGACTTGATCGGTCTTTTTCTCCCGGAAACGATGCGAGCAAGATCGGCCGCACGGAAATCCGCCTCGGTCGGATCGGGACCAACCTTGATCCGGGCCCCAACTTCGACCTCGCTTTCATACCAGCCAATCCGGCCAAACTTTCGTTGATCGTGAAATTGCATGTGCAGTCCAGAAGTGAAGGCAAAATCGACCCTGAGGTGACTGCCATTTCGGTCAGCCGCCCCTTGCACTGCGGTGAGCCTGCCTGTCATGCGCAGGTGCACGACGATCGCTGCACCGTCATCGAGCTGGATAAGGAGATACTTTGCCCGTCGCAGGACGTCGACGATTTTCCGTCCCCTTACCTTTTCCCGGAAAAACTCGACATCATTCCCTTCGATACAACCAGGAAATCGAACGTCGACATCGGCAATCACTTCGCCAATGATTCGCTTCGCCAAGGTACGCCGAACAGTTTCAACCTCAGGCAATTCAGGCACGTCTCGTCTCCTTCGCCCTACACAAAGGCTCGTTCTAAAGTACCGGCTGCATGTCCAGCCAATTTGGCCCGGCGGCGACCTCGACTCGCAATGTCGCATCCAGGCGCGCTACGCCCTCCATCTCCTCTTTGAGCAGATGGGCGATCTCGAGATGGCATCGCTCGTCACACTCGAGCACCAACTCGTCGTGGACTTGCAGCAAGATCGACGCTGGCGCGCGTTCCTCTGCCAGACGGCGGTGAACCGCAACCATCGCCTTCTTGATGATGTCTGCCGCGCTTCCCTGAATCGGTGAGTTGATTGCTGTCCGTTCAGCCATCTTTCGCACATTCCATTTCCTGCTCGCGATGTCGGGCAAGTAACGTCGTCTCCCAAACAGTGTGGCGACATAGCCATGCGCCCGCGCCGACTCGACCGTCTCCTGCATATAGCGAGCGACCTGCGGATACCGATCAAAGTACCGGTCGATAAACTCTTGGGCCTCGCCTTGTGTCAACCCTGTGTCTCGAGATAGGCCAAAGCTGGAGATGCCGTAGACGATCCCAAAGTTGATCGCCTTTGCCGCATCCCGCAATGCGCGGGTCACCTTTGTCTTTGGAACTCCAAAGATCTCCGCAGCGGTCTCGACGTGGATGTCAGCACCGTCCTGAAACGCCTTGAGCAGCGTTTCGTCTTGCGCCATGTGCGCTAGGACGCGCAGTTCGATTTGAGAGTAATCCGCCTTGATCAGGGTATACCCGTCTCTTGGCACAAAGGCTCTCCGAATCCTCCTCCCGGCTTCTGTACGAACGGGAATGTTTTGCAGGTTGGGGCTCGCACTCGACAGCCGGCCCGTAGCCGCAACCGTTTGATTGAACGTCGTGTGCACTCGCCCCGTGTCAGGCCGTACCAGCCCGGGTAAAGCGTCTGCGTACGTACTCTTCAACTTCTGTAACTGCCGGTACTCCAAGATCTTCGAAACGATCTCATGTTCTTCGGCGAGTGATTCCAACACGTCGGCATTTGTCGACGGTCCTGTTTTGGTCTTGCGGAGCACGGGCAGACCTAGGCGTTCAAACAAGACCACCGCCAACTGTTTTGGTGAATTGAGATTGAACTCTGCTCCGGCCAGCTCAAAGATCGACTTCTGCAATGCGTCGATCTGGTCCCCAAATTCACTCGCCAGCTTGTGCAAGACTTCAACGTCAAGCCGTATGCCCGTACGCTCCATGTCGGCGAGCACTCGCACCAGGGGTAGCTCGATCTCTCGATAAAGGTCAACGAGCCCATCTTGTTCCAAGCGACCCGACAGGCTGCGCCTCAATTCTTTGATCACTTCGAGGTTTGACGAAACGGCTTTAGCGAGGACCGACACACGTGGGTTATCGCCGATCAGAGCGCTGATTGGCGCGGGCTTAGGAGCGCCGTATTTGAGCGCGAGGTCGTCGAGAGATTGATCTCCTTGGCCTGGAGCGATCAAATACCCTTGGATCATCACGTCCTCTGCGATCCGAAAGGAGCTAAGCGAGTCATCGAGGAGCAGCATGAGCGTTTTCAAATCGTGCCCCACTACAGACGCACGTCGAAGCGCTTCGCGAAACTCCCCGTCTAACATGTGATTCTTCGCACCCGGCGAAAGGGACTCCAGAGGAATGTAATACGACGCATCGGCCGTTGCCACCCCGATCCCGACCAAGACACCGTCGAGCGGACGGCTACCGCTCCATACAGGCAAGACGACCCATTCTTCGCCCTCGGGTAAGGCGGCCAAGGCGGCGCGCACAGCGTCGCGATCCTTGAGGACGGTCACAAGGGGCGTCGGCGGCTCATCGACTTTTTCGCCATTCGGCCCGATCGGTCGATCCTGCTGCGGGCCTTGGCCGTACTCCTTTTCGAGATTTTCAAGGAGTGTGCGAAACTCAAGGCGCCGATAAAGTGCAGCAAGCCGATCCACGTGTGGTTCCCGTGCCTTGAGCGCGTCCCAGTCGACCTCGATCGGCACGTCCTGATCGATGGTCGCGAGCGCCTTGCTCATCGTGGCGTCGTCCCGATGTCGTCGCAGCGCGCTCCCGACTTTGCCCTTAATCTCCTCCGACCGTGCAAGCGCCTCCTCGAGGCTGCCATACTCGGCGAGCAATCGGACGGCCGTCTTCGCGCCGATCCCCGGCACACCGGGAATGTTGTCCGACTTATCGCCCACCAAACCCTTCAGGTCCGCAACACGGCTTGGCAAGACGCCGACTTCCTCGAGCACCTTGGCGGGGTCGTACACCTCCACCTCGCGAATGCCTCTTTTTGTGTAAGCGACGTGCACTCGATCACGGACCAACTGCAGCGCGTCTTTATCTCCCGTCACGATCAGCGCCCTGTAGCCATTGTCCTCCGCCTTCTTTGCCAAGGTGCCGACGACATCATCGCCCTCGTACCCGTCCACCTCAAATACTGGAATGTTCAGCGCGTCGATCAGCTCGCGCGCCAATTTGATCTGCACTCGCAGGTCATCAGGCATGCTGGGCCGGTGCGCCTTATACGCCTCGAACGCCTCGTGCCGAAACGTTGGTGACGGCCTGTCGAAGGCAAGCGCGACGTAATCGGGCCGGACATCGTCGATCAGACGCAGGAGCATCATGGCAAATCCATATACCGCGTTCGTCGGCAGGCCCTCTACGGTGGTGAGCGTCGGAAGCGCGTAGTAGGCTCGGTGGAGCAGGCTGTGGCCGTCAACCAAGAGGACAATCGGCGTCTCAGAGTTTGCCACGGTGCGTTCCTCCTCTTGCCAAAACGCCCTTGAGCTGGGCGTTTAGCCGGATATTCTCGAAAGGGCGCATCGGATGAGAACAAGAAATCACGATTTAAGTCGCCCTATCCAAAGAGAAACATTAGGACGCGCCTATATACTACCTCAAAATGAAGGCGCTACCCACTCGGCCGCCCGACCGCGCCGCTTCGGCCAGGCCACCGTGGAGCCGAACATCGTGCGGGCCAGAGCCGCGGGCCCTATCGGGCGGCAAGTGGGGACGCGAGCGAATCGGATTTTCAAAGAGGAGCGTGAACGCCGTGGTTCGCATGACACGAGTATTGGGACTCGCATTGGTTCTCGCCTTAAGCTTTTCCATGATCGCGAGCGCACAAGCGAGCCTGCGCGACATCGGAACCAACTGGGCCAAACAGAACATCGAGTCCCTCGTGAACAAAGGCATCGTCAACGGTTACCCCGACGGGACGTTTCGACCGGACCGTCAGGTAACGCGGGCCGAGTTTGCCAAGATGATGACGAGCGCGTTTACATTTGAGACGGTGGAATCGGCGTCTTTTCGAGACATCGCAAACCACTGGGCCCGGAGCAACATTCTGACCCTCGCGGGCGCAGGGATCGCACAAGGGTATCCCGACAATTCATTTCGTCCCGATCACCCGATCAGCCGCGCCGAGGTCGTCGCCATGATCGTTCGCACCTTGCGGATGGACGACATCAAAGGGTACGCGGAGGGCGTTTCGTTCACCGATGTCCCCAAGGGGCATTGGGCGCACGATTCGATCGAGACCGCCCTGCGCCTCAAGATCCTCCCTCCATATCTGAGAGGGACCTTCGGACCATCCACACCGGCGACTCGAGCGGAAACCGCCGCGATGGTCGACGAGGCCCTCAAGCTCCAGATTACGCGCGGCACCGTTGACTATCTCGACGAAACGACCAGGACGATCGGCGTCATCACCCACTCGGGAATCCGCGACTTCTCGATGAACGTCGATACCGTGATCCACAGGAACACGACCGTGGCGCCACTGTCCAACTTGCGAGTCGGCGATGCGATCTACGTCGTAAACGACCGGTTCGGGTCGCCTCAGTTTGTCAAGGCAAACGGCGTGATTACCAGTGAAGACGTGGCAACGAAGATGACGAATGTGACGCGTGGGCTACTCACACCCAGCGATTTGCAGGCCATCGTTCGCGGCGACTGGAATGCCGTGGGCGAGAGTCTGCAAAGCAAGCTGTACGATCAACTGCTCGCGCAAGGCGCAACGCCTGTTGAGGCGGCTGCGATCATGACACAGGACTGGGAGTCGCTCAAAGGCCTAGCCAAGCGGAGACTCGCGCAAGCGATCGGCGAGCAGCTCGGCATCACGACGGATCTAGCGACGGCGCTTCTGGACAGAGATTGGGAGACTGCCAGGGAGTTGGCGCAGACGGAGGCCTTGGAACAGCTCCTCGGCCAGTTCCTGCTCCAGGCAAACGTCTGATCCCCAAAACGCCGGTAACCGTCAAAATGTAAACAAAGAAAGCCGCAGCGCCCATTTCAAACCAGGGCGTCGCGGCTTTTTTATCGCTCACCGTCCGTCGTACACGAGCACGAGGTCGAACTCGTCGTCGTTCCACCGATAGTCGAGGGAAGGCACCACTTCCCTGATGGCGCTCACGGGCGCAAACACGCGGCCGTCGCGCACGATCCCACTCAAGGGGACGCCCTGAACGAATGCCGTCTGGGTCGCCTGATTCCACCCCAGGGTGAACTCGAGGTGGTCAGCGACCAACCGAAGCGGAACGTAAACCTCAGATCCGCGCACAAATCCCTGACCGCTCACAGGGCGTCTGCCGGCGCTTTCCATCGTGACTCTCGCTGTTTCCAACGTGGCGACGGCGCCGCTTCGTGACCATCGGATCCGGATGCCGAGCAGTTCGGCGAGGCGATCGTGAGGAAGATACGCCCGGTTCTCGATGATGAATGCGCCAAAGACAGGTTTGCCGTCAACAATGACGGCCTCCCGTTCGCGATCCCAACCTACCGGTACACCGAGTTGCTGAGCAGTCTCCTGAACGGGAAGGAGCAGCCATTCACCCATGACGTGGGTGCGCAGGGGCATGCGGCGCTGGCTTCGGTCGAGCAGTTGCACGGTTTGAAGCGCAACCCCGCTCGTCGAGGCAGCCTGCAAGACGAGGCCAAATCCTTCTGCGGCGGCCTCGATCGGCGCAAACGCCCGCGCTCCGATGAAAAATGATCCAGGCACGACCATGGAGCCAACGGACACGAGACCTGCGTCGGGCCTTGGCGATCGAGCGACGGTCATCTGCAACCGGTCGGCCAGCGGGTCGAGCGGGAGCAACAATTGACCTCCGTACCGCACGGCATTGACGCCGAGCCGCTCGCCGTCGAGCGATAGAGGGACGCTCATCGGTACAGCGCGAGGCTGGGCAGCAGCCTCCCCTAAGATGGCCTGGAGCGCCCAGCGATCAACGCCCTCGGTCACACCGATGCGCTCGAGGTCCTGCAATGCAGCTTCAAGGGTGTTCGTGCCCTGTCGGTAGATGTCGGGATGCACCTGAATCAAGGCATTGCCGGTAATTGGGTCGCGCCACGCTTGGATCGTATCGTAAACGAAGCGAACGACCGTTCCTACCCCGACGAGATCCGCCAACTCCTCCACGTGATGGTTGTGCATGCGGATGCAGCCTGACGAAGCCGGGGTGCCGATACTTGCCGGATCGTTCGTCCCGTGGATCCCGTAGCCTTGAAAACCTAGGCCGAGCCAACGCGTTCCTACGGGATTGTCGGGACCCGGTGGAATCGGCTGGAGCCCTCTGGAATACCAGTCAGGAGGGTAGTACGTCGGATGAAACACACGATTGATGATCGTAGTTTCACCAAGGAGCGAAGGCTTGACCACTTGACCTACGCCAATCGGATAGGTCTTGATGGGAACACCGTCTTGATATAAGTAAAGAGTGAAAGCTGGTATGTTTATGACGATCTCAGACACAGGTCGACCTTGCGCGCCGGCGATCGCCGCGAAAAGTCCGATGAATAGCCAGGTTTGCGCGAGCATAACCAGAGGCCGACCCGTACGCATCCGGCACATTCTGCCGCCCACACCCCCCGATTGATCACTTCGGCAATGAGCGTACACGGTGCTTAAAGTTATGCATAGAGCCAAGAAACTCCTTTACGCGAGCATCGGACCGTCCGATTCGCCGTCACCTTGCAACCGGCCTATCGACAAGCGACGAGGAGTGTGGTATCATGTCTTTTGTGACGAAACGGCTCCATGCCGAAGTGGCGGAACTGGCAGACGCGCGCGACTCAAAATCGCGTGGGGCAGCCCCCCATGTGGGTTCGATTCCCACCTTCGGCACCAACGACGAAACCCCCTCATCTATTGTAGATAGGGGGTTTCGTCGTATTCAAGCTCCGTCTTGCTCTACGGATTTGTGCGGGCATCTTTGACGCCCGACCCTGACTCAGCAGCGCCTTGTTCAACGCCAAGATCGCCTGTGAAGAATGTCCGCACCGCCTCGTACGCTCCTTTGACCCGGGCACGGTCAACCGCGAATACCCCAATGGCAAGCACGATGTATGCCACGATGAACGGCCCGTGGTAAGCCGGCATGAAAAACTGGGCAAAGAAGAGCACAAGCAGCACAAAGGCAGCCGTCACCGTGAACCTGAACTTCGCAAGGATGGCGACGGCAAAAGCGCTCTGTGCGACTGTGAGCAGCACCTCTTCCGTTTGGCGAGCATCGAGGTGCATCGGCGTGAGACTCCCTTTGGAGATCATGTACGCCAAGGGCAACATGCCAATCAAGAGCGTCCACTGGTTCACCTTTGACGAGATCATCGCCCGCAAACCCATGCCAGCTCTCCCCTGCAGCGCGAAGAGCGATGCGATGATAAACTCAGGCGCCTCCGACGCCAAAGGCGCGATCCACTGCACCAGAAGGAACTCGTCGATTCCAAAGGTTTTGCCCGTCGCCACTAGGCCTTCGGCGAAGGGCTCGGCCGACAGGAGAATCGACGCGGCAGCGTACAAGAACATGAAGACGATCGTGACGCGACGGGCCGTTTGAGGCAGCGTGGCCAACGCCTCCGCCGGGCCGATCAAGTGCGGATCCTCCACCCCCTGGCGAGCGGTTGTCCGAATGTACACGACGAAAATGCCGATCAAGATGATCGTGTCGACGATCGACAGCGTCTCTTTGAACGGGATGATGAACGCGTACGCCGTTGCCGCGGTCAACGCCCCAAGTTCGATGCTGTCCTTTTTCTCCAGCGTGAGCAGGCGTCTGCCGGACTTCCACCACGCCAAGAGCACGATCGCACTCCACCCGATCCCGATCAAGAGCCGATTTGCTCCGGTCATGTTCGCGACGGCGTACGATGCGTACGTCGGGTCCTTGCCCGCCTGCCACGCAAAGTAGATGTCGACGGCGTACTCGGGGAGCACCGCGATAAACGACAACACCGCAATGGCAAGCGAGGCGGAAATATCGAGTTGAGCGACTTCGGCGGCCCAGGCGAGCAGGAACGCCGCTCCGAGGATCGCAAGACCCGTAAGGATCGTTTCAGTGATGGGATCGCCGTGAAAACCGTTCATTCTCAGGTAGATCCACGGCATGGGGACTACCGCGGCCAAACCAATCGGTAAAAAACGTGACATCCGTCATTCCCTCCGTCGTTTCGACCTCGTTCATCGAACTTGTCCTTTCTCGATCGGTCCAAATAGCATGCCGAAATGTCCAAGCAAGGCGCGCAAAACCAAACCGTAGCTCGCCCAGCGGAATGGACACAAGGCCGCGAGGTTTCTACGGAGGCCCGTTCGATGATTTTGCTGTCAGGGTTGTCAGGGTGGAAATGGTGGATAAAGACGTGCGTCGAATCATGTTGCCGCCTCCCAGCTCGTCCAAAGCGCCGGATGCCAATTAAAAAAACCTTCACAGGCGCTCGTGAAGGTCTCGCATCCAGACTAGACGATCTGGGCTCGCAGCGGGCGGTGGATCGCCGGAATGACGCCACGAAGCAGGGTGCTACTCCCCTTCGCCTCCTAGTATGGCACCATGATCCGTGATTCGTCAAGAAAAAGATCTGGAAAATCGAGAGAGAACATTAAGAAGCGCTCCCGGCGGCCCGATGCTCTGCGAATTGTGCCTCATACAAGGCGGCATAGACACCGCCTCGTACGAGCAACTCACTGTGCGCGCCTTCTTCCACGATCTTGCCTCCGTCGATCACGACGATCTTGTCACAAGTCCGAACGGTCGATAGACGATGGGCGATGATGATCGATGTACGTCCTGCCAACAGCTCTTCGAGGGCCTTTTGCACTCTCGCCTCCGCCTCCGAATCCACGTGTGCGGTCGCCTCGTCGAGGATCAATACGTCGGGATCTCGCAAGAGGGCCCTCGCGAAGCTGATCAACTGCCGTTGCCCAACCGAAAACCTGACGCCGCGCTCGTTTACCTGCGTGTCGTACCCTTGTGGCAGTTCGGCGATCATCTCGTGGAGGCCGACGGCGCGCGCAGCCCTCTCGATGTCTGCCTGTCCTGCGTCCTCTTTTCCAAATCGAATATTCTCTGCAATGCTTCCCGAGAATAAGAAACTGTCTTGCGGCACAAGCGCGATGCGCGCTCGCCAGCTTGGGATCAAGACGTCTTTGAGGTCAATGCCGTCGATGCTCACTCGTCCCATTTGCGGGTCGTAAAAACGACAAACCAGGTTGATGATCGAGGTCTTGCCCGCCCCCGTCGGCCCGACGAGCGCGACGCGAGAGCCGACAGGAATCTCAAGATCAATCTTTTCGAGCACCGGCGTCTCCGGGTCGTAGCCAAACGTCACGCCTTCAAATCGGATCGCCTCTTTTATCCTTGGCGCAGGCAGAGCGTTTGCCTTGTCGACGACCGTCGGGGGCGTGTCGAGGATTTCGAAAATGCGCTCGGACGCGGCCATAGCTCCTTGCACTTGATTGTAAACTTGCGACAGCGTGCGAATCGGCTGCATAAACCTGTCGCTGTACTGCATGAATGCGGCGAGCGTACCAATCGTAATCAAACCTTGATGCACTCTAAGTCCGCCGTACAGGAGGACGAGCACGGTTCCGACGGCGCCTACGAGTTCCATGACAGGCATGAAGATCGCCCAAACATCGATCGCCTTGACGTTCGCCTGCATCTGCTCCTCGTTCACTTTCGAGAAGCTCTTCAATTTCGTTTGTTCCTGACCATACGCTTGAATGTCTCGCACGCCGGAGATCGACTCCTGCAGCGTAGCGTTGAGTTCACCCGTCTTCCTCCGCACCAGACGAAACGAGTGAAACATTCGCTTTCGAAACCGCTGCACGGAAAGCCACATCAGTGGGAGGATGCACAGGGTCACCAAGGCGAGCGGGCCGTCCAACGTGAAAAGGATCACGACGATCCCGCCAAGCAACACGACGTCGGTCATGACGAGCACAAATGCCGAGCTGATCAGCTCGGCCATCGAGTTGATGTCGTTGACGAGTCGGGACATCAACTCTCCTGACTTTCGCTTGTCAAAAAACGCGAGCGACTGGCCTTCTACATGGCGAAACAGCTTTGTGCGCAGGTCGTAGAGCGCTCGCTGGCCCGCCCATGCCGTCCATTTGGCCTGGAAGTATCCAGCGAGCCAAATGACTGCGAAGGTGCCGAGGTAGAGCAGGCCGGTCGCCATCAATCCCCCGAGGTCGCCGTCGAGTATGTGCACGTCGAGCACGCGCCTTAGCAATAGCGGTTGCAACAGGTTGGCTGCGCTCACGAACATCATGCCTAAAAAGGCGGCGATAATCGCACCTCGATACGGCAGCGCATAGCGAAATAGCCGTCGGACGAGGCGAGGATCGATCGGCCTTCGCTCGTCGTCGTGATCAAATCCTCCGCCTCCGCGCCACATGCCCATGGCTACACGGCCTCCTCCCGTCCCCGATCATCGTCGAGTTGCGCCTCGACGATCTGGCGGTACGGACCATCCTCGCTTAGCAACGCATCGTGCGAGCCTCGCTGTACGATGCGTCCGTCCTTCATGACGAGCACGAGATCGGCGGCCTGCACCGTCGAGAGGCGATGGGCGACGATGAAGGACGTTCTCCCTTTTAACACCTCTTGGAGCGCGACGTGGATGCGCCGCTCGGTCTGCGTGTCGAGCGATGAGAATGAGTCGTCGAGAATGAGGATTCGAGGATCGGTGACGAGCGCGCGGGCGATCGCAAGCCGCTGTTTTTGACCGCCGGAAAGACCGACGCCCCGCTCGCCTACTACGGTGTCGTAGCCCATGTCGAGGGTGAGTATGAAGTCGTGAAGCTCGGCGCGCCTTGCCGCTTCGACGATCTCCTCGTCGGTGACGTCCTCACGCCCGAACGCGATATTGTCGCGAATCGACGTCGAAAAAATGAACGGCTCTTGCGGGATGATGCCGACTTGGCGGCGCAATGATTCGAGCGTCACCTTGCGCACGTCGATGCCGTCGATCATGACGGCGCCCGCGGAAGGATCGTAAAACCGAGGAATGAGGTTGACCAGCGTTGACTTACCCGAGCCGGCCTCCCCGACGAGCGCAACGGTCGTGCCTGGCTCAGCCGTGAAGTCGACCTCTTTCAACACCGGCGTTTTACCGTCGTACGCAAAAGAGACGGAGTCAAACCTCACTTCGCCGCGGACCGAACCAAGCGCAACCGCATCCGGAGCGTCTCGGATGTCCGGAACGGTGTCGAGGATTTCAAAGATGCGTCCGCCAGCGGCGATCGCCTGCTCAGCGTTTCCAATCATGAAACCGAGCATTCTGATCGGCTGCAGCAGCATCGTCATGTAAATCGTAAACGCAATGAAGTCGCCAATCGAAAGTCGGCCGCCGACCACCTGAGCTCCCCCGTACCAAAGGATGGCGACCATGCCCAGGCCCCCGACAAAGTCGATTGCCGGCGAGTATAAAGCCCGCTTTTGAACGACGGAGAGCTGGGCGTCTAAGAAGGCCTCGCTCGCTGCGTCAAACTTTGCGATTTGCGTCGGCTCACGAGCAAAGGCCTTCACGACGCGTATCCCGCTCAGGTTCTCCTGCAACACGGTGTTCATCGTCGCGATCTCAGCCTGCACGCGCCTCATGGCAGGGCGCACGGCCCGAGAGAGCCGGTACGTTGCGAACACAAGCAGCGGCACAGTCGCCATCGCGAGTGCCGCGAGCCTCCAGTGGAGCGTAAAGACGCTCACCGCGATCAATGAGAGTTGAAAAATCTGCGTGAGCAAGCGGATAAATCCAAAGCCCAGGAACTGCCTTAGACTGTCGACGTCCGCAGTGACGCGGGACAGCAATTGCCCCGTTTGGGCCTTGTCGAAGTAGGAGAACGGCAGGTTCTGCATGTGCCGGTACAGGTCGTTTCGCAGTTCGAAGAGGGCCATCTGGCCGATGCGCCCGGAAAGCGCCGTTTGCACGTACTGCAAGATCCCCCGGCCAAGCGTCAACGCCATGATGAGCGCTGCGCTCCAAATCAAAACAGACCACGAGTCTCCCGCGCCGCCCCGCGCTTGAGACAGGTGGTCGATCGCTCCACCGGTCACGATCGGAATTCGCACCATGAATATGGTGCCGAACAACATTGCGGCGATCACCGCGGCGATTCGCCAGCGATATGGGGATAGTCGGCCTATGAGCCGAAGTAAGACGCGCATCGCCGAAGCGTGCTCCTTTGACGAAGACGATTCGTAATCGCCGTCGACTCATCTCGCTTTCTCTTCAACCACTATGTACTGAATCCTACTTTATTTCCGACCGGGCATGGCCCCAAAACGATCG
>CAYRIY010000022.1:22440-43299 GCA_964424335.1 uncultured Clostridia bacterium
CGCCGCTTCCTTGTATCCAAGGTCCGCTAGTTTCACGATATACGGAAGCGTGGCGTTGGATAGCGCATACGTCGCGGTCCTCGGCACTGCTCCGGGCATGTTGGGGACCGCGTAATGGACGACGCCGTGCTTGACGTACGTAGGATTGGCATGGGTCGTCGTGCGGTCGATCGTCTGAATGCAGCCCCCCTGGTCGACGGCGACGTCGATGATCACGGAGCCCGGCTTCATCGTTTGCACCATGTCTTCGGTCACGATATGGGGCGCTCGCGCCCCGGGAACCAACACCGCTCCGATCAAGAGATCCGCGTAACGTACCGCCCTGGCGACATTGAAACGGTTGGACATGACCGTGATCAGTCGGCCATGCAAATTGCTCTCGAGGTAGCGCAGCCGATCGAGATTGACGTCGATCAGGGTCACCTGCGCGCCAAGGCCCATGGCCATCTTGGCGGCTTCGGCGCCGACCGTGCCTGCGCCCACGATGACGACATCGACCGGCGGGACCCCTGGTACGCCGCCTAGGAGAACGCCTCTGCCCCCGTTCGCCTTCTGCAGGTAATGCGCGCCGACCTGAACGGTCATGCGGCCCGCAACTTCGCTCATCGGGGTGAGACAGGGCAGGCTTCCGTTTGGGAGCTGAATCGTCTCGTAGGCGACAGCGATCACGCCGTCGTCCACAAGTCGCTGCGTGAGCTCAGGCTCCGGAGCGAGGTGAAGGTACGTGATCAAGATCTGGCCTCGCTTGAGGAACGGGTACTCCTCAGGCAACGGCTCCTTCACCTTGACGACCATATCCGCCTCCTCGAAGACGCGCCCATGGTCATCAAAGATTTCAGCGCCTGCTTTACGGTACTCCTCGTCTCCGATTCCGCTCCCAAGGCCTGCGCCCGACTCGACCAAGACCCGGTGGCCGCGCTTTGTAAGCTCTTCGATGCCGGCCGGGACCATCGAGACGCGGTTTTCGCTGTTCATAATCTCTTTTGGAACGCCGACTACCACAACCGATGCACCTCTCGCCCATTCGTCCAATGATAGACGATCCGTACGTTATGCGAAATACCTTAATCTGTGGGCCTCTTCACCCACCGTCTGAATTTGTAGGAGGTTGGTCGAGCCCGGTGTTCCGGTTCGCACGCCCGCTGCGATCGCGACTCGATCCCCGACGTCCACGAAGCCGATGTTTCGTGCCGCGTCGATGAGTACGTCGACCATGGATTCGATCTGCGGTGTTCGCGGCGCCAGGACGGGCCGTACGCCCCAAACGAGGCATAGCTGACGCACGACGTGTTCGTTGGGCGTTGCGGCAACGATCGGCGCTTTGGGTCGATACATGGAGACCTTCCGCGCGGTGCTCCCTGACTGCGTCGAGCAAAGGATCGCCTTCACGTTTAGATCGGCTGCAGTCTCGCATGTCGCTCGAGCGATCGCATCGGCCACCGTGACCCGGCCTGTCCGAACGCGCCGCCGCTCCAGCATCGCGGCATAGTCCAACGCCTCTTCCGTCTTGCGTGCGATGCGGTCCATCATTCGTACCGTCTCGACGGGATAACGTCCGACCGCGGTCTCGCCTGAGAGCATGACCGCATCCGACCCGTCGAAGATCGCGTTGGCGACGTCCGTCACCTCGGCGCGCGTCGGTCTTGGATTGCGGGCCATCGAATCGAGCATTTGCGTCGCCGTAATGACGGGTTTGCCCAATCGATTGCCCATCGCGATGAGCTTTTTTTGGACGTGAGGCACTTCTTCGGTCGGGAGTTCGACGCCCATGTCGCCCCTTGCAACCATGACGCCGTCCGCCGCCTCAAAGATGGCTTCGATGTTGCGCACGCCCTCGCGGCTCTCGATCTTTGCGATCACCTGTTGCGAGCCGCCGACGGCACGGATACAGTCGCGCACGGCATCGACGTGTTCGGGACGGCGCACGAACGACGCGGCCACAAAATCCACACCCGCTTCGACGCCAAAGCGAATGTGGTGGACATCGTCCTCATCGACCGCCGGGAGATCGACATCGATTTCCGGCAGCGTCACGCCGTTTCGCGACCGGAGTTCGCCCCCGGTCACGACTTGAACGCGCAGACGGCCGTCGCTCACGTCGAGCACAGTCAATTCGACCAGTCCGTCATCGAGGTAGATCGTGTTGCCGCGAGAAAGTTGTTCAAGCAAACGGGGATAAGGGATCGTCAGCGTCGTCGGACCGCTTCCAACTTCGGCCGGCCCATCCCCCGGGCGCACGTACAACTCCTCGCCGGCCGACACAGATAGCCTCCCCTGCGGCAGATCGCCCAAACGGATCTTGGGACCCTGGATGTCAAGGAGGATCGCGATGGGTCTTTCGAGGCGCCTTTCTACCTCTCGGATCGCCTCGATTCTCGCGTGATGTTCTTCGATCGTACCGTGTGAGAAATTGAGCCTGGCCACATCCATGCCGGCCCTGGCGAGCGCCTCGATTCTCTCGACACTCTCCGTAGCAGGGCCGATCGTACAAACGATCTTTGTTCTTCTCACGTCCATGTCCCTTTCACGGCGCTCGACGCGTCTTTTATAGCAAGTCGCTCTGCTTTAGCCGAACGACAATACCTGGGCAAGCTTGTAAAACTCAGGGTCGATCTTCTTTTGCTCACGAATTGCTTCCTCGATGTCAAAGGCTTGAATGGCCGTGTGGACCAGACCGACCATCTTTCCGCCAATGCCTTCGATCGCCAAGTTGGCCGCCTCATAGCCGAGCCTGCTTGCAAGGACGCGATCAAAGCCCGAAGGGTTGCCCCCACGCTGGAGGTGGCCGAGTACGGTGATGCGGGTTTCGAACCCTGTTCGCTCCTGAATGGTCCGCCCGACGCGAAAACCTGCGCTCTCGCTGCCTTCGGCGCCAAGGACGCCGTCAAGTCCCTCTGCTACCAGTATGATGCTGTGCGTCTTACCGATCCTCTGTCCGTGGACGATTCGAGAACAGATCTCATCGATGTCGTACGGCATTTCAGGGATCAAGATCGACTCGGCGCCGCCCGCCAAGCCGGCCCAAAGTGCGATGAACCCCGAGTTTCGCCCCATCACTTCGACCACAAAAGTGCGCTCGTGACTCGTGGCCGTATCTTTGATCTTGTTGATCGCGTCCAAAACCGTGTTGACGGCGGTGTCGAAGCCGATCGAAGCATCGGTGCAGGCGATGTCGTTGTCAATCGTCGCCGGCACGCCGACGGTGGGAAAACCTAGCCGAGTCAGCTCCAACGCCCCGCGAAACGATCCGTCGCCTCCGATGACCACGAGGCCGCCGATCTCCTGCTCCTGCAAAAAACGTACGGCCTTGGCGCGACCTTCTTCCGTCATGAAAGCGTTGGAGCGGGCGCTGCGCAAGATTGTGCCCCCGCGTTGGACGATGTCATCGACAGCCCGCACATCGAGCTCGACCGTTTCCCCATGAATCAGCCCATGGTATCCACGCTCGATCCCCGTCACCGCAACGCCGCGGGCGTGCGCGGTGCGCGCGACGGTCCTAATCGCGGCGTTCATTCCCGGAGCGTCCCCACCGCTTGTCAGGACGGCGATTCGCTTTACAAGGGCCAAGCTTGTCCACCTCCTAAAGGCGTCTTTCACTCACTAAAGAAAAACCTCGGGCCGCGGGGTGCAGAGTGGACCGATCGCTTCAGTCGGTCGCCAAAGCGTCGGCCTCCGAGGCCAAAGCTGAAATCTCTTGCTCCGATGCTTCCCTTACGGCGCCCAACTTGCGGTACCGCTCGAGTCGGTCGGATACGAGTTCATCCGGACTCAACGCTTTCAATTCGTCAAGATGCCTAATGATCGCCTGCTTGATGTTGCTTGCCACCGCTTCCGGGCCTCGATGAGCGCCGCCAAGAGGCTCGGGTATCACCTCGTCGACCACCTCGAATTCGAGGAGGTCCTTTGCAGTCAGCTTCAGCGATTCAGCAGCTTCCGGAGCGCGCTTTACGTCACGCCAAAGTATTTGGGCGCACATTTCGGGTGAGATGACCGAGTACCAAGCATTCTCGAGCATCAGCACGCGGTTTCCGACACCGATTGCGAGCGCTCCGCCGCTTCCGCCCTCTCCGGTGACTACGCAGATGATCGGGATCTTTAAAAACGACATTTTCCTGATCGACTCAGCGATGACGACGCCCTGCCCGCGCTCTTCGGCCTCGATGCCGGGATACGCCCCAACCACGTCGATCAGCGAAATCACGGGTCTTGCAAACTTCTCTGCTTGCTCCATGAGGCGAATCGCCTTGCGATACCCTTCAGGATGCGGAAGACCGAAGTTGCGCCGAATGTTCTCCTTGGTGTCACGTCCCTTTTGAGGCCCTACGACCGTGACCGGTCGTCCATCGAGCAGCGCTACCCCTCCGACGATAGCCTCGTCGTCTCGGAACGTGCGATCGCCGTGCATTTCGTAGAAGTCGTCGAAGATCAAGCTGATGTAGTCCAGCGTCGTCGGGCGCTTTGGATGGCGCACCATCTGTACCCGCTGCCACGGGCTGATCGATGCGTAGATCTCTTGCCGAAGTTTCTCGGCCTTTCGTTCGAGCGTTTGAATTTCCTCAGTAAAATCGATCCCCTCGTCATCGGTAAAGCGCCGCAACTCTTGTATGCGCTTCTCCAACTCGACGAGGGGAATCTCCCACTCAAAAACGCCGTTTACCAAGGCGCCTCACCTCGTTCTGTCAAAAGGCCCGCGAGATGGCCTGGGGCTATGGATCAACTGCCGGCCTCGATTTGACCGTGCCGCGTGATCACTTGGGCGCGCCCGCGGATTTTGATCGCCGACGTATGCTCCGTGAACTGGGCGATCATCACTTCCCCGCGATCGAGCTTTTCGGTGTGATGAAACTTCGTATCCCGTCCTCGAGTGAGCCCGATGATCGTGACGCCGTCTTGAAGCGCCTTTACGACGATGAAGTCTCCCGTGACCTGGCCTGAGTCCATGAGCCCACACCTCACTTTGATTGATTATAGCTCAGCGGAAATGATCGCGCAAACGTCATCCCTTTGCCTGCATTCCATCGGTCACGCCGGGATAAGAGCGCCCGTGTTGATGCGCGATCCGAGCCGCGGCGGCGGCGGCGACGCCCGCGATGAGGTCGTCCAGAAAAGTGTTCACCCGGTTGCCCGCGTGGTCGTTCAGTCGGCCGATGACGCCGCACTTGCACTTGTCCAAATAGCCAAAACTCGTCAGGCCGACACTCCCGTACACATTGGTGATGGCAAGGGCCAAAATCTCGTCGACGCCGTACAGCGGTTCGTCCCGCTTGATGATTGCAAGGAGCGGTTCGGGCAGTTGATCTTTTTCGGCCAGCACGTCGAGTGCAACACCCGTCAACAAGGCGTGCTGCGCCTCCCTCTTATCGAGGACCGCAAGCACACTCTCTTCGCAATCCTCGATCGAAAGACCTGGCACATACTCGCGCTGCAGTGAAAAGACGATCTCGGCGATCTCACCCACCTGTACGCCGCGGGACGCAAGCATTTCGATCACTTTTTCTCTCATTTTTTGAGCCCCCTAATTTGGGCGAGTCGGCATGCTCCAACGCATCCCGTCAAGACATGAGTGAATCGAATTCTACGTCAATGCCTAGACTCTTTAGTTCACTCAACACTGCTTGGTCGTGATCGACCCAGTGAATCGGTGGAAGCGCGAGCCGGGCCGATGCGCGCCTACCAAACAGCTCGAGCACCACCGGGGTGGCGCCGCGCCTCTTGGCCAAGGTTGCGCGCACGCGATCCAACTCCTCGACCTTGGCCAAACGGAGTACAAGCGGGGCGCCGCGGATCCGGCGCACCGCGTCCGCTACGAGCTTCACCGCGCCTTCCTCAAATTCTATGCGGCCCTTTACGATCGCCGCGTCGCCGGGGACGACCGCGTCGCGTTGGTAAACTTGAGGAAAGAGTACGATTTCGCAGCGCTTCCCATGAATATCCTCGAGCTCTGCAAAGGCCATCGCCCTCCCCGATCGAGCCGAGGTCTCGCGCAAGGATACGACCGCTCCGCCGACTAAGGCCACTTGTCCGTCCCCTTCGTCGGGAACTGCGTACGCTCCGAGCACCTCCCGATACGGATCGAGCGGATGGGCCGAGACGTACGCCCCGAGAAGAGAAAGCTCATCCGCAAGCCGCTCGGCCAAGGAGAGTTCCGCCACTTGCGGCGCGCCTGGCAGCGCCGGCGCTTCAAACAGGGCCTCTTGGCCGGCCGAGGCGCGCGTGAACGAGCCGCGCTTTGCGAGCTCGTCAATGCGGGAGAGCGCCTCCGCCCGAGGAAGGATGGCGTCGAAGGAGCCCGATCGAATCAAGCTCTCGAGCGCCTTTTTTCCCACGTGTGCGTCGGCGAGCCGATCACAAAAATCCTCGATCGACCTGAATGGACCGTGGGACCGCGCCCGGACGATGGCCGCGGCAAGCGACGCGCCGACGTTTTTTATCCCGGAGAGCCCAAATCGAATCGCGTGATCTCGAACGGCAAACTCGACGTCGCTCTCGTTTACATCCGGTCCAAGGAGCTGGATTCCCACCCTCCGGCACTCAGCGATGTAACGGCTCACTTGTCCCGCATCCCCAAGTGCGCTGGACAGTCGAGCGGCCATAAACTCGACCGGGTAGTGGGCCTTTAAGTATGCGCATTGATAAGCCACCAGGGCGTAGGCCGCGGAGTGGCCTTTTGGAAAGCCGTATTCGGCAAACCTCGCGACATCGTCGAAAATCGCCTCGGCAACATGCGGTTCTAAACCCCGCTGCGTTGCGGCGGCTACAAACCGCCCTCGCTCCTCCGCCATGATTTGCGGCATCTTTTTCCCCATTGCCCGCCGAAGCAAGTCCGCGCGACCCGGCGAGTATCCGGCAAGCTCAGTCGCAATGCGCATCACCTGCTCTTGAAAGAGCATGATTCCATGCGTCTCTTGCAAGATCTCTCGCATGGCGGGATGCGGGTACTTCGGCGTCGCTTGGCCCCGCCGGAAGCGGAGGTAGTCGTCGAGCCGGGCCATCGGACCAGGTCGCCCAAGCGCCAAGATCGCCACGAGGTCTTCAAAGTTTTCGGGCCGCACTTCTCTTAGCAGCCCGTAAAACATCTGCGTCTCAAGCTGGAAGACGCCGCTCGCCTCGCCCCTTTGCAGCATCTGATACACTTTGGGGTCGTCGCGGGGGATCGCGTCCAGATCGATGTCTACGCCTTTGTGTTCCCGGACGAGCTTTTGGGCCTTGTCGAGCACGGTCAAGGTGCGAAGTCCCAAGATGTCCATCTTGAGAAAGCGGAGGCTCTCGAGATCCTCTCCGGAAAACTGCGTCACGACGGCGCCGTCCGATGTCTTACATACGGGCGCCGACTCTTCGAGCGGACTAGGCGCGATGACGATGCCTGCCGCATGCACGGAGAGGTGGCGCGGCCTTCCCTCCACCTTGAGCCCAAGCTCGATGAGGCGGCGCAGCCGATCATTCCGCTCGATTTCGGCTTTTAGTTCTTGGTTTTGCGTGACGGCAGCTTCGAGTGTCACGCCCGGCCCTCCCGGAATCGCTTTCGCGACTTTGTCCACCTCCGGGTAAGGAATGCCGAGCACACGGCCAACGTCGCGCACGGCTGCCCGAGCGGCCAGCGTCCCGAACGTGCCGATTTGGGCGACGCGGTCTTCACCGAAACGCCGTGCGGCATACTCGATCACCTCGGCTCGCCGCTGCGGGCAAAAGTCGATATCGATGTCGGGCATCGTCACGCGTTCGGGGTTTAGAAAACGCTCGAACATCAACCCGTGTGCGAGTGGGTCGATGCCCGTGATCCCGAGCGCGTAAGCGACAAGGCTCGACGCGGAGGAGCCTCGACCGGGTCCTACGGCGATCGATCGGCTGCGAGCGAATCGAATGAGGTCCCAGACGATGAGAAAGTAGTCGGCAAACCCCGTCGACTCGATGACGGAGAGCTCGTAGTCGAGCCTTTCCTGCACGTTGCCTGGCAGCGGTCGACCAAATCTCGCTTCGGCGCCCCGGGTTGCGATCGTGCGCAAGAGCGCCGGCGCGCCCGCCTCCGCGCCCTCGCCTCGGTACCTCGGCAGCAGCGCGCGATCCGACTGCAAGCGCACGTCACACCGCTCCGCGATCGCAACGGTATTTCGCAGCGCATCGGGCACGTCGCCAAATAGCCGCTCCATTTCGGCCGGACTTTTCAAATAGAGTTGATCGGTCTCCATCCGCAACCGATCCGGATCGTCGAGCTCTTTTCCTGTTTGGATGCAGATGAGGGCGTCTTGGACGACGGCGTCTTCGGGGGACAAATAATGCGCGTCGTTGGTCGCCACAACGGAGATTCCAAGCTCGCGCCCTATTTCGAGCAACGCCTTGTTCACCTCGCGCTGCCCCGCGATCCCGTGGTCCATCAATTCGAGAAAAAATCGATCGCGGCCAAAGGTGTCCAAATACCATTTGCAGGCGTCTCTTGCACCCTCGAAGTCACCGGCCGCGATGAGCGACGGAATCTCTGCGGCCATGCAACCCGACAAGACGATGAGCCCGTCGCTATGCGCGCGCAGCAGCTCTTTGTCGACTCTCGGCCGGTAGTAGAAGCCTTCCAGAAACCCTTTAGAAGAAAGGCGGCACAAGTTTCGGTAGCCCTCTTGATTCATGGCCAAAACGGTCAGATGATGACTTGCGCGACTTCCGTCTCGAGAGCCCGTCCTATCGCGTCGATCCCCCGTGGCTACATAGAGCTCGCACCCGATGATCGGGTTGATGTGCGCGTCGCGGGCCGCCTTTTCAAACTGGACGACGCCATGCAGGACGCCGTGATCCGTGAGAGCGATCGCCCGCATCCCCGCTTCGGCCGCCCGCGTCGCGAGCATTCCGGGCGCCGCGCACCCGTCGAGCAGACTGTAGTCGGAATGTACATGCAAATGCACGAAGTCGGCGGCCACGACAAAGATCACTCCATGAATCGAACGTGTGCTCCCATCGTTATAATATCACGTTTTTGCCGAATACCTTTGAATCGGAGGGCATGCCATGAGCTTCCTGCACGATGTATCGCTCACGTTTTTCACGGCGCTCGGCGTGGTCCTTGGCGGATCGTTCGTCGGGGCGCTCGCATCCGTGGCGCTGCCCGGGTCACCCTTCCATACGATGGTCGTGCTCGCAAAGCCGATCAAACTTTGGGCCATTCTCGTCGCGCTTGGCGGGACGTTTCCCACGATGGAAGCGATCGACTCCGGAATCCTCGGAGGCGAAGTGAGGCTCCTACTTCACCAGCTTGCCATGGTCATGAGCGGATTTATCGGAGCGTCGCTCGGCTATTGGATCGTCGTCATCGTCGCGGGAGGCGAGTGAGCGCGTGTCAAAGGCTCGCCGAGGGATGTGGATGCGCGCGCTCTCGTTTTTGCTGCTGGGCGCGGTGTGCGGCGCCGCCTGGAGCACGGCGCAGCTTGGGGCCAAGGTCGACCGGTTGACGCTCGACAATGCGATCCTGCTGGACGAGGTCGAGCGACTCGCGGGCACGTTGGAAAGTCGCGAGCGCGCGCTTACGGAGCGCATTCGCACGCCCGTGAATTCCGTTGAAGTCGAAATCGAGGGATTAAATCAAGAGCACGCGCGCCTGCATGTCGAACAACAAGCGCATGACCTGCTCAAACACTTAGTTGGGGAGGAAGTCGGCAACATCAATCCCCCATTGATCGAAAAAGCGCTCGATCGTGCGATTACGGTCGATCGGCGCGACTACACCCTCACGCCCACGTTGATCGTCATCGGATCGAAGGTATACGTACGCATTCTAGTCAAAGAGGGAAAGACGGACATCAGCATGTGATCTCTTGGGCCTCTAGGTGCTCTCGACTTCGACAGAGCGGCGAAACTCTTCCACACGCATTTCGCGACCAGTGACCGTCTCTTCGAGGACGACATCGGCCCCCAACGCGGCCAGCTTATCGCCCAAGCGCTCGTAGCCGCGCTCGAGGATCTCCGAGTTGTGAACCTCGGTCTCCCCATCCGCCGCCAATGCGGCCACGACGAGCGCCGCGCCGGCCCTTAGGTCGGGCACCTCGACAGGCGCCCCGGTCAAGGTTTCGACGCCGCGAATGATTGCCGAATCCTGCTCCACCTTGATGTCGGCGCCCATACGCCGCAGCTCGTCCACGTAGCGAAAGCGATCCGAGAAGACGGTCTCCCGCACGATGCTCGTCCCTTCTGCAACGCTCATCAATGCGACGAAAGGTTGCTGCACATCGGTGGGAAAGCCCGGGTAGACCGCCGTCTCAACGTCGACGGCACGCGGTTTTTTGTGTGCGCGGACCAAAATCTCAGTGTCGCCCTCTTCGATGTGAAGCCCCGCCTCGGTCAGTTTGGCGATGGGCGTGCGCAAGTGCTCGGGTACGACGTTGTGCAGGGTCGCCTCGCCACGGCTCGCTCCGACGGCGATCATGAAGGTGGCACATTCGATGCGGTCGGCAATGATCCCATACTCGATCGGGTGCAGGCGTTCCACACCCTGGATCTTGATCACCTCGGTGCCTGCCCCGCGAATGTTGGCTCCCATGGCGTTTAGGAATATGCTGAGGTCGACGATCTCCGGTTCCTTAGCGGCGTTCTCCAAAATCGTCACGCCTTTTGACAGCGTGGCCGCGAGGATCAAGTTGACGGTCGTGCCGACGCTGGCGCGATTAACGTAGATCTTGGCGCCCTGTAACCTGTTTGAGCGGGCCTTCATGTAGCCGTACTCGATTGCGACCTCTGCGCCGAGCTGCTCAAAGCCTTTGATGTGGTAGTCGACGGGTCGAGATCCGATGGCGCAGCCTCCCGGAAGGGGCACCTCCGCTTCGCCGAGCCTTGCTAGGAGCACTCCCGCCACGTAAAAGGAGGCCCTCATCTTGCGGACCAAATCGTATGAAGGCTTCGTCTTTGAAAGACCGCTGCCGTCGATATGGAATCGATGGTCGTCGTCGATGTACACCCGTGCGCCGAGCTCTCTTAGGATCCGACACATCGTAAAAACATCCGTGTGTGACGGAACGTTGTCCAACACGCTCTCTCCGTCAGCCATTGCTGCCGCGGCCAGGATCCCCAGCGCGCTATTCTTGGAACCGCTTACCGCGACGTCGCCGCGAAGCGGATTGCCGCCCCGCACGACCAGTTTTGCCATATCCGTCGACAACCTCCAGTCCGGTCCCCCAGCCCCTGATTCCAGTGGAACTGTCCACTTGGCCGCCAGCCAAACTGCCGAGCTCCCGTCAAGCGTGCTCTAGGTAAAACCGTACGATCTCCTCTAAGAGCTCGTCCTTTTCGATCTTGCGAATCCACAGTCGGGCGTCCAAGTGGCTCGTGATGTATGCGGGGTCCCCGGAGACCAAGTAGCCGACAATCTGGTCGACTGCCCTATAACCCTTTTCGTCGAGCGCGTCTCTAACCTTGAGCAAAACATCTTTCGCGCTAGGTTTGACGTCGAGTTCGCCCACGCCGAAAAGGCGTGTCTCCTCGTGTGAAGTCGGCACCCAGATTCCTCCTTAAAGCGCCGCAGGGTCGGCAAACGCGCCACACATTGCGACCCGGCGCTCCTTGCCCCGAGTCGCAAAGCTGGGCGTTTTACATGTAAAGCACAGCAGCGCCGACATCCGTGCACTTGCCACTTTTTCAATTCGTTCCCGGAATTCACCTGCAGGCCGTCTTAAGAGTGATCTGCGTCACGGTGAGGAAGGCGCCTTGGATCTGTTAGCGGGGTTGGCGGCCGGAATGGACGGTGACGCTCCAGTCAGCGCCGTTGTTGTTGTCCCAATTGCCGCTCCCATCGTGGAAGCAAAACTCGAAGCTGGGCGACCTTCCCACCTCGAGCTCAGCGTACCAGTCTCCCGTTGGGCTTTTCTTCATCGGCACGTCCCTCACATTGGCCCACGGACCAGGGCCCTCGCCGCAGTGGAGGTACAGCTTTTCGGCCCCCGACCTGGCGAGGACTCCCTGGTAAGAGATGGTTACTTCGCCCTCCGCCGTAACCGGCATGGGCGAGACGCGGACGCCGTCATCTGGACCGAGCTTGTAATCAGCGGCATTGCCGACGCTTGTACGCCCGGTCCGTGTCTCTACCGCCAACTCCTCAGCCGCCTCCTGACTGCTCCGGTCGAGGCCCAAAGAGCGCAGCAGGCGCTGAAATGCGCTACTCATGTTCGCCACCCCTTCTCGTCCAGACATGGACTTCATTCTAGATCTAATCCATATCGTTTTCCGCCGAGAGGGGAATTATTTTCGCTTGAGCTGGCCGTAAACTGCATCAAGCAATTGGTCACACGCGGAAATCGGACCAATCTTTCTTTTTGCTCTTCTCCTTGAACGCGCTGACGAGCTCCTCATCGCTCTTCGCGGCGGTCGCAAGCTGTATGAAATCTTCCGCGCTGAGGCCGGCTTCCTGCAAGAATCGGCGGTCGATCGGACAAGGATAGATGTACTCGCCGATCGTGCCGTCGGCTTTAGCCCGGGCTTTGTCGGTGACGCGGGCAAGCCAAGGAATCCCGCCCAAGACAACGTCTCTGCCTCTAGGTTTCCACTCCATGTCGAACTCCTCCTTATAAGATCCGAGCAGTGAGCTTCCCACTACTCCTCCTCATAAAACTCCGCCGTAGCGTGCGTCCTGCCGTTCGACGCACCTCCATATTAACATGAATTGGCCCGTCATCCAAAGTAATCCGGTCGGCTTTTCGTCCGATCGGCGCGTTACTCGTGTCCGCGCCCATTTAAGCGTAACCCTCGTTGCACTGCAATAACCCGCTCATCGTCAATTCGGGCACGCTCCCACTCCCTTTGCAACCTTTCGATGATCCCGGACGAACTCGGCCCGTATTGATGTTCGCTTGGCTTTGGGCCAAGCCGCCGATCGAGCGCTCGCGCACAGTACGCAAAGTCAAAAAACGCAAGGCGCAGCGCGGCTCGTCGCCCGAGCGTCCCCTCGATGGCGCTGAAATGCGCCTCGGTAAGAAACGAGCGCGGCGTCGGAAGCGCAGTCCAGATGTATCCAGCAAGGCGTCTCTCCGTAAAATCGGCGCCCACGGACGCAAAATCGATCAACACGACCTCGTCTCCAAGATCCAACGCGTTTTCGCTCCGGATGTCGAGCGGCCCGATCGGAGGGCGCGCGCCTCCAAACCCATCGTCGATCAACGAGCTGAGCGCGCTCGCGGTTTCGTCCGTCACCCATTTTTCGATTTGACGCCGCTCGTATTCCAGATCCGCCTCCATGCCTTGGACAGAAAAAGTTCGCACATCGTGAGGAGCGCGTTCGCACGCGGATTCCACCCTTAGCAAACTCCGAAGCAGCCTCACAAAGGTCGGGCCGTCTACGCCCTCGCTCAGCAGCCTTCCCGGCACAAACGCTTGCACCATCCATCCGTGCTGCACGTCGGCCGCAACGAGCTCGGGAACCGGCAATCCTTCCGCCGCCAAGTAGTCGATCCAAACCAACTCAGTCCAAGGGGCGCCCGGTCGCCAGGTCGGACGGTCTTGGCGAGGGACCTCTTTGTGGATCAATTCACGTCCGTCCGCAAGGGACAGGTAAACAACTTGCGGACCAAGGCGGCGAAGGCCTCGCACGCTCGACCCGAGGAGCGCCCCCAGCTGATCGAAAAACCGCCGCTCATGCGCGTCGATATTCAGCCCCTCCCCAAGTACGTCGTGATCGATCCCTGCAGTCGTTGCACTTCCTTCCACATGCACCGATTCATCACGACGTCCATGCCCGCATCCGCGGCGATCTGGGCTGCTTCTTCGCTCACGATGCCTTCTTGCATCCATATCACCGGGGCGATCGAAAGGCGAGCGGCTTCACTTGCGATCTTGGGCACGTGCTGCGGAGCGCGAAAAACGAGCACGACGTCGACGGGCCCTTCGAGCGCCTCGAGCGAATCGAGTACCTTTTCGCCCAAGATCTCCCCGCCGGCAGGGTTGATGGGAATGATTCGATATCCCTGTCGTTTGAGCTTTCTCGCGACTCGATAACTGGGGCGCCCGGGGTTGGATGAAAGGCCGACCACCGCGATCTGCTGGGCCCGCCTCCCATGACCGTCGCCGCCATCGGAAATCGTCACGGAACCTGCGAGGCGCCGAATGACGCTCTCGCTGTTCACGAGGGCCACGCTCGATTTGCCAAGTCCCGTCGCGTGATTTAGGGAATCGTCCAGCTCGGCAATTAGGTCGGCGACCCCCTCGATTCCTACCGAAAGCCGCACCAAGTCGTCCGTTACCCCGGCCGCCGCCAGCTCAGACTCGGACAATTGCTGATGCGTCGTGCTGACCGGATGAATGATCAAGCTCTTGGCATCTCCCACATTCGCCAAGTGAGACCAAAGTACCGATCGGTCGATCAGTCGGGCCCCGGCCTCGGCGCCTCCTTTGATCCCAAACACGACGATGCCGCCGTAACCGCCGGCCAAATACTTGCGTGCCAGGTCATGGGACGGATGGCTCTCCAGTCCCGGGTACCTCACCCACGCGACCGCGGGGTGACCATCTAGGCGCCGAGCGATCTCCATCGCGTTTTGGCAATGACGTTCCATCCTCAAGAATAAGGTCTCAACGCCTTGCAATATGAGGAATGCATTGAACGGGCCAAGGCACGCTCCGACGTCCCTGAGGTAGCGCACTCGAAGTCTCGTACTGAAAGCCAGCGTGCCAAACTCATCGAAGAATTTGATGCCGTGGTATGACGGATCGGGCTCGGTATACTGTGGAAACCGCCCGGAGCTGAAGTCGAACCGTCCCCCGTCGACGACCACTCCCGCGATCGACGTTCCATGGCCGCCCAACCACTTCGTAGCAGAATGAACGATGATGTCCGCGCCCCACTCAAGCGGGCGGCAAATCGCCGGGGTCGCAAAGGTGTTGTCTACGATGAGCGGCACACCCTCGGCGTGGGCAACCTCGGCGAGCCGTTCGATGTCGAGCACCTGGAGCGTAGGGTTGCCGATTACTTCGCCGACGACCGCCTTGGTGCGTTCGTTGATCGCCTGCCGAACTTCGTCCAGATCGTTTGGATCGACAAATCTTACGTTGATCCCCATTTGCGGCAAAGTCGAAGCAAACAACGTGTGAGTGCCGCCGTAAATATACTTGGAAGATACGATCTCGTCGCCAGAGCCCGCGAGCGCCAAGATGGTCGAGGTCATGGCGGCCTGTCCGCTCGAAAAGGCGACCCCGGCTACTCCGCCCTCGAGTTGCGCAATGCGCTTTTCCAACACGTCAACCGTCGGATTTCCGATCCGGGAGTATATGTGGCCGGCCTCATCGAGCGCAAACAACTCCTTTGCGTGCCCTGTATCGGCAAAAACGAACGAACTGGTTTGATAGATCGGCACGGCCCGACTGCCGGTAGCCGGGTCGGGCGCCTGTCCTCCGTGGACAGCTAACGTTTCGAGCGTGTAGGGACGAACCGTCCGATGACTGATCAAAGTAACTCACCGCCCCTTTTGGGATCTAGGTGTCTTGACTATATCGCCCGCAGGCCACCAAAGACAAGCGTGGCGAGGAAAATGATGCATGCAAGAGGATCGACATCGATACATATCGGATGAGGGGGTGACTTTCGTCGTCACCGAAATGACCGGTACGGTCCTTGGCATTGTCATTGTCGACCTCGTCCTCGGAGGCGACAACGCGCTTGTGATTGCGATGGCAAGTCGCCGCCTGCCCCCAAGGCAACGTCGATCCGCCGTGTTGTGGGGCGCGGGCGGAGCCGTGGGCTTGAGGATTTTATTCGCAAGTGTGGCGACGGTGCTCCTTCAAATTCCCTACTTGATGTTTGCCGGGGGGCTTACGCTTCTTTGGATCGCCCATAAGCTCCTTGACCCCGAGCCACACACCGTACACGCGCACGAAAGCCAAAGCGTCGTCCAGGCCGTGCGGATCATCGTGGCGGCCGACGCTGTCATGAGCTTGGACAACGCTTTGGCCGTCGCAGGCATTGCGCACGGAAACCTCTACTGGCTCACCTTTGGCGTCCTGTTGAGCGTGCCGATCATCGTGTGGGGAAGTCATTGGATCTCGGCGATCATGAGCCGGTACCCATTGATCGTCTATGTTGGCGCGGCGGTCCTTGCCTGGACGGCCGGCGGCCTGATTGCTCGGGACCCTTTGCTGAGCGATCTGTTTAAGGCAGAGCAAACATGGATCGCCGAAGTCGCGGCAGTCGCCCTCGTGACTGGGCTTGCCCTCACAAGGCGCTGGCACCGGGTCGGGCGGTGAAGCGCCTCACCGGCGCCCACCGCTCATCAATTAATCACAACACCCGGTCGAACAGCGGCTCGCCCTCAGCCGACGCTTATCGGCCCGAATGACCCGGAGCATCTGAATGTTGGTCGTCAGCAGAGCCCGCACAGGCGTGGAGCACGTCTGTTGGCGAGCGCATCGCAAGTGGTGGATCGCCCTGTTGATGTGGCGTATTGCAAGTCTGAGGTGCCTGCAAAAGCTTGAACGCCTTCCCATTCGTCTCCCCCAAGTCCCGTGTCGATCGATTAGAGCAAACTCGATACACGGTATTCCCGGGGCCTAACATGGAGATAGGAACGCGCTACCGATGTCCCAAATTTAATCGCTAACGAAAGAACGCACGACCGAGGTTGAACACCAACACCCAGGCGCCCACTGCCATGACCGCGCCAGCCGCCAAAACTGCTGCAGGCGCACCGAAGCCGATCGTCACTCCGATCACCCCGGCGTTGTAGATGTAAAGGCCGTTCTTGCCCAACCTTTTGCCCACCATGTCTTGAAATCGAGTGCGTACGTCCTCTTTGGGTTTCCCCCAATACCGAGTGTGCCAGGCAAGGAACGGGAGAATTCGGTGCAGGTACCCGATCACGGCGTTGGAGAGCCAGCCTGCCGCGATCAGCCACGCAAATGCCCGGATCCAGCCGGCGTTCCCCCAAAGCTGCGGCGCCGCGCCTCCAACTCCGATCATCATCGCAATGGCGAGCAAATAGCCTTGGGATGCACGAACCCCGGTGAGCGTGGGTGTCTTTCGAATATCATCTCGGCGACGAAATACGCCTCTTAAGTCAAACACAAAAAGCAGCAATCCCAATGCGACCGGAATCATAAACGCCGGATGGTGTCGCCCAAGGAGCGTCGACCCCCAACCCAATGCAAAGCCGACGAGCATCAACGTGAGCACGACACGCTCATACTTGCCGAGGCCCTTGTCATCGCCGCCGCGAGTGAGACCAAAAAAGGGCGCGAGCTCATACGTCACCCCAGGCACCAAGAAACCGTAAAAGCCCAAAGGTCCAAGGTACAAATGGCTCCCCAGCACCTCCGCCCACCCGCCGCCGAGGATGCCCGTCACTCTGTGCCATGCCGCCAGCATGCCAAGCGCGCCCGTGCCGATGAGCGACAACGCAGCAGGAAGCACAAACCATTGAATCACGGAGCGTCGGCTTTGTTGACGTACCGCGGAGGCCAGTGCCGTGAAGTTGATTGCAAACGACAAGGTCATGAACGCGCCGCCCACGGCCACATATGCGTATCTGTACCCACTGATCCCGTACACAAAGAGCAAGAAACCGACAAACATCCCCACAAACCCGACACGAAACGTGCGCGAGTCGCCCGGAGCGGCCGATTGAAAAACGACGGGAGCAAGCTGCCGAAGGGCCCCGAGCGCTACGAATCCGCCAAGTCCAAGGGCGTACAGGTGAACGAGCAATACGACCTTACGGTGGATTAGGACGGCCCCGGCGAGCTCTTCGGCGCTATACATGACCCACAGCGGGATGACGGCGAACACCAAGAGCGCCGTGCCGAAGAACGCTCCGACGACGCCTAGCGGCTGAAGCCGCTCTTTACTCACGCGAATGCCCGCTCCGGCTCTGGCGATCTTCTCACCTGAGTTGCTCAAAGCAAAGACGCCTCCCGTCATGCGATCAAATCGCTAATCGATTGGTCGAATGCTGCGCCGAAGACGTCAAGCGAGCGCTTCCACCTTGTATCCGTCTTGAGCGAGGGCGTCCGCGATTTGTCGGACGTGCTCGCGCGAGCGGGTTTCGACGATGAACTCGACCCTCGCGATGCCGATTGGCGTGTCGTAAAAGGCTCGCTGGTGGATCACTTCCCGGATGTTTCCTTTTTCGGCGGAGATGCGGGAGGTGACCGCGGCCAGACCGCCGGGCACGTCCGGAACGTCGACCGTGAGCCTAGTCAATCGACCGTCCGCCACGAGCCCTTTCTCGATGATGCGGGCCAACATCGTGATGTCCATGTTGCCGCCGCTTAATATCAACACGCTGCGCTCACCGGGCACCTCGGCCGCGCGATGCAAAAGCGCGGCCAGTCCCACGGCTCCAGCGCCTTCGACCAGGCTTTTTTCGATCTCGAGCATGAGTTGAACGGCGTGGGCGATCTGTGCATCGCTTACGGTGACCATCGCATCCACGTTTTGGGCCACGAGTTCCCTCGTCAGGCGACCGACGCGGCGCACCGCAATGCCATCCGCGATCGTCTTGCCCCTCGGCTCAAACTCGCGCCCTTTGAGCGCAGCAGCCATGCTCGCCATGTTCTCCGCTTCGACGCCGACCACGCGCACATCGGGCCGCAGGCGTTTCATGGCCAGCGCGATCCCGGAGATCAACCCGCCTCCACCCACCGGAACGAGCACCGAATCGAACGGAACGTTTTCCTCGACAAGCTCGAGAGCAATCGTTCCTTGTCCTGCGATGACGTCGGGATCGTCGAAGGGGTGCACAAAGGTGAGCCCCTCTTGGCTTGCGAGTTGACAGGCGTGCTCGTGGGCGTCGTCATATCCCTCGCCGATTTGAATGACGCGCGCCCCCATTTCTTGCGTATGTACGACCTTCACGATGGGCGTGTGCTCGGGCATGACGATCGTAACCGGTATGCCGAGCCTTCCGCCGTGGTAGGCGAGTCCCTGAGCGTGATTGCCCGCGGAGGCCGCGATGACCCCTTTCTTTCGTTCAACCTCGCTTAGCTGCAAGAGTTTATTTAGCGCTCCTCGCTCTTTGAAGGCGCCTGTCATCTGGAGGTTTTCAAACTTGCAGAAAACTCTCCGGCCACAGAGCTGCCCGAGCGTGATCGATTCCATGAGCGGCGTGCGGACGATCCCGGCGTGGATTCGCTCCCTAGCCGCATAGATGTCTTCGATCGTCACATTCCCTGTTGCCACGCACTCAGCTCCCCACAAATGCCAGCATTTTGAGCGTCGGCCCAACAATCAATCTACTCATTTCGCGGAGAGTTCGGCGAATCCTTGCACTAGAATCTCGAAACGAAGGACATGTCTTTGGCCTCCGTTCTTTACGGTAGCCGGATCGCCAGATTATCAGTCCGTCACTAAAGGAAAAAGCCCCGCTATAGCAGGGCTTTTCCTTTGGTACCCCCACGGGGATTCGAACCCCGGTCCCATGGCTGAGAACCATGTATCCTAGGCCGCTAGACGATGGGGGCCTATAGAGGAACCGAAGTTGATTATAGCACGGGTATCTATTTGTGTAAAGCCACCTGAATGAAAAACTCCTGCGGGACGTCTATGCCCCTTTCTGCTCTGCTCGCGCGGTGGGCGCCACCGACCGACTTTGGACGGCCGCAGTCACCTTGCGGAATCCAAAATAGGCTATGACCCACCCAAGCGCCATCGTGACCCAAAACCCTCCGTCCCATGTCGGCCACCAACGCGCCACACTGCCTGCTACCGCAAGCAATAAAAACCCTGCGCCGATCAGAGCGTTGCCCACCATCAATCCGACCTCGGAACGATTTCGCCACGCTCGCAGCACGCTGTAGAAAGCAACGCCAACCACGGTGATCGCGCCGAAGAAATTCAAGATGACTGTCGCCACGAGCCACGCGCCAGGCTCTAGTACCCCTCGACCCGACGAACCGGAAAGATTTGCAAGGGCTTCCGCGTCAACGCCTGCGGTGAGCAACAAGACGAGCCCGGCGAGCGAAACGACGTGCACCCCCCAGAGAATTCGTCTCGCAAGCCGCGCCTGCATGACGAGGAACAAGCTCCCCATTCCGGTATACGGGGCCACGAGCAGCGCTCCGAAGAGGTAGTAAATCTTAAACGCGATCGCCGATCCGCTCACCGCCGCCACCGCGTAGCACAGGGCGGCGATACAGGACATGACGAGGGCTGCCGACCACAATCCGTGGTACATCTTTCGCTTGGCCAAATAATCACGAATGACATTCGCTGAAAACAGACCGGTCACCACGGCCACGAGCAACGCGTAGAGCATCAGCCGACACCTCTTCGCTAATCTTTCAATCGATCAATGCTTTCGATCGACCAAGTCTTTGGGTCAAATCTAGCAAATGAAAAAAGCGCCCGACGCTGGGCGCTTTTTCATTTGTGGCTGGGGAAGAAGGATTCGAACCTTCGCTAACTGGTCCAGAGCCAGTCGGGCTACCGTTACCCCATTCCCCAAAACCGCGCGACGCGTTCGTAATTATATCACCGTGTGGATGAGTTGACAAGATCCAGCGCAGCCCGCAATCGGTCGCAGGTCTTATCCTTGCCCAACAGAGCCAGTGTCTCGTACATGCTGGGACTCACTGTACTTCCCGTGACCGCCACACGGACCGGCTGCATTACATTGCCCTTACTGAGCTCGAACGATGCACCAACACGGTCAAAAATCTCCTCGATGGCGCTCTCATCGAATGGGTCAATCGGGTCGAAAAGCCGTCCGAACAACTCGGGGACGTACTCCCGCTGCAACCACTTGCGCACGGCCTTCGCATCATAATCTACGGAATCAGTGAAGAAGTACCGCGTCGAATCGACGATCTCATTGAGCGTCTTGATGCGCACCTGTACGGCCGCCACAACCTTGGTGAACCGTTCCATCTCTACGTGCGACGGCTTATCAGAGAGCAGCCCGGCCTGCTGCA
>CAYRIY010000023.1:0-16956 GCA_964424335.1 uncultured Clostridia bacterium
GAGGAGCAGTCCTAGAGGTCGTCGGCGCAAAGTATCGAATTCTCCATGGCGAGTTTGAAATGCAATCGAAGGGATTGGCGATCGATGAAGCGGTCACTGGTGCATGGGTTCTTTCTGGTGTTGTGTGCGCTTGTTCTCGCTCCTGCCACGGCGTTAGCGCACGTAGGAGTAGGGGAGACGAGCGGGTTCGCGTCCGGATTCCTCCATCCGATCCTGGGAATGGATCACGTGCTTGCGATGTTTGCCGTCGGTTTGTGGGCTGCTCAGATGGGTGGGCGGATGACTTGGATCGTGCCGTGTGCGTTTGTCGCTGTCATGATCTTTGGCGGCGTGCTGGGAATGGCGGGAGGTCAATTTCCCTTTGTTGAGCAGGGAATTCTGGCCTCGGTCTTGGTCTTTGGCGTGCTGATCGCAGGCGCCATTAGGTTGCCCGTGGTGTTTGGAGTCGCTGTGGTCGGTCTTTTTGCGCTGTTTCACGGTCATGCGCACGGAACGGAAATGCCGCTCGTCGTCGACAGCGTTGCGTACAGCGCCGGTTTTGCTCTGGCGAGCGTCCTTCTGCATGCGGTCGGCATCGCCGTGGGCTCAGGCCTTACAAGGTTGGCGCACGCTCGATTCGCCAGGGTTGCCGGCGGCGCGATCGCGGCGATGGGACTTTACCTCGTACTTGGTGCTTAAGCCTCAGCGCCTTGCGCGTGTAGAGTGGCGTTTGCCGTAGTGCGTCGGGGGCACGCCGACCACTTTGCGAAAAACGCGGCTGAAGTAGAGGCTGTCGTCGTAGCCGACGGCCCTCGCCACCTCATAGATGTAGAATCCGCCGACGGATAGCAGTTCCTTGGCACGCCACATGCGGGCCTCGGTGACGTATTGGTGCGGCGATTGGCCGGTGAGTCGTCTGAAGGTGCGTCTAAAGTGTGTCTCGGACATGCCGGCCACGTCCGCAAGGCGCCGCACGTCGATACGCTCTCCCAGGTGGTCGTGAATGAAATGGATCACCTCGTCGAAAGCGAGCGCCCCCACACCTGACCGCTCGTCCGAGCCCTGCCTTAGAAGCGGCGATGCAATCCGGTCCGCGTAGGTGCGGCTAAGAGAGATAAAAAGCCGGCGGGCGAGCGCATCCACGGCATCGAGGTAGTGGGCTCTTTTCTCACGCGACTCGTCGGCGATTTCCCGTAGGATCTCCTCCACGACGTCGAGCGTATCGGATCGCAGTTGCATAAAAGAGGGTAGGACAAGCCACGAAGGAAGAGGGGAAGAAAGGTCCTTTCCGGGACTCAGCCGCAAACCCCAGTAGCGGACGGTTTGCTTGGGCGCCATCCGGGCGTGCCGCATCTGGTTGGGTTTGATATAGATCATGGAGCCGGGAACAAGCAGGTGCGTGTGCCCGTCGACGGTCCAGATTCCGTGGCCTTCCTGAACGAGGATGAGCCGAAAGTCCTGTGCCAAGTCGGGCGGTGAGGCCCACGGCTCATCACGCTGGGTCATCCCAATGTAGGTCAGCAACAACCGCACGTGTCAAAGCCTCCCGTGGACCGCCGCGACGAGAGGAGCCTCGCGCGGCGGTCGCTTGCCATGGTCGTGGCTACTTAAAGTACGACGTGCGCTTCTTCTCTTCGGACCAGCCCCGCTGCACGTACTCTCGATAGTGCTCGTAGTGCGCATCGTAAAGATTGCCGTGCTGGCCCGCATTGTAGGTGAGGTAGAGCTGACGACGGGAGCGGTCGGATAGGTTTTGGCCGCTCCGATGGGGAGCCAGCGAGTGGAACATGATGACGTCGCCCGGATTCGTTTCGACGAGTTCGCCGCGGCTTTCGTCGATCAAGGCAATCTCTTCGGCCGACATGTTCCGCAGTTCTCCGGGAGTGGAGAGAAGTCGGTCATGGTACCCCCAGAAAAGTTCGAGGCCACCGTTGGCCCGGTCCGCGCCGTCGATCGCCACCATTACGGAGATAAGGGATTCAAAGGGAAACCCTTGCCACCACGACGCGTCCTGGTGCATCGTGTAACCCGAGACGCCCGGCATCTTGAAGATGAGTTTATCTTTGAATAAGACGGGCTCGTCTCTGTAGATTTCCCGCAACGGGGCTATGATCCGCTCATCGCTAATGAGCGTTTGGAAAACGGGGGAGATGTCCACAAGCGGATCGATCTTTTCCACATACTTCTCTCCGTTTGGGTGGGAGCGAAAGCCGATCCGCAGATTCTCCTCTTTAATGATGTCGGACAGCCCCAATAGACGATCCGACTCGCTTTGCCACTCTGCCACTTCCTCGTCGCTGAACATCCTTCGCAGGACCACGTAACCCTTCTCTTCGAAAAGCTCCCGAAGATTCGACTGGTGTTTCGTCAAACCGCTCACTTCAAGGATCCTCCTTATAAACGGACTCCACGTTGTGTGTCGATAGGATATCGAATCGGCACGGCAAGGTGAATGGATCGCGTCCGCGGATTATGGACAAAACGACCTTTCGGGAAATATTCTTGCTGTCTACAAGACGCCGTTTGCGACAGAGTATACAAAAAAGATCGATTCGTCCATGTATGTGCCGAGTTGTACATAGGTGTATTTGTCCATCGTTTGAATAGGTTATCCATATCAAAAATCAGTCGGAGAGGGGATTGTATGATTCGGCGCGCACTCGGTACGATCATGATTGTCACCATGGCAGCCTTGGCGGTAATCGGGCCAATTGCAGCCGCGCAAAGCAACGATGTCATCGAACTCACGTTTATGCACGCGTTCAACCACGTGAATCCTGACCTTCAAGCGGAGATTGTGGAAGAATTTAACGCATTGCACCCCGGTATCCGCGTTACGATCGAAACTGTTGAATGGAACGCTCCGCCCGAACTGCTTGCAGTGCGCACGGCGGCGGGGGTTTCGCCTGATATCGTGAGCATGGACCCGGTAGGATTTTTGATCTTGGGCGGCCAAAACGGCCTTTTGCGCGATCTCACGAACCTGGTGTGGCGCGATTTGGAGGAACCGCACGACATCCCGCCGCCCGTGTACGACTCCGTCACCATAGACGGTATGATTCTAGCTCTCCCGCAACGGATTTCGACGTACGTTCTCTTCTACAACCAGGATCATTTCGACCAAGTGGGATTGACGTCACCGCCGCACGACTGGCGCGATCCGTCGTGGAACTGGGAGCGCTATCAGGAGGCGGCGCGTCTTCTCACCCGGGACACGGATGGAGACGGCGAGGCGAACATCTTCGGCATTCAAAACCAGTATCCGACCCGCTTTTACCCTTGGGTGTTCATGGCCGGAGGCAACGTCTTCAATGAGGACTATTCGGATTTCATTCTCGATCAGCCTGAGGGCAAGGCGGCGATCGATTTCATGCGCGGACTCTTCGAGCGGGGGTATATTGGCGGCAACTACTTCAACGGAACGGCCTCCATGGTCCAGACGCTCCCGTTCGACTCGACAACTGCCACGGATGCAGGTGTCAACTGGAACGTGGCGCCGCTACCCCAAGGACCGGGGGGACCTGCGACCCGCATTGGGCCGATCGCCGTGGGCATTCCTACGGGATCACGCCATCCTGAGGCGGCATGGGAGTTTCTCCGTTTTTACATGAACAAGGAGAATTCTGCTCGCCAGAGCCGGGGCGGTATTATGATCCAGCCTCGACTTAGCGTGACGAGCGACCTAGCTAGCTACGCGTCGAACGTCCGCCAGGAGCACGTGCAGGTGTTTACGCAGGCCCTCGAGGTAGGTCAGCCCTATCGGGAGAACCACCGCAACTCGGCCGAGATGACCAGGATCATCTATCAGGCGCTCTCTCAGGTGTGGAGCGGATCCAAGTCGACCGACGTCGCTTTGGAGGAGATACGACCGACGATCCTTAGTATGCTGAACGATTAGGTGACGCTCGGCAGTACACAACTTCGTTAACCAGCGTAGCAATGTAAGCCAGGTGGCCACTACAATAGAAGAGCTCGCCGCCCTGCCCGAAAGGGGAAAGGCGGCGAGCTCTTTTTACGAAAAGGACAGCTCAGTTTTTTTGATTCGCACTCAAACCGCTCGGGGCTTAGCGGGAAGCCCGCAACCGCAACGCTCGAGCAAAAGTGCACGCGCTACCTTCATGATTGCGGTTACGCCGGAGTGATCCCAGACGTGGGACCCGCTCAAATCAATGACCACGCCGGCAGGGTCCTCGCGGTAGTTGAAGGACTGCACAAACTGCGCCGTCGACGCAAAAAACAACTGTCCCGTCACGACGTACACCTTTTTGCCGTCCTTGGTGATTGTCTCGATGTGAAGTTGGGCCATCTTCCAACCAAAGACCAAGGCGCTGATCACGATTCCGGCTAGGACGCCTAGGGCAAGGTTGCCTGTGAGCACGACGATCGTGACAGTCGTTAGCATGACGACCGCGTCGCTTCGTGGCGTTGACCGAAGGTTCAAGATCGATTTCCAATCAAAGGTGCTGATCGACACCATCACCATCACGCCGACGAGGGCGGGCATCGGGATTTTCGCCACCACATCGCCCAGAACGCTCATAAAGCGGCTTACTGTGCAAACCTCCGGAGCGCGCGGGCTTGAGCCTTCGCGGCTTCCTCCTCGCGGTTTTTTGGAGGGGCGCTCGTCACGAGGGAGGTGAGGAGTCGGCGAGTCGCCGCCGCCACTTCGTCCACGGCTGCCATAAACGCTTGCTCGTTTGCCTTGGAGGGTTTGGCAAACCCCGACACCTTGCGGACGTATTGCATAGCGGCGGCCCTGACCTCGTCTTGCGTGGCCGGCGGTTCAAAGTTGTAAAGCGTCCTGATGTTGCGACACATAGGCGATACCCCCAGTGTTTGATTGAGTGACCGATGACGAGCGCTACATTCTGGAGTTCGAAGCGGAAGTCCTGTGGGCGCCTCAAATGGTTTTGATACACGGGAGAACAATCGGCAACGGGGGGGGAATTGATCGGGACGTGCCGTGAGAGCCAAACGCAAGATGTGCCGCCGGGTGGGTTAATCTCTGTGTGGGTCGGCTTGAGCGAATGCCCGCACGGGACGAAATTCCGGTTCCGGTCGAAGAGAGCCTTGTGGTCGAGTTTTGCTCCCGCTGACGCCGCCCAGCTTTAGGTTGACAAAGGATATGGCGGGTCCCGTTTAAAATACTCCCTTGGACGACAAAGTTCGAGGGGGCTCATAATCGACGTGCGCGATGCATTGGACCGACCCAACATAATTTTGGTAAACTGCGATGACCTCGGATACGGCGATCTTGGCTGCTACGGATCAGAGGTCAACGACACGCCCATCCTCGATCGGCTGGCAAAGGAAGGGCTTCGATTCACTGACTTTTATATGGCTTCGCCCGTCTGCTCGCCTTCTCGGGGGGCGATGCTCACGGGGTGCTATCCAAGGCGCATCGGTTTCGACAAGTTCGACGATGGCCACGGCGTGCTCTTTCCTGGGCATTCGACGGGTCTGAACCCTGACGAAGTGACGATTGCCGGACTGCTCAAAGCGAGAGGGTATGCGACCAAGATCGTAGGGAAGTGGCACTGCGGCGACCAACCGGAGTTTTTGCCGACCCGCCACGGCTTTGACAGTTACTATGGGCTTCCTTACAGTAACGACATGGGAAAGCAAGCGGGGCGCGACGACCGTTACCCGCCACTTCCGCTATTGCGCGACGAAGAGATCGTGGAGTTGCAGCCGGAGCAAGCCGGACTGACTGAGCGGTATGTAGAGGAATGCGTCCGTTTCATCAGGGAAAACCAAGCGCAGCCGTTCTTTCTTTACTTTGCTCAAATGTACGTCCACCTGCCGATCTACGTCCAGCAACCCTTCTTGGCCCGCTCTCGCAATGGGGTCTACGGGGGAGCCGTGGCATCCATCGATTGGTCGGTGGGGATGCTCCTCTTTGAACTGCGCAGGCTTGGCCTTGAACAAAACACCTTGATCGTCTTCACATCGGACAATGGCGCCCGTGGCGATCACGGCGGCAGCAACGGACCGCTGCGCGGCAGAAAAACAACCACATGGGAAGGCGGTCAGCGCGTTCCGTGCATCATGTACTGGCCGGGAACGATCCCCGGTGGACACGTGGTCAGCGACATTGCATCGTCGATCGACTTTTTGCCCACCTTTGCCCGCCTTGCCGGATCGGAGGCGCCGACGGACCGCGTCATCGACGGCAAAGACATAAGCGAGGTACTATTTCGGCCGGGCAAGGCGAGCAGCCCGCGCGACACCTTTTTCTACTACTCGCGGGGCAACCTCGAAGCGGTTCGCTCAGGCCAGTGGAAGCTGCGCGTGGCCCAAGGCGGCAAGGAGACGCTCGAGCTGTACGATTTGGCGACGGACATCGGCGAGTCTCGCAACGTGGCAGCCGATCGGCCGGACGTCGTCCAAGCGCTGCAGGAGAAGCTCGCCGCCTGCCGCGAGGATTTGGGCGACGACTTGCATGGAATTGAAGGAAAGAACCGCCGACCGGTCGGAAAGGTCGAGCACCCCAGGCCTCTCACTTTGGGCGATTGCTCCGACTACCCGTTCATCCAGGCCGAATACGACCTAGCGGACCGGGGTTGACGGGACACGGGGGACAGCAGCGATGAGCTGGTACGAATTGACCGTCTATATCCATGTCGTGGCCGCAATCATTTGGGTGGGCGGCATCATGTTCCTGGGCATCATCGCCGTGCCCGCCGTTCGCCGATTGGCTCCCGACGTGCGCACCAACCTAATGTCCGATCTGGGCAGTCGATTCAGGCGGACAGGGTACACGCTTCTCGTGATCTTGATCTTGACCGGGCTGGTGCAATCGAGCTTTCGAGGGGCGACGGTAAGCAACGTACTGGACGGGTCGTTTTTTGCGACGACGTTTGGCCGCACGCTGGGGCTCAAGCTACTCTTCTTCATCTTGATGCTCATCGCCAGCATCGCGCACGACTTCTACGTCGGCCCAGCGGCGGTGAAAGCGGCGAGCGCGGGCACGGAGACGCCCGGCCTGCGAAACGCAGCGAGCTGGCTCGCCCGGATCACCGCCGTTTTGGCGCTCGTAGTCGTCGCCTACGCCGTGCTGCTCGTGCGGTGAGCAGCGCCCACCTGGCCTCCTGACGGATACTCGTGGAGCGTTACGGCGCATGGCCGCGCATACATTGACGTGCGAGCCGCGGCCATGCGCGTGGCATAACAGCCTTGGCCTGTAGATTTCGCCTACAAATCGGGCCTAGGATTAGGACAGCCGTTCGACCCGATCAGCTCCTCGGCCTGTTCGGGCGTCGGCAGCGGCACGGGTCCTTCCGATTCCCCGTCGAACTGGTCAGGCTGGACAAAGGACGGCAAGGCCGACAAGATCTGAGTCACGGGCAGGTTTGGCGCTCGCTCAAAGCAGAGGTTGGCTGCGGGGATGAGATCGAGCACCTCGCGCAGGAGCGCCCGGTGCTCAGCCTCGACGCCCATAATTTGGTCCATGAGGCGCGAAAGGTCGAGCCGTCCCATCTTGGCAAACTCGGCGCTCGCCTGGATGTACGCCGAAACGCCAGCGGTCTCCAAGGTGAGGAGCGTATTGACGAAGGTCGTGAGGTCTTCAAACGTGCCCGGAGGATAAAAGAACTCCTCATACGGCACGGATGCCCCCAACTCGGTCAAGACGTTGATGTGCGCGAGCTCGTGGCTTAGACCTGCTTCGAAGTACGCAAACTGTTCCGGGGGCAACCCCTCCAGAGCAGGGGATTGCAGCCCACGGGCGTACATGGCGGTCTCGATCTTCTCGGCGGTGAGCAGAGCGTTCAAGATCTCCGCCATACCTTCGGCCCGGTCGGGGATGCAGACGATCTGCCCTACGTGGAGTGTGCCCGGATCGTCGATTTGCGGGTTGGCGGCCAGAATCGCCTCGATGGTAAGGCCGTAGGCCATTGCAAGGCGAAAGATCGTGTCGCCCGCAGCGACGCGGTGGAGCGAACCGGTGCACCGAGCGGGGGGCGGAGGAATTCGCTCGCCTCGATCGGCTCCGTTTCTCGAGCCCTCATCAGGCGCCGGGCGCCGGGGCCGCCTTTCCCTCGAGTCGGGAGTGCGGTCTTTCCGTTTCAGACGGCAAACTTCGGAATCGTCCTCGGGCGGCGCGGTAACGATCGGCCAGTCATACGACTTAAGCTTGGGAACGGAGAGTCTCGATTTCTCAGGCGCTCGCCGCTTGGGGGGTGTTCGCATCAGCTTTCTTCCCTCTTTCCCTAGTAGTGGGTGATGATGTACCCCATGGTAGTCTCGGGCTAGGAAAGGGGTGCTAGGAATGGATTCCTGAGCGTCGAGTACCATGCGGATCGATCAACCCAATAAAGCGCGCCTTGGAAGTTGTGGGTTCGCACATGACAACGCCCGAGGACAGGCAAACCTAGAGCAAGAAAGCCGCAAAGGAAGTTACAGCGAAGTGGCGAAACGAGCCGAGGCGCAAGGATCGAGCAACGTCTCGGACGGACAATAAACACACATGGTGGCGAAGTGAACATGGAGCTGGGCATTTACACGTTTGTGGAAGCGACGCGAGATCCCCTGACCGGCAAGACGCCAAGTCCAAAGGAGCGAATGCGGCGGCTGATCGAAGAGATCGAGCTTGCAGATCAAGTCGGATTGGACGTATTTGGCGTCGGGGAGCATCATCGGCCGGAGTATGTCGCTTCGTCGCCTGCCGTCATATTGGCCGCCGCTGCGACCCGGACGAAGCGCATTCGGCTTACGAGCGCCGTCACCGTCCTTGGTTCGGACGATCCTGTGCGCGTCTTTCAGGATTTTGCAACGCTCGACCTCTTGTCGGAGGGCCGGGCCGAGATCATGGTGGGCCGGGGTTCCTTTATCGAATCATTCCCCCTGTTTGGCTACGACCTCTCGGACTACGATGAACTCTTTGCCGAGAAACTCGACCTCCTCTTGAGGTTGAGGGAGTCCGAGCGGATCACCTGGAGCGGAAAGCATCGCCCGGCCATCGACGATCGGGGCGTCTATCCCCGCCCCGTACAGAATCCGCTGCCGATCTGGATCGCGGTAGGAGGAACGCCGCAGTCGGCCGTCCGGGCGGGCGCCTTAGGTATTCCCATGGCGCTCGCGATCATCGGGGGGATGCCTGAGCGCTTCTCGGCCTTTGCTGAGCTCCATAGGAAGGGCGCCGAGCGAGCGGGGATCGAGCCCCCTGCGCTCAGCATCAATTCGCATGGGTGGATCTCCGACACGTCGCAGCAAGCGGCGGACGAAGCCTACCCGGCATTTGCGCTCACCATGGACAAGATTGGACGGGAGCGGGGCTGGCCCCCAATGACCCGCGATCAATTTGAGGCGTCACGGCACATCAGGGGCGCCAACTTTGTCGGCAGTCCGCAAGAAGTGGTCGACAAGATCCTCTTTCAATACGAGATCTTCGGCCACCAACGCTTTATGCTCCAGCTCACGGTGGGTACGCTGCCCCACGAAAAGGTGCTGCGAGCGATCGAACTCTTCGGCACTGAGGTTGCGCCCGCCGTTCGGAAGGCGATTGGAAAGTAGCGTTTTTTCCGATCGCAATAACCCAGCGCCGAATAGACCGGGAAATGATATCCGACCGCCGGAACACTAATAGGTCACTTGGGGTCGCGGATAGCCGGCATTCACGTAATTTGGGTCAGCGTCGGGGCCAAACCCAAGCTCCGCTCGCCTGCGACGAAATTGAGACAGGATGTCGCGATACGTCGGCTCGTCGATGAGATTGGACGACTCGCTTGGATCCTGTGCAAGGTCAAAGAGCACTTCCGGCATGGATTCTCCGTAATACTGGTACTTGATGTCGCCCCACTTGATCATGAGGTTGGTCCCGCGAAACTGGGAAATGGTCTCGTTGTCCCAGCCGGAAGCGTCTCCCTTGGCGAGTGGGACCAGGCTGCGGCTGTCGAGGCCCTCTGGAGCCGGGATGTCCGTAAGGTCGCACAAGGTTGCAAAGAGGTCGCACAAATTTACGTTCTCACGCACGACGCGCCCTTGCCCAAACGCCTTGGGGTAACGGATGATCAAGGGCACGCGGGCGCTTGCCTCAAAAAACTTCTGCTTTTCCCAAATGCCGTGCTCGCCGAGCATCTCACCGTGATCGCTCGTGTAAATGATGATCCAGTCGTCCAGATCTTGGCCCACGTGCTCGAGCGTCTCGGCGATCCGGCGGTAGTGGTGGTCGATCGTCTCGACCATGCCGTAGTACGCTGCGGTCGCCCGGCGAATCTCCCTCGGCGAAACGTCGACGCCCACCCGCACGGCTCGCGTCCCGAGAAACGGGTGGTCAAAGAGTTCCTGGTCCTCGAATGGACGTACTCGGTTGAGGTAGTAGGTGAACTTCTCCTCGTCCGTGAAGTACGGGTAATGAGGCTGCAAGAGGCTGACTTTGAGCAGCAGCGGCTGATGTGGGCTCGCCCTGTCGTAATACGGGTCGGTAAAGTAACTCTTGATGAACCGGCAAGCGCTGTCGACCGCGTGCTCATCAAAATCGACGCACGGCCCTCGCCCGACGCCGGCCCGCTTGATCTCCTTGGCGTCGCTCCACTTTACCTGAGAGGTCGTGGGGCGCGCCTTGGCCGCCTCTTCCACTTGCCCGTCTATGTACCGCGAGGCAACGTGCATGTCGCCGGCAAGGCGCCGCGTCCAGCCCTGCATTTGGTCGGGACCCATGTGGTGGAGCTTTCCGCTCGCAACCGTCTCATACCCGTATTGGGACAGGCGCTTTGCAAATGTCATGGAAAACGGGGGCAAGTCGTCGCCGTACCGCTCGCAGCCACAGGTCCTCGGCAATTGGCCGGACATCATCGCTTGGCGCGACGGAATGCAAATTGGGGAGGGCGTGTACGCATTGTTGAAGTTGACGCCCGTCCTTGCCAACCAGTCCAAGAACGGTGTGCGAATGACGTCGTTTCCTTCGTAACCGGTGACGTCCGCCCGATGTTCATCCGACATCAACAGGAGAATGTTCGGTCTTTGTTGCACGACAGGCATACCCTTTCCGGCAAAGCAGATTGGCAGATCAACGTAACCGTATCAACTAGGGGCGGCAAGCGTCAAGCAATTCTCGGCCGGTCGGCGTGGCCGCTTGGCCTTGGTGGAAACAAGGGTCTCGAAATCTTCGATGCCTTCATACAGATGATTTGGAGTGGAGCGTTCGAAAACCAAGAGGCCCCAAGTGAGTACGCATGCCAAACGAAATCTCGAAGGAGTCACCCAGCGTGAACAAGCACCTTCAAAGAGGCGAGGTCGGCCGGAGGAGCAGTGACCCGGCAATCATTCCCGTGCATGCCGTCTGCGGAGAACTTGAGATCGACGGGTCTTCCCGTGCGATGTACACAACCCGGATCGACGTCACCTATCGGCCAACGGACGAGGACGCCGAAAGCGGGGAAATCGTCGTCTCACCCGACATCGTTGCAGGCGAAGTGAACCCTGGCGAGACGATCGTCATTCGCTGCGAGGACATTCTCCAAGGACGCCCCGCCTTTTCGGGGATCATTTCGGTACAGACTTTTCCCTCGGAAGGGTTTACGGTGCGGGTGACCTATAGGGCGCACGGCGCCTGAGCGAGCATGAGGCCGGATCAATCCCAGATATGTAATGCGCAATCGCGGGCATGGAAGAACCTTCGGCTCGCTGGTAGACTTCTATATAAACAAATGTGGAAAAATTGATTGCGGATAGCTCGAAGGGGGAACGTGATGTGAGGTCATACGCTTCGGGAGCCATCAGCGTGTCGGCGGATTTGGCGGGCGGCGAGCAGACGTTTCAAGGGTGGAATGTCGAGTACGAGCGGTACCGTGTCAGCGTCGACGAGTACATCAGTTTCTATCGCGACGGGTATTTGATCGTCCGCAACCTGGTGCCAAAAGAGGACGTCGACGAGTTGATCCAGCACACGGAGGACCTCATGGCGGGCCGCGTGAGCGTGCCGGGCGTCGACCCTCCGTCCGCGGATCTAAGCCCCGTCGAACGGGCCCAGTACTACTTGCGCATCCACATGCTCCACCGAGCGCTCGAGATCCACGAGCGTCATTTCTTGCATCCACGCATTCTCGACGTTATCCAGGCGTTGATCGGTCCCGACGTGCTCGGGCTGCAGACCATGCTTTTCATCAAGGGCCCTGGAAAGATCGGTCAAGGGTACCATCAAGACAGCTACTACATTCCGACTCATCCCGATACGCTCTGTGGCGCCTGGCTTGCGCTCGACCGGGCAGACGAGGAGAACGGCTGTCTGTGGATCAGCCCCGGCTCGCAACACGAACCGGTCTACCCGCCGACCTCAAAGCCCGAGCTTGCCGAGGAGCTCGACGGACTTACGACGGTCGAGGGCGTGAGCAATCCGGATGAATCGCTAAACGATCTGGCGCGGATCGTCAAGAAATACGAAGGCAAGGAGATCGCTGCGGTCGTCAACCCCGGCGACGTCATCTTTTTTGGAGGCCACGTCCTCCACTGGTCGCACAGCAACAAGAGCAAGGATCGATTCCGCCGAGCGTTCGTCAGCCATTACTGCAATGCTCGCTCCTACACCGAGTGGGGCGGTGGAAATTCAGCGCACATCCTGGCGCGAGGCGATACGCACCTTCCCTTCGCCAAGCCTAAGTTCGGCACGCCGTGCGCTGCGCTGTTAAGCCCTGAGGAGCGCAAGCGGCGGGCGCCGGCAAGCGCCTCGATGATGGGTGGGGCGGACGACATGATGGAAATGTTGCCGCACGGCGACGAAGATCACGACCACGACGAGATGTGAGCGCTCGTCCTCACGATAACGTCACGATGATGCATGGGAGCGGCCACCGTCCGCAGCGCCTTCGACCGGCGCGCGGGCCGGCAGGCCGCTCCTTCTGTTTGGGCGGCGAAGCTTTAGTCGATTGTTCAAGATTTGGTTGAGGTCGCTGCGAGCGGTTCGATAGTAAAGGAGCGAGCTAAGCGCCCTGAATGCCGTCGCAAGGAAGAAGGAAGGAGCAAATCCGATCAGCGTGAGGGCCATGGTCCCAAGTAGTGGCCCGACGAAGGCCGAAAAGTTGCCGAAAACGTTTACCCAGGTTACCGTCTGCGACCTGTACTTGCGCTCGCCGGTCGAAATGATCATGTTGAACGAACCGAGCAAAAACCCCGCGAAGCAAAATCCGCCGAAACCTTGGACGACCGCCAGGAAGAGAACGGACGGGGAAATCCACAGGATGGACGATTGCAGCGCCATGCCCGCCGTCGTTGCGAACGCGACGACGTGGTTTCCCCACCGGTCGATGAGCGTTCCCCAGATGAGCGATCCGACCACCTGAGCTAGGACAAAGGACGACGTGAGCAGCCCGACCACCGAGTTGCTGAATTCGAGATCTTCGATGTAGTAAACGTTCATGATCGGGCTGAGCAAAAAGAAGCCGATGTTGAACATGGTGAGCGGAGCCGTGACGGCGAAAAAGCTCCTGCCGGCCTCGCCGCGAAAGATCGCTCCCCAGTGGGCGGCGGGGGCGCTTTTACGACGGGCGTTCGCGGCGATCGATACTCTGTCCAGAGGTGCGCCGGCCTCTAGGGCGTCGGGATCGCTCGGCGGCTCAAGGCGTGCAAGGAAGAACGCGCCCGCGACGCCGAGGGCCGTGGCAAACCAGAACGTGATCGAAAAGTTGACGGGAAACGAGAACGCATCGAGCAAAAAGCCTCCAGACAGCGTCGCAAGAAATCCCGCGATGCCCGTGAACACCGACCTGATTCCAAAGACCCGGCCGCGCTTTTGCGGACTGAACATATCGCTCACAGCCGCGGTCCAGTATGTCGATGACAGGCTCATGGCAGCCGCAGTCACGCTGTAGGCCGCGATCACCCACCACGGGGCCGCAGCGCCGAAAAGCGGGGCCAAGGGCACTAGGGCCATCAGGATGCGATGGGCCACGGCGCTTGCAAGGGAGAGGCGCAAGGCCTGCTTCGCGGAGACGGAGACCGCAGCGCTCAATGCGAGGACGGCCGCGTTCAACAAAAACGGCAACGACGTCAACAGGCCGACCTGCTGCAAGTTGCCGCCGAGCCGAAGCACGTAGACGGAGGCAAAGCCGGCGAGAATCTGAACGGCCGCGACGACGAGGCATCCCTCGATCGTTGCGATCACCATGTTTTTGCGTTCGCTCGGGGTGAGAAGACCGATGCGAAAAGAGCCGATCATAGGGATAGGGCCTCCCAAACTCGCGTGGACGCTTGCGCAGCGAACAGACCAATCCAGGCAGGGACCAATCATCATGATACCAACCGGCGGCTCGCCCCGCTACATGATTTTGGTTGAACTCGTACGACGACTGTAGTAAGTTGAATGTATGAGCGATGCAGACGATCTCAACCCACAACTCGGCGAACTCGAGACCGAGATCATGAACGCCATTTGGGAGCTGAAAGAGGCAAACGTCCAGGCCGTCGTCGACATGTTGCGCCCTCGTCGCAAGCTCGCGTACACGACGGTGATGACGGTGATGAGCCGGCTTGCCGACAAAGGGTACCTCAACCGGCGAAAAGATGGCCGCTCCTTTGTGTACACGCCGGGGCCGTCCCGGGATGCGGTCGCCGGGCGCATGTTGAACCAGGTTGTCGACAGGCTTTATCAGGGAGCCGCCGGCAAAGCGATCGCCCACCTCCTCGCGGACGAAGAGGTAGACGAAGAGGAGCTCGACCGGCTCGAAGCGCTCATCCGCGCCAAGAGAAAGGAGCGAGGGCGGTAACATGGTGGCGCGGTTCGTCCTTGCCAATCTGCTTCCAAGCATCCTCGCCGGCGCGCTCGCGTGGGGCGTCATTCGGTTGATGTACCGATTTCTTCCCGTGCGCGACGCGCGCAGGCGGCTTGCGCTGTACGGCATTCCTCTGCTCAAGTCAGCCCTGGTCCTGCTCGGCGTTGGGCTCGTGCTCCCTTGGCCTCCGATCTTTGCGTGGTGGCGAGCGGCAGCGGTCCCGTGGCACTTGGCGATTCCGTCCGCGCTCATCTGGGCCGGATTTACTTTGATCCTCCAAGACGCCTACCGCCGCCGGGCGTACGAGACCGTGCTCGAGGGCGCGCGCCCGGCCCGGCTCGACTTTCCCGAAGTCGACGAGGTGCTGGATGAAGTGATTGAGCTTTACCAAAGTACGACGCCGTGGCGCAGGCGGGTTCCGTATCCGTTTGGGGGCGACGCGGGGCGCATCCCCGAGGTGCTCCCCGTTCTCTCTTCTGACAAAATCGACGTTCCACTCGTGCTTACCGACCCGACGAGCCAGGCAGTGCTCCTTCCGTCATCGTTTGCGCCTCACCTGACACGGGATCAACTAAAGAGCATCATCGCCCATGAAGTGGCGCACCTTGTGATCTCGAGGCCCCACATCGCCTCGGCGACATGGTGGACGTTACTCACGCCGATCAGCCCAATTGCGATCTTCTTGGCCGAGGACATTCAGCGAGAGGAAGAGCGCGCATGTGACGCCATGGCGGCGGCCGTGCTCGGCGATCGCGAAACCTACGCGGAGGCGCTCGTCAAGGCCTTTCGCCTGATCAAGGCGCCTGCGAAGCGGCCCGTGCCGGCCGCGGCGCTGGTGCCCCAACTCACGGGACGGCAGCCTGCGATCTCCGAGCGGGTGGAGGCGTTGGTTCGGGATCGTTCCGCGGTTGATGTGCCTTGGACTCAAGCCCTCATGAGTTACATCGTGTGGCTCGCATCGTGGGTCGTGCTCTTTTAGCTAATCGATCAAATTCTCATCGCGAGCCATTGACCAACTACTACACGTGTAGTAATATGGAGATGACATAAAAAGACGCGATTGGCGCGTCCTGGACTTATCCCTGACGCGCCGATCGGTGGACCATATGAGGGGGATTCAAATGGCACATACAGAAGAGACCAGAAACGGATCGAGTTGGCGGTTGTCTGCACGTCCCGGCAGCGCAAGCTTTTGGGGTCTGATCATGATCTCGGTGGGAGGCGTGTGGTTGCTCGTGACGTTGCTTCCGTTCATCTTGGGCTTTGCGGTGCCGGCAATTTTAGTCTACGTCGGGTATAAGCTGATCACGAAGTCCTGGTACCGGGCGGACTAAGGCGGTTTCGGTATCGATTCATCGAGATGCGGGCGTGTCGCGCGACGAGCCGGTCGATCTCGTGATGCAGTGGAGATCCGAGGAACATGTCGACGTTGTGGCACGTCGCATTCATGATGCGGCGCAACCTTGCGATTCTCGTTTCGATACGAACCAGTTCGTCCATAGCGTTTCACCTCCGCTTGTGTTAATCCAGTTTTACAATAATAGCGAACCTTCTCACTGTGACCTGCGTCACGTTGAGGAGGCTTTCGCTTTTTGTGCAGGCCAAATAAGAGCGTTCCACGAATCAGCCATTCAAAACATGGGGACACATGCAAATCGGGTTTTCTTTAAGGAGTGGTTGGGGTGGCCGCAATCTTGCGCAATGACTGGGCGGATCTGTTAAACGACCAGTTTGAAGAGCCTTACTACCAAGAGCTGCGGTCGTTCTTGATTGACGAATATCGAACAACGACCGTCTATCCCGACATGCACGACATCTTCAACGCATTGCACTTTACGCCGTACTCCAAGACCAAAGTGTGCATATTGGGGCAAGACCCGTATCACGGCCCCGGCCAGGCCCACGGACTCAGCTTCTCCGTGAAACCGGGCGTAAGTCCGCCTCCGTCTTTGCAAAACATCTTCAAAGAGCTCAACAGCGATCTTGGATGCCCCATTCCCGACCACGGCTGCCTCGAGCACTGGGCAAGGCAAGGCGTGCTCTTGCTCAACACGGTACTCACCGTCAGGCGTGGACAGGCCAACTCGCACCAGGGAAAGGGGTGGGAGCGGTTTACGGATCGGGTGATCGAGGTATTGAACGATCGGCCCCAACCTGTGGTCTTTATCCTCTGGGGTAGAAACGCCAGGAACAAGGTTCCGATGATCGATACCACCCGCCATCACGTGATCGAATCGGCCCACCCGAGCCCGTTCTCGGCAAGCGCCGGCTT
>CAYRIY010000023.1:17056-43236 GCA_964424335.1 uncultured Clostridia bacterium
GGGGATCAACACCCCTCGAAAGCGGGTGTTCTTTGCCAAAGCAGCCAAAGTGACCGGGTATGCTTAAAAGGGGCTCTGGGCCGAGGTTCATCACCAAAAAAATCCCTAAAAGGGTTGCATATCTTGGCGAACGTGGTATATTGATGGTAGTGAACATCTCCGAATCCTTTATGGTAGCGGGGGACCCGAAGTTTTTGGGGTGAATCCCGGGTTGATCCCGGGTAGGGCGGTTGGTCGCCCGAACCCGTCAGCTAACCCCGTAGGAGTACACCAAGCGCATGATCTTAGGGATCATGCGTTCTTTGTGACCCAAACACCCTAGAGGAGAAAGGAGATGGATCACGTGAGATTGTGCCGCGATTGTCAGACCCCCAACCGAGACTTCCACCTTTATTGCCAAAAGTGCAGTTCATCGCTTTATCGCAGGGTACGGCCCACGTCCGTCCCGCCTGCGGTATTTCATGGTAAGTTTGCCCGAGTGTCAAGCCGTGGCTAACGCTTGAGGCATAGTTTGTCGCGCCCGTCGTCTTCTGCTGCCTGTAGTTGCCGGGGGACGACGGGCCCTATTTATCTCTTGTAGCAGTGCCGCGAAACGGGGAGGCGAGCAATCCACGCCTCCCCGTTTCGACTCCTCGCTTACATCCCGCATCGCTCCTACACTGGTTCTAATCGATCACGCGCCAGTCACGGTAAGGTCGTGTCGCCGACTTCCTCACGCAGCTACGCGAGCTCCGCTTTAAGTTCGCGCACCGTGTCCTGGTAGGCGGGATCGTTCGCAGCAATTTGCCGATCAAATCCGCTGGAGGAGATCCGCCGCGATCGATGGAATGACACAGTCATCAAATCTCTTTGCAAATTCTATTGCGTTTTCCCGAGGAAAGGCGTTGAACCATGAACGAGACGTCGATTGCTCGCCAAAGTGTGCCCGACCAAGTGGCGCGGGCGATCTTGGATTTCTTGAAACGAAACGGGTACGAGCCGGGCGATAAGATTCCAACGACCAAGGCGATGTGCGAGCACTTCGAGGTCGGATACCCGACTTTGCGCGAGGCCATCCAGCAACTTGAGACCTTGGGGTTTGTGCGTGTGCGCCACGGCTCGGGCATTTACGTCGAGAGCCTCGAGGAGCGGCTCTTCGTCGCCAACCCGATGGAGGTCAAGCTGAGCCCAAAGGTGTTGCTCGACCTGATCCAGGCGAGGAAGGCGATCGAACCGCTTGCTGCCTCACTTGCAGCCATGTGGGCGAGCGACGAGGAGATCGAGCGCATGCGGGAGACATTGGATCGGGCGGCGAGCCACATCCATGATGATCGCAGTTTGCGAGCTTCCAACATGGATTTCCACGCGCAAGTCGCGCAAAGCTCCGGCAATTTGGTGTTCGGCCAGATCATGACGGTTCTGACGCAGTTTTTCGCAAAGGAGCAGGAGGCGATCCTCGCAATTCATGCGGGTAGGGACCAAGACCACCAAGAGCACGTCGCAATCTTTGAAGCGATCGAGCGCCGCGATCCGATCGAGGCGCAGCAATTGATGACGGATCACCTGGAAGGCGTCGAGGAGGTGCTCCGCCGGTACTTTGCGGCGAAGCGATGACTTTATAGCGACGCGCGCTCCAACTTGACCCGGTCGACTCCGTCGATGCACCTAAGCGCCTGTTCAACCCGGTCTCGTGTATCCTTTCCGGGCCAATCGCCCTTGACTAGGGCCGTCCCTCGGGAAACTTCGACACTGTGGAGCACGAAGTCGCCCAAACCGGGATGGCGCATGAGAAACCCCTCTGCTTCGATCGTGAGGAGTACGTCCATGTCGGGTCGCCCGAAGAGTTTGAGGAGCAGGTTGTGAAGCATCTGCCAGACGCCGTCGACCATGAAGCCCATCACCGGGGCTCCAAGCCCCATTAGCCAAACGGCGAGCCCGGCTCGGGACCCGGACACCGCAAGGCTGACGGCAATGAGTAGACCGGCGAGTGTCGCAAAAGCCGTGTTGAATGTAACGGTAAAGTTGCCGAACGTGACGTACCGCTTGCTCCTTGCCGAATACCGGCGCAGCGCCGCGAGTAGGGCGCCAAGTGCGCCGGCGCCGCTGACGTAGGGTGCGAGCCCAGGAAGGCGCAGTGTAAGGTAGGTCAAGTCCGCAGGAGCGCCGGTGCTTGCCCAGGTCAGCAGCGAATTGACGCCAAAGAGCACCAGCGGAATCGCCCAAAGCAGCACTCCCGCTACAAATCCGGTCGCAAGTGGAAACCATAGCGGTGTGTGCGCTACGATGACGTCAAGTTTAGTTACGTTCGAGTATCCCCGCCCGAGGGAAGAAAGGTCGATGTTCGCCTGAGGGCCTCCCATGCCTCCAAAGCCGCCCGCTCCGCCGATGGCCATTTTGCTTATACCTCCACGCTCTGACGCTTCACGTTCCTATTCAACTATTCACCGACCCGCCGGCGCAGCCTCTTTGAGGGAGTCGCCCACTTGTCCGCCCGACCTTGTCGGCCCGGCCAAGCCACGAGCGGATGAAGATCCTAGCGGGCCAGCATTGCTGGCCGTATTGGGCGGCAAATGGGGACACGTGCTAGACGGATTTTCAGTGGAGTATGCCAGGTCAAGCCCAGCGGCAGCAACAAACTTGCCATTTCGGTAACATTTGCCGAGCGCTGAAGAGGATTATAGCGGAGGTCGAATAAGACCAACCGGTGCACGTACTATTGCTTCACCAGCAAGGCGCCGATGCGGTCGGAGGAGTGTTTCCATGAGTCTCACGTCACTTAGAGAGCAAATCATACGCGAGCTTGAGGTAAAGCCTGAGATTGACCCCACCGAGGAAATCGAATCCCGCGTTGAGTTTTTGAAAAACTACCTGCTCTGGTCGGGAGCAAAGGGGTACGTCCTCAGCATCTCGGGCGGGCAGGACTCGACGCTTGCGGGCCGCCTCGTCCAGCTCGCGGTCGAAGCGGCTCGCAGAGACGATCCGAAATCGCAGGTCTCGTTTACGGCCTTGCGGCTTCCCTACGGTGTACAGCGGGACGAGGAGGACGCCCAGGCGGCCCTCAGGTTTATCAAGGCCGACAAGGAACGCACGGTCAACATCAAAGCCGCGGTCGACGCCTCGGCAAAGGCGTTTGAGGAAGCCACCGGCGAGCCGTTGCGCGACTACGTCAAGGGCAACACCAAGGCTCGAGAGCGGATGAAGGTGCACTACGACTTCGCTGGTCAGCACGGGCTCCTGGTCGTCGGGACCGACCACGCGGCCGAGGCCGTGGCCGGATTTTTCACCAAGGGCGGCGACGGCACGTGCGACGTGACGCCGCTTACCGGACTGACGAAAAGGCAAGGAAAGGCGCTGCTGAAAGCGCTCGGCGCCCCGGAAAACCTCTACCTCAAGGTGCCCACGGCTGACCTGCTCGATGAGAATCCGGGCCAGCCCGATGAGACGGAACTCGGCATCACGTACGATCAGATCGACGATTACCTCGAAGGAAAACCGGTCGATCCCGACATTGCACAAAAAATCGAGGGCCGCTTTTTGGCAACCCGCCACAAGCGGGCGCTGCCCGTGTCGCCTTTCGACGATTGGTGGCGCCAGTAGGCGCTCTTAAGACCGCTCTTCGATAAGCGTCACCGCAAGTCGCCCGCGTCTTGCGGGCTTGTTGGTCTTGAGCAAGATGCGGTATACGCTTTCGCCCCAGACGGCTCCGAGGCGTTCGTCGTCGATCTCGATGCGCTCCTGAGAGGCTGTGACCAGCTCGGGGTCGTACGTTAGCGCCGCGCCGCCTTCGAAACGAATTGTTCCGGCGTCGTCGATGTCTGCACGTTTGGGGGTCATCAACGTCCAGACGATCTCTTGGTCTTGCTCGAGCTGAAAGTCATCGATGACATTGATTGCAGGGCGCTCGCCGCGGCGAAGTTCCATCGTTCGACTCCACCTGGAAATGCCTGCATCAGGCGGATACGCTGAAGCGATGTCGAGAGAGAGTGCGGCCCGATCATCGTTGGAATCGTATGAGACGCCCGTGGCTCGATAGCTCGGGCCCGGTTGTTGTTCTGCGCCCCCGACCGTGGGTAGGTTGTGGTAGTTTGAGCGCATCGTCCAAATCTTGTACCGGTCCGCACTAAACGTCTGCTTGCTGTAGGTCCCAACGCCGGCGTCGATCAAGATGGGGTTTCCGTTTAGGTAAGCGATAAAGCTGCCGACATCGTTGTGGTTGTGGCTCTCCGCGTTGTGACCGCCCTTGGCAGCGAGAAAGAGGCCCTGATCGGTCCCTTCGCGCTCCCTGGCTGCCATCACTTGGGTGTGCGGGAGCCACGAGTCTCGGATGAAGGGTGCGGCGGCCTGTGTGTTGTCGAGCTGTTCGTATGTAAAGAGTCCGGGGATCTTTCTGAGCAGCGACCCTCTTGTCCTAAGCGTCGCCTCCGGGTGCATCCGGTGGCGTGCGACCCCGAGCGCTTCAAGGCGGGGATCGCCGATGCGCTTGGCGTATCGAAAGAGCAGCAACGCCGACTCCCCGCCTTGAAGCGTTGCATTCCCATCTGCGAAGTTTACAAAGTAGTCGCCGCTGATGTGCATCCGCACCATGTAACGGCCGATCTCGGCGATCAAGGGCTCATGAAACACGTCGATCGCTCCGCCTGTCGCGAGAAAGAGCAGCTCGAGGCAGTCAAAGAGCGAACCGCCGGCGCGACCCCAGTACGTGGTGCCCTCATCGCATCCTCCATCGGGAGGATAGACGTTGAGAAAGGCGTCAAGGATGCGCAAAGATTTGGCGACGCCTCGGCGACGGCGTTCCTCGTCCTGTTCCAAAAGGAGTAGGGCAGTGAGGCAGTTCGACGTACACCAGGGGTTCCAGTTGTTCACCCATCGGTCGCCAACAAGGCCCATCCACCAGAAATCGTCACGTTCCAAGAACGGGTCGATGATGCGCGCTTTGGTCTCCCGCACGATGCGGTCGGCAATCAGCTCGCTCACGCCGTCTAGCCTGGACTTTAGGAGGAAGTGGGCAAAGGCGAGCAGAGCGCCCGTCTCGGCGGCGAAGAGATCGATGATCGGATCCGCCGTGTCGGGGAGAGGCGCCCCCGGCAGCCCGTGGACATCGTTGTGCGCCGGTACGCCCCAGAAGGACTCTTCGCAAATTGCCCAGATGCCGTTTACGATGTCATCGATAAATCGGCCGCTTCCCTCCACGCACTCCGCAGTGATGAGACCCTCGAGGGCGCCCCGGCGGGCGAAGCTGGCGCGTTCAAAGTTTCGCCGATTCCCGTTTCGTGCATACTCCATAAAGAGCGTCGCCGGCAGGGCCGGCCACGAAAAGCCGAGGTAACTCTCTCCCACGTCAACCTGAGTCCGGCGCAGCGGCTCAGGGAGGCGCTCCCAGGCAGTGCGGTCGTCCGCGGTGGGGTAGGGGCGAAACGACGTCCTTGGGATGAGCGTCGTGCCGACCAATGTTTCAAAGCGTTGTGCAAGCATGAAAGGCGCACCCTTTCACGGCGTGTTCATGAAGACCAGGACAAATTGGACGCGCCGTCCAGTTGAGTTCTGAAACTTCCGCGCAGGGCCTTGTGAAACCTTTTGAATCAAGCTGCGCGTTTTGAGCGGCCCGCTTTGGGATGTGGCTCGCTTCGGAATGTAGGCCGCTTCGGAATGTGGGTCGCCGCAAGGGGGCTTTCGCCGCCATTAGAAAGACGGAGCCTTATGAAACTCCAGTCGCCACGATTCGCCCGGAGCGGCGACGGCCGCGACGTATTTGGAGGCGTGCGACCACGAGCGGATCGACCATTTCGGCTCGTTTCCCCAGGGGCGGGCCGGGCCGCCGGGGACGTCGGGGGGAGGGGGGCCGACACAGTCGTTGAGGACGTTTACGGCGCGGGAAGATTCCCAGGAAAGTCCCACGCCCCACGCTTTGAGGAGGGCCTCTTTTCGAGTCCATAGTCGAAAGAAGCGGGCGTCTTGATTCGAGGTGTCGGCGTGCATGATGTACTGGTAGTCTTCGTCCGAAAACCACCGGCGGGCGAGTCGTTCGATATTTGAAATGGATCGAATCGCCTCGATGTCGACGCCGACGGGACCGACTCGGGTGATGGCAATGAGCGCGACGCTCTCGGAATGGGCGACGTTGAAATGAAGATTGATCTCGTCCTCGGCGAACGTAGGTTTTCCGTGCTCGTTGGTGGTAAATCGCAGGTCAGACGGGGGAACGCCCGTGATTTCGCCGAGAATCCTTCTAAGGAGCCCGCGCGCCACGATAAATTGCGCGGCCCGGGATTTGGATTTGTATCGCCCGGCCCTCGCCTTTTCCTCAGGAGACAAAAGAGGAGCGAGCCGCGACGCGGCGCGCTCCCCGATCTCTACATCGGCCGACCAGACGTGGACGGCGCCCGAGTCCATTTATGCAACCCTTGCAGGCTGGCCCGTCTCTGCGGACCGGTAGATCGACTCCATCAGCTCGCTGTGGACGATGCCGTTTTGGGGCGTGGTGCGCGGCTCTTCTCGTCCCAAGATCGCGTTGATGAAGTTGTCGTCCGGAGTCTTGGGTCCGTCTTCCTCGAGTGGGACTTCGATCTCACCGTCCCGGGTGTAGACACGGATCCACTGGCCGTTCCATCCGTCGATCTCGACCCTGGCGTTTTCGAAGATAAACGCGGTGTGGCTTCCGCCTCGTGCATTGCAGTTGCCGCTGATGGCGATCGCCGCAAACGTGCCGTTTTCAAACCGAATGTTGATCGTCGAGTTGATGTCGACCGGGGTGCCGCACTTGTCCATGAAGACGTGGGTTTCCGCGACTTTCTGCTCGACGGACCAACACAGGCTGTTCAGGAGGTGAGCGCCGCTGTCGTAGGCCTGGCCGCCACCGGAGAGAGCCGGGTTTTGCCGCCAGGTCCCTTGCGTGCCGCGCTTCCAGCCTTGAGTGAGGTAACCCGTCACGATCTCGAGGCGCCCCCATGTGCCGGCACGAATCTGATCCCTGAGGTACTTGAAGGCCGGCGTGCACGGCGTGTTGTATCCAACCACGAAGATCTTGCCGGTCTCCTTCACCTTGTCGGCAATCTTGTAGGCCTGTTCGACTTCGGTGACCATCGGCTTCTCCATGAAGACGTGGCAACCGGCCTCGAGCGCCTTCATTCCATGCTCGTAGTGAAGCGTGTGGGGCGTGGAGATGAGGACCGCGTCGGGCTTCAGCGAAGCAAGCATCTCGTCGTAGTCGGTGAAGCCCTGGGGTTTTTTCTCTACTTCTTGGAAGCAGTTCTCAATATAAGCTTGTACAATGTCCTCCCGAATGTCGCATACGCCTACGATTTCGACTTCCTCACTGCGGGCGAGCATGCGTCGCGCGTGGCCGCGGGAGTTTCCGCCGCATCCCAAGATTGTCAACCGGATTTTTTCCGCCATGTTCACTCCACCTTTCAGTGCTCGTGCTGCACCTTTTCGCCCTCCAACATACGCCGGAACCTGCGATTTCCCTCTATCCTCCCGACACTGCCTGCAGCAGCGTGAGGCGGTCGCCGGATTCGAGCGGAATGTCGAGCGTTTCGAGCCATTTGATGTTTTCCTCATTGTAGTAGAGGAGCACGTGGGGGCGCTGCTCGCCCGTTTCGTCAAAGACGTGCAGACGCAATAGGGGGTAGACGTCGAAGAGGCTGCGAACGGCTTCCGACAGAGTTTCCGCCTCGATATGGAAGAGGCTTTGGCCTCCGGTGCAGTCTTTTAACATCGATGGAACGCTCACTTCGATCGTCACCGTATCGGTCTCCTTTGGGCTTTCGTTCTATAGCAACTGGTCCACGCCTAGCTGGGACGTTCGGTCGAGCCGTCCTAGCTCTCCCTCACTCGCGCTCCGGCTTTTTCGGCCATCCTAGCCTTTCGAAGCCTCCGCGACGCCCAGCGAGGCGCGAACCAGTTGCGAGCTCAAAAAACCATGAATCTAAAACGACCTCACGCCTCGATCACGCGAGCTTGTAGGGTCGTGATCCGCGCAAATCCTCCGGGCAGCCTTTGCCAGGTCGCTCCCGCATCGCTCGAGGCGAACACTTCGCCCGCGGTGGTCCCAAAGTAGACACCGTGCGGGTCGAGGTCGTCCGTATGAAGCGACGAGCGCAACACTCCGGCGTAATAAGGATGCTCGGGAAGCCCGGCGCTGAGCGGCTCCCAATTTGCCCCGTTTTGGACTTTGCGATATACCTGCAATCGCCCGCCTTTCACGTGGCGTTCCGTTTGGCTCTCGAGTGGGACGGTGTACGCGGTCCCGTCACTTGCGACGTGAAGCGCAAACCCAAAGCGGCTTGGAAGCCCTGCGAAATCCGGGTTCCAGGTATTGCCGCCGTCGGTCGTGCGGTACATCCCTTTGGCGGTTTGGGCGTACAGTTCGTCTGGGCGGCGCGGATTTTGCGCCAGCATCACGATGTCCGGCAGGCCGGCGTCGCACCGCTCGAACGACGCGCCTCCGTCTGTGGAGCGAAAGACGCCCGACCGTCTCGCTGAGACCCATATTCGCTTTGGGTCGCCTTGATCGACGGCAATCGAGTCGACGGCCACGCCGCTTCGCCGGTTGTGCGGCAAAGCCGAGAACGCCTTCGCAAACGCGGGGACCTCACGCCATGTCGATCCTCCGTCGGCGCTCGCAAAGATCCCCGCGTCGTCGACGCCTGCAAAATAGGTCTGTCCTTCGTCTGCGGCAGCAATCGTCCACACTTGTTTGACGCTGTAGCGCTCGCCGCCCTCGATTGACTCGCTGTACCGAGGGCTGCCGATAAACTGACGCCACGTCTCGCCATGGTCCGCGCTCTCACGGATGGTCGGGCCGTAGGCGAGGTGGCACGTGGCGGCGAGGATTTGCCCATTGCTCCGGGGCGGGACGTGAAGCGCCGAGATGGTCCACCCAGGCAGGAATGGGCCGCTCAAACGCCATGATCGCCTGTCTTCGTCCGCGTCAAATCGGAAGAGTCCGTTTTTGGTGCCGACGAAGAGTTGAACGCGCTTCATGCCGTCGGCACCCATGCCCGCACCGACGTGATCCGGGGGAATCGAGCAGGGATCGCTTGCCAACTGTCGCCTCGGTCGAGCGAGTAGAAGAGCTCGCCGGAGCTTGTCCCAAAGTAAAGGCCGTAGGGATCGAGCGAATCGACCGCCATGCCGTCACGAAGCACGTTGACGTAACTGCTCTGGCTCGAGTAGTCACCCTTGACCGGGTGCCAGCTCTCGCCGCGGTCCGTCGATCGGTATACGACCGGGGCGCCGCCCCGCGCGACCCGATGCTCGCTGCTTGTCAGAGGAAAGATATACAAGTCGCCCGTGTGGGACATGACGATCGGAAAGCCGAAGCGGTCATCGCCCTCTTTTCCAAGGCCCTCCTCGATCCGAAACCAACTGTCGCCGCCGTCCACCGACTTGTTGACCGAGCCGTGGTCCTGCATGTAGAGGACGTCGGGATCGTCCGGGTCAAGGACCATCTTATGGACGCAGCAGCCGATGTTTTCATCCCGAGGTTTGCCTGTAGGCACGGGGTGCAGGCCTTCGTTACACACTTGCCAGGTCTTGCCGCCGTCGTCCGTCCGAAAGACGCCGGCAGACGACATGGCGACCCATATCCGGTCCGGGTTGGTTGGGTGGGGAATGATGGTGTGCAGCCCCATGCCGCCCGCTCCGGGACCCCAGTGGGGCCGAGTCGGGTGGCTGGTGAGTCCGTCGAGCTCCTCCCAGGTCATTCCGCCGTCACGGCTTTTGAAAATGGCGGCCTCCTCAGTCCCTGCGAAGAACGTGTCGGGTTGCTCGGGGCCTCCTTCGGCCAGGTGCCAGATGCGGTTGAGTGAAAACACCATCTTGTGCGGGTTGTCGTCGGCCGGATTGACCCACTGAAACGTCTCATAGTCGAAGACCCTGGGTTTTGGAAACGATGGACCGGCCTCTACGGGTTGCCACTTGGCGCCGAAGTCGTCGCTGTACTGAATCGTCGCTCCTCCGGCACGATGGTGGGTGCCGGCGAACAGACGATTAGACCCCGAGTTGTCGCCCAAGATGCTGTATACTTCCCAACCGGGAAGGTGGGGGCCGTGGATCTGCCACGATTGTCGATCGTTGTCCGTCTCGCAGAGAAAGGCGCCGTTCGTCGTCGCCACGAGCAATACGAATCGCCCTGCCATGTTAACGCCTCATTCCAAATGGATTGCCGCGAGCATAGATCAAAGGTTGCGCCCTATGTAAAATGCGGCGATGGCTCTTGGTTCGCCCCCAACACGCGCACACCTGTTCGCCTCAGGATAAAATTTCCTGCGTTACAGACCCAAATCGGGGAAAGCGGCGGACGCGGTGGAATGCTTCCCGCGCCCGCCGATTTGAGCGGAAGTATCGCGGCCCTTATGAGACCGGAGCGAAGTCGCTCGCCGAGATCCAGTGCAGGAGCGTGACCTCGTCGTCGGGGGCAAAAGCGCTGATGACGGCTACGCCCGGCACGACGGGGCTCTGCGGTGGGTACTCACGCTCCGGGAGGTCGACCGTAACTTGGACATCCTCTCCGGCCACGTCGTCGATCTCGATGACACGGGTGGCGCCGGCCGGGATCGTGACCTCTTCGGAGACGACCTCGTAAACTTGCCCGTTACGCCGCTTTACGACATCGACTCTGGTTTGGTACGGCGCGTTCTCGGGATTGGCGAGGAAGACGCGCAGGCGCACGGCGATGACCGCTGTGCCCGTTTCCACGGTGAAAAAACCTGTCGATTGAGTTGCCATCCGTCTAATCTCCTTTTGAGAATCCGATAGCCTGCGTCCCCACTTGCCGCCGATAGGGCCGGCCGTGCGGGCCCGCCAGGATTTTCATCCGTACGGTAGTCAGGCCAGGCTGACAAGGTCGGGCGGCCAAGTGGGTGACTCCTTGATAAAAACCGAATTAATTCAGACGTACACGAACTCGCCAGGGTATTTTGCCAATCGCACGATGATGCCGCCGTCCGCGGGGAAGTACTCCGTGACCGATACCGACGGCACGATGGCGGCGCTGATCGGCGATACGGAAACCTCGATCGTCTGGCCTGCGAGATCGCTTAGGTCGACTTTTCTCACTTCACCCGCAGGCACGCTCAAGATGCGATAAAAGACTGTGGTAAGTTCTCCGTCCGTCACTCGCCGGATCCGGACTTCCGCGCTTTCGGGCTGCGGGGTCGGATTGCTCAAAAACACTGACACGGTGATGGGATTGCCGACGCCCGTGGGCACTGCGAAGAGCCCGGTAGTCCGCTCTTCTTTCACTTGAGCCTTTGTTTGCGCGGGATGGGCGTTGCGGGCGGTCCGGGTTCCCCAAGGTTCATAAATGATTTGCTGGCTGCCAATGGTCGCCAAGTCTACCTCTCCTTTTTCTAGAAAAAACGGGAGCGAGCATGTCGATGGCCATTGTATTCATATAGGAGCACAAGGTGATTGACGGACATCGTGTAACGTCGCTTTTCGGCTTGCCATCGGGCTCTGTAAATAAATGGCACGGTTGACGGAAACGATCCAAGAGAGGTACGATGAGGGTGCTTGTGGCTCAAGATAGGCCCTTATTGAGTGTGGATCTTTGAGCAGCGCTTGAAAGTGAGGATTCGTTTGTGAGCGAGCGACAGGTGATCGTCGAGTTGATCGACGTGAAAAAGGTATATCCGCTTGGCAAGACTGAAGTGCATGCCGTGCGCGGCGTCTCATTCACCATCGAAAAGGGGGATTTCATCTCGATCACCGGGCCGTCCGGCTCGGGCAAGTCCACGATTCTCAATATGATCGGATGTATCGACACCCCGACCTCCGGAGTCGTCAAGATCGCAGGCAAGGAAACGGGATCCCTCAAGGACAAGGAGCTGACTGCGCTTCGGCACAAGAGCCTCGGCTTCATCTTTCAGTCCTTTAACCTCATTCCCGTGCTCGACGTGTATGAGAACATCGAGTTTCCGCTGCTCCTTGGCAAAGAGCGCCCCAACAAGGCGGAGTCGCGGGAGTGGATCGACTTCCTCATCGGAGCGGTCGGGCTAGAGCCGTACCGCAAGCACAAACCGAGCGAGCTCTCCGGCGGTCAGCGCCAGAGGGTGGCGATCGCCCGGGCGCTCGTCACCAAGCCCGATATCGTACTCGCCGACGAGCCCACGGCCAACCTCGACTCCAAGACGGGCAAGTCGATCATCGAATTGATGAAGAAACTAAACCACGAGCTCGAGACGACGTTCATCTTTTCAACGCACGACTCGGAAATCGTCGCGATCGCCGATCACGTGATCCGTCTCCTGGACGGGCTCGTCGTCGAAGACTTGCGCCGAAACGGCGTTCGCTCGGCCGAAGAGGCGGGATCGCGAGCGTGATTGCGAAAATAGCCTACCGCAACATCCGGCAACACAAGACGAAGACATTGATCATCGGGATCCTCATCACGATCGGGATCGCCGTTTTGATTATCGGCAACTCGCTCATGGACACGGCCGCCCGCGGGATCCAAAGGTCGTACATTGAAAGTTACACCGGCCATGTGGTAATCACCGGCACGCACCGGGGCGGGCTGTCGATCGTCGGCTTTGAGACCGCGGACGCACTCGATACGTCGGTGCCGACGATTCCCGAGTACCAGACCGTACTCGATTACGTCGCGTCGCGGCCCTTCGTCGAAGCGGTCAACCCCCAAGCGACGGCGATGTCGATCGTAGACTACGGGGAGAAGCGAAGCTTTACACAGTTTTTCGGGATCGACCCTACATACTACGAGGCGATGTTTCCCGACAACATCGAGCTCGAGCGCGGACGGATGCTCGCTCCGGGCGAAGAGGGGATCTTGCTTTCGGCCTTTATCGCCGAGCAGCTCGAGCGCGGCTTGGACGTCAAGATCGAGCCCGGAGATACGGTCCTCCTTACCGGGATGAACCAGACGGCGGGCATCCGCATACGGGAGGTGCCGGTGCGGGGCATTTTCCGGTTTAAGCAAAGCAATCCTACGCTCGACTATGTCTCAATCATGGACATCACCAATGTCCGGGCGCTTGCCGGCATGAACGTCGCCCCTGTTTCCGCGGCCGATTTGACCGACGTTGAGGCGGCGATCTTGGGCGGCATCGACGAAGACGCGCTTTTCGGCGGGACGGACGATGCGCTCTTCTCGTTTGGCGTCATCGAGGAGATTGAAGTCTCCACCGGGGCTTTGGATGAGGATGCGCTCCTCTCGAGCTTTGGCGCGGCGGGCGACGCAGAGGCGGCGTTCTTTGACGACTCGGGAGCGTGGCACTTCCTGCTCGTGAAGCTGGAGGACGGCGTCAATCCGGCAGCGGCCATCCTCGACTTCCAGCGTTTCTTTGAGGAGAACGAGATCGATGCAATGGCCTCGGGATGGCTCGCCGGCGCCGGGTCGGTCGCGCTCTTAGCAAACGGCACCAAGAGCGTCTTCAACGTCGTCGTCCTCGTCATTGCCGTCGTGGCCGTCATCATCATCATGAACACACTCGTCATTTCCGTTACCGAGCGAACGACGGAGATCGGTACGATGCGCGCGCTCGGCGCTCAAAAGAAGTTCATTCGGAGAATGATCGCGTGGGAGACCGTGTTGACGTCCGGCATATTCGGCGTCATCGGAATTATCCTGGGCGTGATCGTGCTCTTTGTTCTCAACGCCACCGGAATCGAGGCGCCGAACGTCTTTTTCGAGATCCTGTTCGGGGGCAAAGTGTTGCACCCGACGCCTTCCTTGAGCGCGATCGTTATGTCGCTGGTCGTGGTCGTGGTGATCGGCGTCGTGGCGAGCCTTTATCCCGTGTCGATCGCACTCAAGACCAAACCGGCCCAAGCTATGCAGGAGTGATCAAACATTATGCGCGGCGTCATTCGCATCGCTTTTCGCAACACTCGTAGACAAATGAAGCGCGCCGTCTTGCTGGGCGGGGCGATCGCATTCGGCGTCATGATCATCACGCTGCTCAACGCCTTTACGTCCGGAGCGGTCGGCAACATCAAGGAAAACTTCTCATACGCCATGGGCGGTCACATCTTTGTGAACGGCGCGGAGTTGACAGAGACTGGCCGAGAGGTCAGCCTCATTGGCGACGATGAGGTTTTGAGGAGCGCGGTCGATGAGGCGGACCCCCGCATCAAATCGATTCACCGTCGCTCGGGCGTCTCTGCCACCTTGATCTTTGGCTCGAGAACCGCCACGCAATGGATCGACGGCGTGGACTATTCGGTCGAGACGGAGCTGGCGCGTGGACTCCAGTTGCGGGAGGGAACGCTCGATGACTTTTCAGACCCGCAAGGGCTCATTCTCCCGGCGCCGGTTGCGGAGCGGCTCGGTGTCGAGGCGGGCGAGAGCGTCCTCGTGCGCTTGATGACGGTCACCGGCCAGCAAAACGTCGGCGAGTTTCGGGTCACGGCGATCATTGAGGATACCGCCGGGTTTGGCATGACCTCGGCGTATACGAGCATTGAGTACTTGAACAGCCTGATTGGTCTGGATGCAAAGGAGTATCAGTGGTTTAACGTCTTCCTCTACGACCTTAAGGATATCGATGCGGTCGCAAACGACATCTACCAGGCGATCGTAAACGCCGGCTCGCCGGCGGAGCGCCCCCTTGCCGACGTCTCCTCGATAGCGGAGTATGAAGAGCAGAGCATGGAAGCTTTTGGGCAGATGTTTGGGGCGGTTGCCGAAGTGATTGCCAAAGAGCCTTGGGAAGGCACCAAGTTCTCCGTCACGACGCTCAACGAAATGATGCAGCCGGTCGTGGCGGCAATGTCCATCCTAGACGGCATCGCGCTTGGGATCTTCGTCATCTTGCTGCTCATTACGGGCGTCGGCATCTTAAATACGTTCCGAATGATCATCATCGAGCGCACGCGGGAGATCGGCACGATGCGCGCCTTTGGCATGCAGCGCAAGACGGTGCGCAGCATCTTTCTATGGGAGGCGGCGATCATCAGCCTCGGCGGCGGAGTCGTCGGGTTGGCGCTTGCGGGCATCATCGCCGCCATCGTCTCGCGGTTTACGTTCTCCGACGCTCAGGGCCTTGAGTTTTTCATGGACGGGGGTCACATCACGTTTCTCGTGACTCCGGGAGATCTCGTCGGCAACCTGGCGATCGTCCTGGCGATGAGCCTGCTCGCCGCTTTGTTGCCAGCCAATGCGGCAGCCCGACTCAAACCCGTCAAGGCGCTCGGCAGCCACTACTAGAGCGCTTGGGGGCTCGCAAGCTTTGAGGAGTCACCCACCGACGAGAAGGGTGTCGCCAAAAGCGATGAAACTTTATGCAGAAGCTGCTGCGCTACCTAGACGAGCAGCGGCGGGAACTGAGAAGCGAGGTTGTAAAACCATGCTGAAGACAAAAACGACATTCGGCAACTTGACGTTGACCTTTATGGCCTTGTTAGGAGCGCTTGCGGCCTGCGCGCTCTTCGCATCTGCGCCAGGGCTCGCAGCCGAACCGGACATTCAAGCGATCCTAAAGGCCATCGACGATCAGAGCAACTTTAACGACACAGACTTTTCGTCCGTCGTCACGATGATCGTACAGGACCCCCAAAAAGGGATTGAGAAATTGGTTGTCCGGCAGTTTCGGCGTGATCGGGAGAACAAGTTTTTGCTCTTGATCGAGGAGCCTGCGGTGCAAAGGGGCCAAGGGTACCTGATGGACGAGGAAAACCTTTGGTTTTACGATCCCGAAAGCCGGAAGTTCTCACACACGTCGCTCAAGGACAGCTTTGAGGGGAGCGACGCACGCAACTCCGACTTTTCGCAAAGCAGCCTTGCCGACGATTACCGGGTGACCGCGTACGAGGAGGGTGTGCTCGGCAGCTACCAGGTGTACATCATCGACCTCGAAGCGGTGCACAACGAAGTGACCGATCCGTTCCTTCGCATCTGGGTGGCGCAAGGGAGCAATCTGTTGCTCAAGATGGAAAGTTACAGCTTGACGAAGCGCCTGATGCGCACGGCACTTTTCCCTAATTACATCAAAGTGGGAAACGCCGTGATACCGAGTGTCATGGTCTTTGTTGACGAATTGGTCCCGGGGAGTCGGACGCAGGTCACGCTGACTGAGGTCGACTTAAAGGACCTCCCCGACTCCGTCTTTACTAAGGCCTTCGTCGAGCGGGCCAATCGATAGATCGAGGTGAACGGTTTTGCGTCTTAAGCCGGTGTTTCGCGGTGGGGCCATCGCCATGTTGGCGCTGGCGCTCGCCGCTACTATGGCCGCAGCCCAAGGATCGTTTGGCGATGACCTCTTTTTCCTTGACGAGGACGCGCTGTTTGGATCGGGCGACGGTCTGCTCATTGAGATCGAGGAACCGACGGGAAGCGCTTTGCAAGACGTCTTCCTCGTGAGCGACGGCGTCGATTTTGGCGGCAACTACCGCTTGGCGCTCGAGGCAGCGCGAAACTGGGCCGATGGACAAGCGGAGCAGGCGGTCGAAAGCGTTGGTGTGAGCTTGAACGGGTCTTTGTTTGCAGACGCTCGCCCCAGGCGTGACTTTAGGCTATTTGCCAAATCCAAGTGGACCGCGGGAATCGCCGACGGAGCAGCCCACGGGCCAACGTTTCAACTGCATGAGTTGTTCGCTGATTACAGCGCGGGGGATCGCGCGTTCTTGCGGGCAGGAAAACAGACGATCAACTGGGGCGTAGGGTATTTCTTCAGCCCCGCGGACATTGTCAACGTCGGACGCATCGACCCGGAAAACCCCGACGCGGAGCGAGAAGGGCCAGTTGCCCTGCGATTGCACGTTCCATCCGGGCGAAACAACTTCTACAACTACGCAGTGCTCAGCAACACGGCAGGCGGACAAGTAGCGCTTGCGCCCAAGGCCGAGTTCGTCATGGGCCGGAGCGAGGTGGGCGTCGGCCTTTATTACCGGGCCGATCGGGCGCCGAGGGCCATGGCGACCCTCTCGACATCCCTTGGAAAGGCGAGTCTATTTGGGGAAGCGGTCTTGAGCAAAGGCTCGGACAAGCGGTTTGTGCGCAGCGTCCCAATCAGCCCTGAGCACCCATTTGGGCTTGCAGTCACAGAGGACAAGGAGTCGCTCTTTGCCCACGTCACCGCCGGGGTTCACTACACGTACACCGACCCCGACCGCCGCTACTCCATCTCCGGCGCCGGACAATACTACTACAACGGGGAAGGGTACGACGGCGCGTTTGTAAGGGAGAATGGACCGGGCATCTTCGCGTTGGTCCAAGCGGGCGAGCTCAGCTTTACCGACATAATCTCCACCGGACGTCAGTATGGAGCGCTCTCCGTCAATGTGTCGGGCAAGGCTATGGGAGACTTTGCTCCCGGCCTGTTTTGGCTTGGCAACCTGAGCGACGGCTCAGGGTTGGTATCGCTCTCCGTGGGTTACACGAGGTGGAACCACGTCCGTCCCACAATCGGCATCAGCCGTACGTACGGCGCCCCTGGCGGCCAGTACGCGCCCAAGGGCCCGGAGTACATCCTCACGTTGGGGGTCTCGGTGGGGCACAACTTCTAATCGTGAAACCTTGCCGGGATGCCGGCATTAACCAATGAAAAACGAGGCGATGGTGGGGTCTTTGCCCGAGGAGTCACTCTCTTTGAGCAAGGGCTTCACCTTTGCCGTTATAGGAGCGTGACGTTTCAGTGTCTAAAACCGCATCCTTTGATGTCGTCTCGAAAGTCGATCTTCAGGCGGTCGACAATGCGATCAATCAGACCAACCGGGAGATCGCGCAGCGTTACGATTTCAAGGACAGCCACGCCGAAGTCACCTGGGACCGCAAAGAGGAGATCGTCATCTCCGCTGAAAACGAGTACCGGTTGAACGCGGTCATCGAGATGCTAAAGGCCAAGTTCGCCCGGTACGGCGTCTCCGTCCGGGCGCTTCAATTTGGGAAGGTGGAGCCTGCGGCCGGAGGAACGGTGCGGCAGAGGGCCGAGGTCATCCAGGGAATTTCCAAAGAGAAGGGCAGGGAGCTCGTCGCTGCGATCAAAGATCTGAAGTTGAAAGTGCAGGCCCAGATCATGGAGGATCAAGTGCGCGTCTCGGGCAAGTCGAGGGACGACCTTCAGGCCGTGATTCACGCGCTGAAAGAGCGGGACTTTGGGATTGAACTGCAGTTTGTCAACTACCGATGACGGGTAGGTGGGGCGACGTGCCCAAGGATACGTTCATTTCGGAGCCCATCCAGGTCGACGTCTCCTCGATCTCCGCCTCAAACCTAGGCAGTGGCGCGCCATCCTGTCCGATGCGCTTTACATGGCGGGGAACCACATACCATGTCGCAAAGGTGCTCGAGAGCTCAAAGGTCCTTCGGGCCCATGACAGTAGTGAAACGTACGTCAAAGCGCACACGTTCCGAGTCCAGACGGAGGAAGGCGTCGAAATGGTGATACGCTGCGACCGGCAAATTCGCGGCAATCCGTGGCGCCTATTTACCGTGCGTTACTTGTGAATGCGCCCCTCCTTTAAAAGACGGGGAAGGAAGACCAAGACGCTTCGACGTATCTTTAGACGCATTGACAAAATGAAGCAGATCAATCGTTTATGCGAGGTTAAGGGGCGTAAGGGATGCGAAAAGTCGGGTTAGTGTTTCTCGTTTTTGCAGTCGTGCTGCTTGGAGGAGCGTTGAGCGCTTCCGCTCAGTCACTGAAGGTTGCCGTCATGGATCTTCAGGTCGTCATGTCGGAGTCCGTCGCCGGAAAACAGGCGAACGCCGACTTGGCCCAGTTTGCCCGGGAAAGGCAAGCGCAGATCGACGAGATCAACGCTCGAGTCGACGCTTTGCAGACGGAGCTTGCCGCCACCAACTTGTCGGAGTCGGATCGGTCGGCAAAGCAGGAAGAGCTGAACAGTTTGATCGATGAACTGCAGCAGCGAGTCGTCCAGGCCCAAAACGAGATCAACGCCCGGCAACAGCTCCTCAGAAACCGAGTGCTCAACGATATCGGCCAGGTGCTGAACATCATCGGCCAAGAGCGCGACTACTCGTTGATCATCGATAGTTCGAGCGTGTTCTACTACAAGCTTGTCGTCGACATTACGTGGGAAGTCGTACGGCGTTACGACGAGCTCTACGAGGCTGCGGTGCAGGCGGCTTCGGGACAGGCCGATGCGGGAGGGCAGTAAATAATCGTCGCCGCTTGAGCCACACGGACTCTAGTGCGGCTCGGACCGGGCCCAAAGTGAGCGCATCTCGTCGTTGGTGGCTAGGAGCTCTTCAAGTGTGCCTTGTCCGGCGATCCTGCCGTCTTTGAGGACGATGATCCAGGTTGCCCTACGGAGCGCGATCCTTCGGTGGCTTACCACAAGGCACGTCGCCAAGCGGTCGTCAAAGAGCGCGTCCCACATGGTCCGCTCCGTTTGGATGTCCAAGGCGCTCGACAAGTCGTCGAAGACCATGATGTCGGCGTTGCGGACAAACATCCGGGCCGCCGCCGTGCGCTGAATCTGGCCGCCCGAGAGCTTGACGCCCCTGGATCCGACCAGTGTGTCGAGGCCGTGGTCCATGGCGCGCACGTCGTCGCGCATCACGGTCAGATCGAGCGCCCTGTGAATGCGGTCCTCGTGTTCGACGCCTTGCAGAATGTTTTCCCGCAGCGTTTCGCTAAACAGGCGCGGCACCTGCGACGTGTACGATGAGTGGGGGGGCCGGAAGAAACTTGCCGGATCCCCCACGACCTCTCCGTTCCAGCGAATCTCCCCCGACTCGGCCGGCACGAGTCCCATGAGCGCTTTTAGGAGCGTCGTTTTTCCAGATCCGATCCGGCCCGTAATCACCACAAAATCGCCCTTATTTACCGTGAAGCTTATATCTTCGATGCCCGCACGCGTTCCGGGATAGTGATAAGTAAGGCCGCGCACTTCGAGGCGCTCGAAGGGGCGGTGCGGGATCTCGTCCCTCAGCGCATCGATCGGCTCGCCCGCTCGAGCGCCGCCGGGGCGATGGGGAACCGGCGCCACGATCTTCTCAGGCGGGCTGTCTTGAAGCAGGTGGTGGAAGCGGTCAAAGGCGACACGGGCACGCTTATGATGCGCCATCGCTTCCCCGATGCCCGTGAGGACGCGGGTGATCCGGGGCAAGAGGTTGACGTAGAGCGCGAAATCTCCGACGGTAAAGACGCCGGACCGCATCCTCGCGGCTGCAAGGAGCAAGACGGCGCCGACGCCGACGTTGACGAGGTTGGCGTTGGCGGTACGTATCAACTCGCTGAGCAGGGTATCTTTGAGCGCTGCCGCTTTGCGCGCTTCGCCAAGCTCGGTAAAGCGGGCCGCCATTTGGCGCTCGCGCCCTGCCACCTTGACAGCCTGGACGGCTCCAAACGTCTCCCCGATAAATCCGGTCACTTTCTCCGTCCGCACTCGAAACTCTCGCCGGTAGCGACGGATGACGGGACCTAGGCTCCGCATGAGCAGCACCATGCCAACCATCGGTCCACAGGCGGCCAGCGTGATGATGGGATCGACCATCACGAGAATCACGGCGGCGCCGATGGCGTACAGAGCAAACCCGCCCAGGTCCATCCAGGTCTCAACGTAGCGGACGACGTCCTCCACATCGTCTCGAAAGTGGGTGACGGCCTGAGACGGCGACTCCGGCAACGTTCGGGACCCTGCAGCCCGCATCAGGTGGTCCAGCAGGTTGTGGCGGAGAAGCGCCTGCACCATGAGGTAGTAGGTCGCGTACACGTCGAAACCGAGCTTGAAAAGACCGACCCTAAATGAGCTGGCAAGGGCAAAGAGCGCGAGCAAGGTCCACACGTTTAGGCCGGCCGCCGCCGATCCCGAAAGGCCATCAAAGATCGCTTTGGTCAGCAGGCCGTACGCCAGCGGCAAGGTGTGAAAAAGCCCCCAAAGCACGATGTTCGCGGCGAAGTGAAAGGGGCGGTACGTGCAAAGCCGCCATATATAGACACCGGTGGGAAATGGTCGTTCGTTCGTCTGTATCGTCATACGCCAAGCCTTTCGAGGTGGTCGTCCAATCCGGAGTCCACGCTCATCGCAAGCATCGCGTGATAGAGCGAGCTGGGATCTTCCGCCAGGGTTCTTTGCGGTCCAAACTCGGCGATCTCGCCGTTTGAGAGTACCATGATCTTGTCGAGACGCCGGACCGTTTCGAGGCGATGGGCGATGATGATGCCGGTCCGATTTTCTAGCAAGCGTTCCGTCGCCTCGGTGAGGAGGCGCTCTGTCGCCGGGTCGAGCCTGGACGAGGGTTCGTCCATCACGACGACGCCGGGATTCTGTAGAAAGAGTCGGGCAAAGGAGAGTAGCTGGGACTCCCCGGCCGAAAGCCCCGCTCCGCCCGCGCCCAATGGTGTGTCGAGCCCTTGCGGGAGCCTCTTGATCCACGATTCGACTCCCAGTGCATGAAACGCGTCATAGAGCCGCTCGTCGGTAATCTCGGGATCAAAAAAGGTCAGGTTGTCCCGGATCGTCCCGCTGAAAAGCTGCACGTCTTGGGTGACGAGCCCGACCTCCTTGCGCAAATCGGCGATCGTGAGGTCTCGGACATCGGCGCCGTCCAGGAGAATCCGGCCGCTCGTCGGGTCGTATAGGCGAAAAAGGAGCCGCACGAGCGTCGTTTTGCCACTCCCCGTGCGCCCGAGGAGGCCTAACGTCTCTCCGGCCCGCAGGCGAAAGTCGACGTTCTTTAGCACCGGTTGCTCATCATACGAAAACGACACACGTTCGAAGCGGATCTCGTGCGGGCCGGCGGCTAGGGCGCCGCCGCTGCCATCCACGATCTGGGGGCGCTCTGCGAGCAGCTCTCGGGCGCGGCGCGCACCCGCCCCAGCGTGCTGAAACTCCTGCATTTGTTGGGAGATCTCATCCAAGGGGCCCTCGAGCATCGTCATGTAGTTAAAGAAAAGGTAGACAGCGCCCAGCGTGACGGCGCCCTCTAGATAGAGCCAAACGCCGAGGGCCAAAATGCCGACGTGCCCTATGGACGTCATCGCGAGCATGACCGTAAAGACCGAAACTTGCAGGTTCCAAGCTTTGCGGCTGTCGTCGAACCACTTCCGCTGCACGTCGACCAATCGGTTCATGACGTGCGCTCCGGCGCCGTTCGCCCGGATGTCGTCGATTCCGCTCAGCCGTTCCTCGATAAATCCGAATACGTTCGCGTTGGCCTCGCGCTGGACCTCGGTCGCCGGCACAGCGACCTCGCGCCGCTTGATGAGCACGTAAACGACGACGATGACGTAAGCGGTCAAGGCAAGGCCGACGCGCCAATCCTCGATCCAGAGGAGCACGAGGATACCCCCGACAAGGAGCATGCCCCCCGTCACCCGCACCGCGAACTGCGAGAAAAAGTTTGCCAAGTGCGTGACGTCTCCGTCGATGCGTTCGATAAGGGAACCGGGCGAGCGCTCCTTGTGAAACCGCATGTCGAGCCGAAGCGCGTGGCGAAAGAGATCGACCCTGAGGCTGTTGGTCGCCCGCCAGCCCACATCGGCGCCCAAATACGCCGAGAGCGCTCCCAAGCCTTGATTGGCCACTGCGGCGACCAGAAAGAGCACGGCGAGGCGGGCGAGCGCGGAAACCTCCGCGCCCGCCGCCGCGTCGTCGATGAAGCGCCTGACGATCTGCGGGGACAAGAGCTGCAGTGCGATGCTGCTGAAAAGGGCAAATGAGAGCAGTGCAACTTTGGCGCCTTGTGCCCGCAGGTACTCTTTCCACAACTGGGCATACGACATGCTAATTCGTCGGCTCCCCTCTACCAGATGACGGGGGACCGCTTCCAGCGCAGATCGAGCAGTTCCTCAGCGATCTGCTCGGGGTCATAGCCGCGCGGCCTCGCAGCGGTTTTCGCCTGTTTGACCCATGCGGCGGGAAGCGTTTCGGGTCGGTGGGCGGCGCACAATGCGCCCGCGATCGCACCCGTAAACCGGGCGTGATCACAGAGCGCGCTCGCCGCCTCTACGGCGCGCTTTGCGTTGCGGCAGGCGTAAGCGATACCGATCGCACGGGCGAGGGGAGGCGTCGGCATGATCGCCTCGAGCGCTCGATCGACATCGGGCGTCCTGCGGATGATGTACTCGTCGACGCGCATGAGGGCGTCTCGAATCTCATCGGATACGCTCATACCTCCGTCCTTTCGGCCGAAGGTCGAGCCTCGCTTTGCAATGGCGACGGCCAGGTTGCCGGCGCTTTCCATATCCCACCCGTCGAGGAGCGCGGCGATAAACGCGGCGACGCTGCAACCGCCTGCCACCGCTCGAGACGTGTAGCGCTGGATCGCCACAATGGACGTCACGTCGTCGACGAGTCCGTTGTAGTCTTGGGGGCGGCGCACGAATCCTGCGGCGAGGACGCTCCTTGCGCCCACGATCGCATCTTCGGCGGCCGATGCGTCAGGCAGCGCAATGCGTTCCTCGAAGACGGCGTTGCGCAGAAAAACTTCGTCGACACTGCCATGGAGCGCGACGACCTTTGCAAGTTCCCAAGCGGACGCCGTCATCTCGCCAATGTCTTGAGGCTCGGGAAAGCCCAAAGCCTCCCCGGCGGCAAATCCGTACACGAGCGCAATGGCTCGCTTCTTGAGCAGTGACAGGGAAATCACCTCGTCGCATCCGACGAGCGGGGTCGGATGCCTTCCATAGATAGAGCATACATCCATGTAGAGTGTAGACTATGTTCGATCGTACCGCTACCGCACGATGTCCTGCAAGACCGGAATTTGTGAAAGAAATGCATCAACTATGTGGATTGGACCGGGCGTGTCGGGTCGATGGAGGATGACGAGGCTGTACGTTAGCGCGAGTATGAGGATCGCGTCGGTGACGATGAGTTCCCTGCGATCAGTCGGCTCGGGATCGATACGCACTAACCAGTGCAACAGGAGGAATATCACGATGATCACGATCGAGTAGACCATCATTCGTGAGGCACCATCCTCGGAACGCTGATCGAGCGCGTCACCGAGCCCACCTCCTGAATTGAGACGTTGACCGAAACGTTCGGCTCAATTTTCGCGTACACGCCGGGCCAATCATCCCGGATTTCGTGCCAGATTTTTGGATGGTACATGTGAATCAAGCGACCAAATCCCAGCGCATCGCTCCCGATCGATTGCATCCGCGCGATGAGATTCTTGATGTCTTGGGCAACTTGTGAGGCGATGACGTCTTCGATTCTTCTAATGAGCGGCTCGTTGACGCTCTCCTTAGAGACGATCTCTGTCATTCGGGCGTTGATGTTTACCCGGATGTCGTACTCCGGCAACCCGCCTCGCAGCCCCATCCGAATTGTTGCCCGACTGTTTAGGATACGGACCGCCCCGCGGAGGTCGTGGTCACTAAACGATATGGCTCGGTGCATCACACGGTTTCTCAGGATCTGAAACGTGGACATTTCGGTCTCGTCGAGGATGCCGACGAGTCGATCCTCATGAAATAGGGCAGTTCCAGTTAGATTGAGTTCCGAGGGAGTCGTAAAAGTGCGGTCCTCGGGCTGGATATCTGGAAAGGGGGAAACGGGCGGAACGAGCATTGCCATTGGTGCAATTGCGTCTATTCCCTCTCGCTGGAGTAAAGCCACAAATTCCCCAAGTTGCACTTCAGGGGCATTGGTGACGATTGACGACAACCGGATTGCCAAGCCGGTCGATGTCTCGAGTAGGGGGCGCGCTCCGGTAAAGAGTTGGGCGACACTCTGGCCGTGTACGATGATGATGTTGACGTTGCGTCGCGTCTCTTCGTCTCGCTCCACAAACTCGAGCACGTCGGCGATGCCGTCCTTTGCTAAATCTTCGCTGACGAACAGACCTTGCAAGTGATTGAGGACCGGAGTTTTGGGGATCATGCGGGACAACGATTCGATCGCTTCCGTAATATTAGGCGCATGAATGACGACCGGGAAGGTTGGTTGCCCCCCGCCGGCGGAGCTCGAAGACTCGCTTTTACCGGCAGATACGGGGTCTGAAATGCGAAAGCTCACGGTCAGGCCGTCGCCGTTTGGCCCCGGGTCGATCCCCATATGAAGGATAAAGGCAAGTTGACTAATCTCGCGGGCGCTCCAACAGCCTCCAAAAATCAGTGGCAAACAAAGAATCAAACAAGTAACGAGCTTACGCCCGACTCCCACGCCTGGACGCCCCCTTTACCGCGCTCACGCCCAGAACGAGCAGTGCGGGCGTTACTTGAGAAAAAAGCGCATAAATCGACCATGCACCGTTGGAGAGGCGAATCAACTCGAGGACGGGGCCTGACGAGCCGAGTGACGCAGGCACCGTAAGTGCGGCGAGAGCGAGGACAATCGACCGAAACGAAGCGGCTCCAACCAGGTGGCGCACGAGCTGCGCGGCTCCGTAGAGGAACACGCACATTTTAAGCATGACCGCGGGCATCCACACCGCCACCAACGCCGACTCGATCCTTTCAATGAACGTGCCGATCTCAATCCCGCGTATGAGCGTCAGAGAGGGGAGCCCAAGCCTGCTTGCATCGGTCGCCCCGATGACGCCTTGGGTCAAGACGATCAAGCTTTGAGCGTAAAACCACATGAGCGCCGTGCCGCAAACCGTCGCCACGACGGCGCTCTTTACAAACCTAGCGTTGGCATAAGACCGCCCATCTCTCGACGGATCGCGCGACGCCGGGTCCGAAAGGTGCCGAATAAGCATTCCCACGATGATGCACTCGCCGACAAACGACGTTGGCGTGATCGAGGCGTTAAGCACGGGGAGCCATCCGCGTTCCAAGATGGGCAAAAAGAGATCAGGTTTGACTTGCGGGATGACGCTCGCACAGGTGAACACAAAAGCGCATGCAACCACCGCGCCGTGAAACGTCGCCAGCCGTCCGATCACTTCGGGACCGCGCCGTGCCACAAACACCGCGAATGCAAGTGACATCGTGACAAAGACGATCAAGGGCGAAGTAGGCATGAGGCGAACCATCACTTCGCTGATAATGCGAGCGTCAAATAACAGCTCAGACAAGAAATAAAACAAAACGATCAAAATGGCGAGGCGCCCGAATACGGGACCGAGGGTTGCGGTCGCGTATTCCGGAAAGGATTGGCCACGAAACCGAAGGCTCGTCACTACCCAAAGAAGGGCGATGAGCATACCAAATACGCCGGCGAGCATGCCCGCGATCCACCCCGAGTGCCCAGCGACGTTGAAGATGCGGATCGGAGCGTAGGCGAGCGGCGGACCGTAGAACATGGAGAGTATACAGGTCAGTTGGAGCGGGGAGATCTCGCCAATTGACGAGTCGGCGGTCCGATCGGCGTGCTGCGTCGAT
>CAYRIY010000024.1:0-39722 GCA_964424335.1 uncultured Clostridia bacterium
CTCAACGGCTCTCATGCGGTCTTCCCATGAATACACGGACATCCTCCTGACTCAATATGAGTCCAGGTTTTTGTCCGCACCGCCTTACGGCGTAACTGACGATACATCGTAATGGTGCTTACGTCGGTTTGAAATGGAACTTGGAAGACTCTGGTGTCGGAACGCTGGGGAGTTGAGTGGGGTGTAGAAGACGTAGAGGGATGAAGAGAGGCGGTGGGATGCGGCCGCAGCACGGCGCAAGATGGTGGCTAGCTGTTGGTTTGGTTTGGGTTGGGTTGGGTTGGGTGTTTTGCGGAAAAGTAGCAGATTGTATCGATACTCAGGCGCGGGGCGGCTCGGTCGATCCGACGCCTAACCTTCGTCTCGACTCGTCCCGCCGTTTCCCGTCGTCAATCCTTTGGCGAAATCGCCGAGGTCTAGGTGGGCGGTGTTGCTCAAGGCAGCTCGGCGGTTTTCTTCCTGAATCTCCTTGTAGATTTCTTCGCGGTGAACCGGAATCGAGCGGGGCGCATCAATTCCGATCTTTACCTGGTCGCCCCGCACCTCGACGATCGTGATCTTGATGTCGTCTCCGATGACGATGCTCTCATCCGTCTTCCTCGTCAATACGAGCATTGATTGTCCCTCCTTGGACCTGTCGGGCGTGTTTGCATTGGGATCCTCCCCGCCCTGCTCAAACGACGACTCTCTATCCTGCCTCGAATCTATCCTGCTCGAATTTATCCAGCCTCGACGAGCCGCACGCTTGCGGCGGTCTCATTCGGCGTCCTCGTTGACGACAGAGCCTCTGCCCGTCGGATCTCCTCGGAAATCAGGTGACGAGTGCGGTAGACGCTCTCTCTTTGCACTGTTTGTTTAGCATATCCATTCTTCCTGTTCACTAGCAGCGGCGCCAGGAGATTTGCCGTGATGTCCTTTGGGTTTTCCGGTACGGTCACAATGGCGAACACCGAGATTTCCTCACAGCCCAAAGCTGCAAGCTCCCTCATATCGTCTTCGTTAATCTCCACCTTGTAGTCGGGGCGAAACCAATCAGGGTTTGTGACCACAAAGCACAGGTCGGGCTCTTCGATGGAATGCAGCAAAAAGAACGGGCTGTCCTCACGGTATGGCAAGAGCGCGAACTTGCTCAACCGCTCAAACCCCAGGATGCCCTTTTGAAAATGAACGACGTCCTGATCGGCAACCTCAAGTTCTCCAAATCGTGTACTCACAAATCGCATGACGCGACCACCCTCCCAAAATGTCCCCGGCGCATCGCCCTTTGCGCTTTAGCCCGCTCCGACATCGCCCTACCTTAGGAAATCCATCAGCGTCGGCTGAATGATGCGGGCTCCGGACGCCAATGCCAACTGATAGACCGTCTCCTCCATCTTCAGCCGCATGATGACCTCGACCATATCGGCGTCCTCGCGGTTGGAGACAAGCTGCATCAAATTGGTGTGCGTCTGCTCGAGACGGCTTCGAACCTGCTCCAATCGGCTGGCCCGTGCTCCGACTTCGGCCCGGGAGCTCAAAATAGAGTCCAAAGCGCCGTCGATCTCAGCGACCGATTCGCTCGAAAGGCCGGCCACATCGCCTGCTTCCAGTCGATCGCGAGCGCGGATCAAGGCTTCGATCGCGGGTTGGAGGGCAACGTCTCCATGCGTGCTGATCCTCATCTTGATGCCCGGACCGATTTCCTGCTGGAGCCCTAGAGTTTGAGCCAGGTCCTGATCGGTTTGCACAGAGTAATCCCCTGTCGTCCCGCGATACTCGACCCCGATAACTCGCTGGCCGTCATCCGAGTACACAGGCGCAAACGGTGGAGTAAGCGTATTTTCCCCGGCAAAAATGTGGCGGTCCGCGTGTTTCAGGTTGCCGATCTGGATCAGTTCCTCGATCAACTGGGACATTTCGAGAGCGATCGCATCGCGGGAATCCTGGGCAAGGCCGTCATTTCCCCCATAGATGACCAGGCTCCGAGCCCTTTGAAGCGCCAAAGTCGCCTGATCCAACCCTTGGTCGGTCGCTGTTAGCCACGCCAGCCCGTCGGCCGCGTTTTGAAGGTACTGCTCCGTTTCGAGCACGTTTGTTCTGAGCCGCATGGAAATCCCGGCTCCTGCCGGGTCGTCTTCCGGAAGGTTGATGCGCTTGCCCGTCGATAGTTGTCGGTTATAGTCGTCCAATCGAGCAAGCGACGCGTTGAGATTGCGGAGCGTCTGTCCGGCGATCATCTGATTGGTAATGCGAAGCGTCATGGACTCGCCCCCCTTTTTTTGTCCGAAGCTAATATCCTAACTATGGCGCGATCACCTTCCCACCAGACCCATGCGGTTGATGATCGTGTCGATCGACTCGTCGATCGTCGTAACGAGCCGCGACGCTGCAGCATAGGCGTGCTGAAACTGGATCAAGTTGGACAACTCTTCGTCCAGGGAGACACCCGATACCGAGGCGTCGAGTCGCTCGAGGTGACCGAGTAAGACCTCCTGGTGTTCGACCATTCTGGCTGCTTTTTGAGCGTGGACGCCAAGGTCGGAGATTGCCGATGCCAAGTAGTCCCCTGGCGCCGCCGTGTTGCCCAGCATGAAGCGTTCACGCTGCAAGGCCGCAAGGCGCAAGGCATTGCTCCCATCGCCGATGGCGCCGTTGAACGACGCTGCGATGTTGCCGGCATCGGCCAAAATCTCGTCGGCAAGGGCGATGTTCGCTGCAGCCTTTGCGAGGAACGCCGGGTCGCTGGTGTCAACTTTAAAGAAGTTGCGGCCGACGGGTGACGGCGGCGGCCCCCCGTCCGGATCGTATGGTTCGTAATCGTTGGGGTCAAAGGTTTCCGACAGCCCGTATCCTGCGCTATGGATCTCATTCACTCGCACGATCAAGTCTCGGGCAAAATCGTTCAGCATCTCCATTTGTTGGGGCACGACGTGATCGCGCCCCTCGAGCAAGGCGGCAAGCTCGCCGGAGCGCACGGAGACCTCGACGTTTGTGCCCTTCCAGGTCAAATCAAGAAATCCGTCCCCGTCGGCATCTTGGGCGACGATCTCCCGCCGATGCACGCCGTCCACCAAATTGACGCCGCCGATTCCAATCGCGAGCTGACCGTGCGCTCGTTCTACCACGGAGACGTCCACGATCCTCGACAGTTGGCGGACGAGGTCGTCACGCTTGTCGAGAAGGTCGTTTGGAACGTGCCCCGCGGAAATCACGATGGAGATCTCCCGCGAGAGGTCGGCGATTTGGCCCGCGATCGCGTTAATCTGGCTCACTTTGTCCCGAATCTCGCTGTCTAGCTGTTTTCGCAAAGGATCGAGCTGATTGTACGTGCCCCGAATGGTGTCAGCAAGCACGACCGCCCGCTCCCGAACCAGCGCCCGCACGGCCTGGCTCTCCGGGTTGTTGCTCAGCTCTTGGAGCGAGGAGAAGAACATGTCCAACGTGTTGCGGATGCCCGACTCCGACGGCTCGAGAAACGTGACCTCGATCTCGCGGAGAATGTCGTCCCTCTTCGCCCAATACCCCAGCGCTTGCATCTCCAAGTTGAGCTGCTGATGAATGAAGTCGTCCTTCATCCGCATGACCTGCTCAACCTTGACACCAGTGCCGATCTGCCCCGCAGAAGTCGGCGCATTGAATGCAGGGCTTGCAAATGGCGATGTGGCCGCTAATCTCGCAACTTGCCGACTATAGCCGGGTGTGTTGGCATTTGCAATGTTGTGTCCCGTAACGTCGATTGCCTGCCGATGCGCCTGCAAAGATCGGCGGGCGATTTCAAGTCCGCTGAATGTAGCTCTCATGTCTTCATCAGGCCCTCCGGTCGACGATCGCCCTGGAGCCGCCAGGCAGCGGTTCGCCTTTCTTTCCAGAGCTGGGACCGTACGTGCCGCTCCTAGGGTCCGGCTCGGTCAAGGCGCCCAACACCATCCGCGTAAACGCGAGCGAGTGATAGAGCAACCCGGCGTTTTGTTCGTTGAGTTCCCGCAGTTCGTCCAAGGTACGAGAAAGAACGTCGGATAGGGCGCCAAGCGAAGCCGCGGCCCTACGTTGACGAGGGGGAATCTGATCGATCAATTGGCTAACGGGGATGTCGGGGGGAAAGGAGCGGAGCGTGGCCCACTCTGCAATCCAGGACGCTCTGCGCTCCTCGATCGAGCGCAGTTTGCCCACGAGTTTGCCTTCGCGGGCGACAACGGTTTCCAGCAATGCGTGGTCGCCGCCCAATATTGCGTGCTGCTTTTCACGGGCGAGTTTGATTAGGTCCGAAACTACGTCGACCTGATCCTTCAGCAACGTGATGAGAGGCAGAAAATCTCCGTCGGACGCTTCGCGCGCCCGCGTGTGACGAAGACGAGCCGTCACGTAGGACCACCCTCTTATATCCGAGGATGCGAACTTTCTCGAATAGGGCGCCTACGAAAGGGCTCCCTCTCGAAGCATCGCATCGGCGATATCGCCGGAAGCCACGTGATACGTGCCGTTCGCGATGGCGCTTTTTAGGGCTTCGACCCTTTCGCGCCGGATGTCGGGCGTCTCGCTCAATCGCTGTCTTATGCCGGCAAGCATCTTGGCTTCCTTAGAGAGGCTGACGGAGTCTCCGGCCGAGGGCTTTCCGACGCTTTGCGAGAGAATCGCCTTTGACTTTATGCCGTCGCCCGGCCGATAAATCTGCGCCAGGCGTTGAACGTCCGGGTTGTTGTAGACATTCATTCAAGCGTTCACCTCGTAGACCGCAAAAAACCGTTGGGCCCCGTCGCTTGCATTAAGGCCCAGCACTCTCTTAGATATGAGTCGTCACGGACGGGGCCACACTTTAGCGAAAAACGCCTCGTACATTGCGGGTAATCAAAAATGCTCCCTTATCGGCGGCGGAATCGATCCCAATGGACCCGCATCTCACCTTTGTCGATCGGTCGATCCGCCCTGGCTTTGCCTGAAAGTAGTCCTGTTTCGAGCTTCTTCGCACAATCGGAGCAATAGCGCCCTCGGTTGATCGCCTTTCCGCATCGATCGCACGTGATGTTCCAGTCCTCGCCGGCGCTGAACAGCCGACCCTCTTTCACGTACTCGCGGATTTTCTTCACCGGGACGCCGGTCGCTTGACTAACTTGTATGACGCTTGCGCCAGGATGTTTCTTCAGATACTCCTTTACCGATTCAAACAAGGCCATCTCAGTGTCGGCGCAGTCAGGACAATAGGGCCGACCCACGGTGGGAAGGAATATCTTACCGCACCGGACGCAGTTTCGAACGTTCACAGGGACAATCCTCCCAAGGTATCACGGTATTCCTTCCCGCCGCTGTGATCCCTGCTACAATTTAAGGCTAACTTACATTTGCCTGACGGTTTAGGCTTCCCCCTTGGGAAAGGGTCGATCAAAGTCCTGGTCCAAGCTGCTAGCCGCGGCGCAAACGGCAACACACGCACGCGCGCCTGCTCGCTTTAGCGTGCGTGCCGCTGCGGAAAGAGTCGCACCGGTGGTAAGCACATCGTCAACGATGAGGATGCGCTTGCCCCGCACTTCGCCCGGACGCAAGACCGCAAATGCACGGCGCACGTTGCGGGCCCGCTCACTAAGCGGCAGCTTGCTTTGGGGCGACGTCTCATGCACACGTGCGACCGATTCGACCATCGGCTTTCTAATCTGCGTTGCAATCGAAGACGCGAGGAGCGCCGCCTGATTATAGCCGCGCTCTTGCAGTCTGCGGGGATGAAGGGGGATCGGAACCACCGCATCGACCCGACCATACCGAGCGTCGCGCGCAACGACCCACGCCATCAGCTCTCCGAGCCCCCGGGCAACCGAAGCATCGCCGCCGTATTTGAGCTGGTGAACCAGTGCTCGCATGTAGCCGTCGTATACGCCGTACGCGCGGCAGTAGTCGAAGCCCTGCCTCGTTCGTGTGCATTCAGCGCATGAGCGCATGGGAGCTTGGCCCCAAATCCCCGCCAACCTTCGAACGGGGTCGGCTTTGGCACGCACGTGCTCGCCCACCGCCCTGCCGCAGCGCCCGCACCGCATGCTCCCGATCGGGACAAAGCGGTTGATGCATTTGCTGCACACCGAAATGGACCTATCGATGTCTCCGGGACCCCGGCACAATAGACACGGCGGCGCCGCCGGGTACATGAGGTCGAGCAACTCGACGTAGAGCGCCTTCGACATGGTTGCCAGCCACTGGAGGCGATGAGGTCTGTCAGCGCTCGAGCCGTCAGCGCGGGGTTCCATGCTTCCCCTCCGTTTCGGGGTGAGAACTCAGACAATTCTACAGAGGCATTGTTCCGTGCCGCTTAGGATCGTCCTGCTCTGCGAATGGCCGGTGCCGTCTGTAACGGCAAGATGTTTGAAAAACATCAAGAAGGCCCGGGCGACACAGGGCCCAGGCCGAATGGTCAATGGATTTGGACACAGATATGGGTATGGGTATGGATTTGGTGACGTGGGTCAGACGATCACTTGCTCCCGGAAAGCGCCGGAGTCGTCCAACAGCCACGAACGCATCCCTGCAGCCTTTCCTGAACGAACGGCCACGATCACATAAGCAAATCCGGGGAATGCGGCCTCCGCATCAAAGCGCGACGGGCGCGGGGCGTGGTCGGGGTGTGAATGGTAGACGCCGATGATCTCTAGGCCGTCGTTGCGTGCGCGCCTATCGACGTCAAGGTAGTCCTTGGGATCGAGCTCAAATCGATCATCGGCTTCGCCTTCTCGCAAATTGGTGCAAGGGTCGGCCCTCACCACATCGTATGTTGCCGGGTCCATCGTCCCCACGAGCAATCCGCAGCACTCGCCCGGATACGCCCGCTCTCCGTCCGCCCGGATTTGCTCGAGCGCCGCCTGAGGCAAACGAAGATTTGGAACCGCCCTCGCTGCAGAACTATCAGCCCGACCCGTTTCTACGCTCATCGTGCGCCCTCCCGCTTTCGAAACCTGCCGCCGCTCATCCATACAGTCCCGTGCTCAGGTATCGACCGCCGCCGTCTGGAAAGACGATTACGATGACACCCTCGTCCAGCTCCTTGGCCAAGCGCTCGGCAGCAACCAGCGCTCCACCCGACGACGCCCCGACCAAGATCCCTTGACGTGCAAGCCGGATCACGGCGTCGTACGCATCCTCCGTCGTCGCCGGGACAATTCCGTCGAGCCACGACGGCTGGTAAATCCCGGGAACCTTGGCGCTTCCCATGTGCTTTAGCCCCTCGAGGCCGTGCATGGGGTTGTCCGGCTCGACGGCAAAGACCTTGACATTCGGGTTTTGATCTTTGAGAAAGCGTCCCGTCCCCATCAGGGTCCCGCTCGTGCCGATGCCGGCGAGAAAGTGCGTTACTTTCCCTTCCGTCGCAGCCCAGATCTCGGGCCCTGTCGTCTCGTAATGGGCCCTGGGGTTGTTGGGGTTGTTGTACTGGTCCGGAAGGAAATACTTCTCCGGGTCGCGCTCGTACATCGCCTGCGCCACGTCGCGGGCGCCTTCGGATCCCTCCAAGGGATCGGTAAAATGGATCTTGGTCCCGTACGCCGCGATCAGCCGCTTGCGTTCGAGGCTCGCATTTTCCGGCAGGCAAAGTTCCACGGGAATGCCGAGCGCCGCCCCGATCATCGCATACGCGATGCCGGTGTTTCCCGACGTGGAGTCGAGCAGCACTTTGCCCGGTCGAAGGTCGCCGCTCAGCATGGCGCCGATCGTCATGTACAAGGCAGGCCGATCTTTGACCGATCCGCCGGGGTTAAAGGCCTCCAACTTGGCCAAAATGCGCACGCCTCGCTCCTTTCCCTCGTGTCGAGGGACTTCGATGAGCGGCGTGTTCCCGACGCGTTTTAGGATCGGCGCCCGATCGAGCAATTCGGCCCAGCGAGGATCGTTTCGCAAAAGCTCACTTTGTGCGTCGTGCAAGCTAAGGCACATCCTTATTCTGGGTCATTAGCGCACCACGTCGAGTGGTGCGGTGCGATTGATAAACTGGTCGATCTCGGCGCGCTCGGGCAGGCCCTCGATGTCGCCCGGCACCGTAACCGCAAACGCCCCACAGGCGTTGCCGAGACGAGCGGCCTGTGCGAGGCTCATTCCTTCGAGCATTCCAGCTACGATGCCGGCCGCAAATGCGTCGCCGGCCCCGACGGGATCGACGACTCGAGCGACGGGAAAACCGGGGACCCGCTCATACCCTTCCCGCGTGACGATGACGGAGCCCTCTTCGCCCACCTTGACCACGACCGCTCGGGGGCCCAGCTCGAGCAAGGCATTTCCGGCTCGGATCGGGTCCGTTTCACCCGTTAAGAACGCAGCTTCTTCCTGGCCGGGAAGGACGATGTCGGCTTTCGCGGCAAACTCGAGAAGGACGCGCCTTGCCTCCTCCTCAGGCCACAGTTTGAGTCTAAGGTTGGGATCAAAGACAAAGGTGACGTTGGCCTCACGGGCGATATCGACGGCGCGCCTTAGCGCCTCGCGGCAACTATGGCTTAGCGCCGGTGTGATGCCGCTGCCGACCAGCACCTTTGCGGATTTGACGTACTCTGGATCGAGGTGCTCAGGACCGAGCCGACTTGCGGCCGAGCCTCGACGGTAGTAGTACACCTGTCCTCCGCCGAGCGGCCGCCGCTCTTTGAAGTAGACGGCGGTGGGAGCTTCATCATCCCAGGTTACGGTCGATACGTCGACGCCTTCGCTGCGCACGGCGCCGAGGACGTATCTGCCAAACTCATCGTTTCCCAGGCGGCTGATCCATCCTGCACGATGACCTAGGCGCGATAGGCCGATGCATACGTTTGACTCTGCGCCGCCGATTCGCTTTTCGAAGTGGTGTATGTAACGAAGAGGCCCCTCCCCCAGCGGTGTGAATAAGACCATGGTCTCGCCAATTGCCACAACCTCAGGCATGTATCCGGGCCCCCATCAATCTGCCAAATCACGATCAGAATACCATGAATCAGCAGGTCCGGCAAGGAATCGCGCTCGATCCGCGCGAGCCGCTCTGAGCAGCAATTGAGTTGAGCTGATTGATCGTATTTACCGCGAGCCGCATGGCGGGCGTCGTCGTTCCGGCAAAGAAGACGACGTCTCCAGTCGGATCATCCATCTTACGGCCGCTCCGTCCCGCCATCTGAATCAGCGCAGCCGCATCAAACACCCGCTCATCATCGGCGTCCGCCACGGCCACGTCGACCTTGGGAATCGTGATGCCCCTTTCGAGGACCGTGGTGCTGATCAAGACATCGATCTTTCCGAGCTCCGCGTCTTTAAGCTTTTCGGATCGCCGAGCGTCGCTGCCGTGGATGTAGGCAACACGGCCAAGACCGAGATTGGAAAGGCGCTCAAGCAGGTCATACCCCTTGGGCACGGTCGGGACGAAAAGAATGACCCTGCGTCCCCGAGCAAGGCTCGACCCAAGGAAGCGCCGCATGGCGGCGAGGCGCTCGCTGTCCTTGCGTCCCCAAGTGACGATCTCCGGCGCCGGCAACGGGCGCCCGTGCGGCCGCTTTGGGAGGACGTGCGTCTCGATTCCCTCGATCTTTGCCCAAATCTTGAGACTCTCAGGCGGCGTCGCCGTCATGATGATGCGCCGACCGCCCGGCCTCAAGGTCCGGTCGAGCGCCGTCCTGAGCCACGGCTCGCTGCTGAGCGGAAATGCGTCGACTTCATCGATGACCAAAACGTCAAAGCACGCCCTAAACCGCACGGCCTGATGAGCCGTCGCTACGACCAGTTCCGATCGGGCGTACTTGAGCGGCGTCCCTCCGTGCAAGGCGACGATTTCGACGCCGTGAAAGACCGACCGGAGTCGCTCGCCAAGTTGCTGCACCACGTCTCGCCTCGGCACCGAAAAGAGCGCCCGGCCGCCCCGGCGAAGCACGTCCTCGATGGCGCCGTAGGTTACCTCGGTCTTTCCCGCGCCACATGCAGCCCAAATGAGCGCGTCGGCGCTCGAACGGCGCAAGGCGTCCGAAATCTGTGCCTGCCTCGGAGAAAGTGAGAACGGCAGGCGAACTTCCACATGGGTAGCGGTTTCCCCGCGTCGCTCGCCCCCGTCGCCCAGGGCGAATCGAACCTGCCCGGAGCCGCCTCGCCGGACCTTGTCCGCGATCGGTCGATGGTAGAGGCCCGCACAGGCGGATGACCGCCCGAGCGATCCGCAGCTCGCGCACTGCGGGCACCGCTCACACCTGCAGTAGATGCACGGGACGAGAGAGATTTGATCCGACAGGCAGCGTCGGCACCGCCAAGTTCCAAATGGCCCCGCCGCCTCGTCCCATCCCACCGCAGCCACTCGCTCGATGCGCTTTGCTTGCACCCATTCATCGAGGTAGCAATCGATCGGTTGGGCCACCACGTGACCGAGCTCCTTCAGCGCCTGCTTCACTTCATCTCCGAGCATACTCCTACCCTCGAGTGCCTCTAGGATCAAAGCCTCCTCAAAGCTCGGCGTACGCTCATCTTCTCCCGCGGCATCATCGCTTGGAAAAAGCCTAGGCCGCGCCGCCTCCATGCGAGGCCATGCAAGTTGAACACCACTCAGCTCCTCAAATCGTCTCAAGATGCGGCTGACGCGGCGCCGTTCCTGAAAGCCGCGCAGCGCCGCTCGCCACCGGGAAGCCTGCGACTTCGTAGCGCCGCCCTCGCTACAAAGACTCTGGGCGACCCATTCGGCGTAACCCAAAGGGAGCATCGGCGATGCGGGCATAATGCGCGCTCCGGCACGCTGCGGAACTCGCCCGCTTGGACAAATCACATACTCGGCAGAGCCCGGATCGTTGTCGCACTTTTTCGAATACTGAACCGACCATACGACATAGTGTCCTCTCAAGCTTTGCACCCGCCCACGACTGCGCATCGGGCAAGGCGCCTGCGCGGCGCAAGCCCCAAATCACCTTGGGTATAGTGTAGCATGGATGCTTGTCCGCAAATAGGCTCGTCATGCTGTAACGGCGAGCATTTTCACGCAGTCAACCAGTGGGTTGAGAGCCGGCGATCGTAAAGCCTCCGTCAACGACGAGCGTGTGCCCCGTGACGAACGAGGACTCGTCTGACGCCAGAAACAAGGCGGCGTTGGCAATGTCACGCGGGGTAGCAAGGCGGCCCAGCGGGTGAATGCCCACGAAGGCGGCCCTCGCCTTTTCGGGATCGGGCGTCCCTTTCAAGAAGTCGTGCAGGATCGGGGTGTCGACTGTTCCAGGCGCGATGGCGTTTACCCGGATGCCTTCGGGCGCGTAATCCATTGCGAGCGATCGGGTCAGGCTGTGAACCGCCCCTTTTGAGGCCGAGTATGCCGCAAGGTTGGGATAGCCCATGATCCCCGTCACCGATCCGGTGTTCACGATGGCACAGCCTCGGCGTCCGCGCATGTGAGGCACCGCATGCCTCGTACAAAGAAAGATGCCTTTTAGATTGATGCTCAAAAGGCGATCCCAGGCGCCCTCCGTATCAGACTCGACCGTCGCGTTGTGCATGACGCCTGCGTTGTTCACCAGGATATCGATGCGTCCAAAGTCCTTCACGACGGCATCCACGGCGTTTCGGACGTCATCATCGCGGCTCACGTCGACCGTGTACCCTTCGGCGCGGCCACCGGCTTTTCGGATTTGATCGACAGTCTCAGCCACGCCTTCCGCATTGACGTCCCAGACTGCGACGCGAGCGCCTTCTTCGGCAAATCTTGCGCAGATCGCCCGGCCGATTCCGTTCGAGCCCGCACCCGTCACGATCGCCACACGGTCCTGCAGACGCATCCTACGACGCCCCCTTGTGAATTGCTTGTTCCAACACGGAAGCCTCGGAGAAGAAATTGAGCGCCAAAGGCTGATATGGATGGCGCTCCAACTCCTCGATCACTAGGTCGAGCCCGAGTCCAGGCGCGGTCGGAATGTGCAGGTGCCCTTCTGAGTCGACGGTAAAGTCGTGCGTGACGATCTCGGCTCGCCACGGCGGGTCCGCCATGAGGTGTTCGATGTATGCGAGGTTGGGCATGGACGCCGCCGCATGGAGCGTCGCCGCCATGGCGACGGGGCCGTTTGGGTTGTGTGGGGCGACTTGCACGTACCAAGGTTCTGCCATCGCCGCGATCTTTCGCAGTTCCATGATTCCGCCTGCGTGGACGACGTCGGGCTGGATGTAGTCGGCCGCTTGGAGATCGAGGAGGCGGGTGAACTCCTCCCTCGTAAAGAGGCGCTCCCCCGTAGCGATGGGCATGGGCGCGCCTTCGGCCACTTTCTTCAACGCCTTGAGATTTTCCGGGGGCGTGGGCTCCTCAAACCAAAAGATGTCAAAGGGTTCGAGCGCCCTCGCCACCTTGAGGGCGGCAGCAGCCGTGAACCGCCCGTGGCCTTCGATCAAAAGGTCGACGTCGGGTCCCACCGCGGCGCGCACCGCTCGGACGCAGTCGACCGCATACTTGAGGTCGTCTCGGCTGATCTCGAGGTCCGCCCGTCGAAAAGGATCCCACTTGAGCCCCTTGTATCCCATGCGCACGGCGCTTGCCGCCCGGTCTGCAATCTCGTCCACGCTCTTGGCGCCAAAGTACCAGCCGTTGGCGTACGCGGGCAATCGCTCCTGGATCGCCCCGCCAAGAAGGGCGTAGACCGGCTTTCCCAAGACCTTTCCGACGATGTCCCACAGCGCAATCTCGACCGCGCTGATGGCCGTGCCTAGTACGACGCCCCCGCGCCAAAAAGGGTCGCGCCTCATGTTGCGCAGGTGGAGCTCGATCTTCGTCGGATCTTGGCCCACAAGGTAATACGAGAGGTCCTTGATCGCTCCCGCGACTGCGTTCTCCTTGCCCTCGAGCGTCCCCTCGCCCACTCCGTGTACGCCCTCATCTGTCTCGATCTTGACGAACAACCAGTTGCGCCAGCCGGCGAAGACCGTATACGTCTTGACGTCAGTGATTTTCATGCAATGCTACCCCCAACCTATTGCTGCCCGTGGTCTTGTAGTCTACATGCGCCGCCTGAACATGCGCTGTCCGGCCGATCGTTACAGATCCTCCGATTGAAGCTCGTCGCTCTCCGTCTGATGCGCCTCGGCAGACTCGAGCGCTTGAATGCGTTCCCAAATCAGGTCGATGTGCTCGACAAACAGCTCTCCGGCCCGAATGGGGTCGCGCTGCTCGAGGCTTTCGAGGAGTGGGTCGTGCGTCGCGGCCAACTCTTCCAAGTCGGGAAAGTACTTGGGATGAGAGAGCGTTACAAACCGACGAATGTGGTTGGTGAGAATGTTCCAAACGCGAAGCAACACCGGTTGTGAAGCGCACTCGCAGATGTACCGGTGAAAGGCCATGTCGGCGTCGACGAGCTTAAGAAAGTCGTTGGCCGCCGCCGCTTCGTGCATCGAAGAGACCAGCGCGCGAGCGTTTGCAAGCTGCTCAGACGACATCTCCATCGCCGCCCGCCTTGCGCTCATCTCCTCCACCGTCCGCCGCACGGCGAAAATCTCGCCCATCTCTCCGTACGAGAGCGCGCTCACAAACGTGCCCCTGTGCCGTCTCGACTCGACGAGCCCTTCCTCTGCAAGGCGCTGAAGGGCTTCCCTGACGGGACCCTGACTCGACTGAAAACGGGCGGCCATTTCGAGCTCGACGATGCGCTCTCCGGGTTTGAGCTCACCTGTGAGAATCGCTTCGCGCAGCGACTCGAGAATATGGTCGCGGATCAACTTGTGTTGGTATGCCAAGAACGTGCACCCTTCTAAAAAAAGGAACCGTCGCCTGTCACTTACCTGCACCTAAGGCGACATATTTCGCAGTCTCTATGCCGAATACGATACCCGAACCTTTCCAAAGGTGTCAAGGAAATCCGGCATCTTTTATTAATTATTGATAATCATTGACCCTCCACTGGGTGGTTGGTACAATAGTGCAAAGGATTGGGATTAACGCGTCCCTTGAGGTGATCGCTACTTGACCGTCCATGTAACCCTTTCGTGTGATCCACTTGAGTATCGGGCCGCTCTTGAGCTTGTGCGTTCGCTCACGGCCACAACCGGCGCCCGGTGGGGCGTCGTGCATGGTATTGATGAAAGTCGCAAAGGCATCGCCCTTGGCGTTGCAGGACACCCCGACATCGACGCGCTTGTAACGGCCGCAGGGATTCAGGCCGACCTCGAGTGGGCGGGCCAAGACGGGTACGCCATCGCAAGCCTCCAGGCGAGCGGGCGATCGCTCCTGCTCGTTGCCGCCAACTCGCCGCAAGGCGCGCTCTACGGGGCGTTTCGCGTCGCCTCGTTGGCGGGAGCTCGCTTTTACCTTTCACGTGAGTCTCTGCAACACGAGCTCCACTGTGAGGCCTTCTCGCAAGGCGATGCGCCGTGGCCCGCATTTCGCCTCGCCGAGCGGCCGCGCTTTGCTGCAAGAGGCGCCCTTCCCTGGTTCAATTTCTTGAGCGGCCCTACCGCCTGGGACCAGGAGGATTGGGCCGTCTACGTGGACAACCTCGCTCGATCCCGGGCAAACATGCTCGGCTTTCACGTGTACACCGGAGGGCTCGAGCGGTACTATCCGTATGTCGAGCCGTTCGTCCAAGTTGAGGCTGACGGAGTCCTCCCCGAGGCGGAGCTCGACACGACCGAGACCGCCCGCTGGGGTTATCGACCCCTTTCGACGCAGCGCTTCGCGGCCGGCAGTTCGCTGCTGTTTTCCGATGCGGTATTTGGGAGCGAAGCGGCCGTCCCTCGGGGCGACTTGCGTTCCCGCTACGACCGGGCTCAATCGCTGCTTGCATGGGTGATGAAGCGGGCGAAATCATGGGGAATCAAGAGCTTTATCGGCTTTGAGGCAGGGATCGTCCCGCCTGAGGTCCACTCCCTCGTCCCCGGAGACGCACGGCTGCCAGGCGGTGAGCTGGACCCCTTCCACCCCGCGGCGGAGCGCATCTTTCACCGGACCCTCGCACATATCGTGGCGACCTACCCAGACCTGGACGCGCTCTGGCTATTTCAACACGAGCACGTCTTGTTTTCACGGATCGCGCCCACCAGCCACGCCGCCCTCGAGGCCTACTGCCGTCGCCACGGCGACGCCTTCCCCGAGCTTTCGGAGGAAACGCGCTGGAAAGGCCCGTGGCTCCTTGCCTGGCTTGAAAGCGCCTGGCGGTGGAAAGAGCGGCACGCTCCCCACCTCAAGATCGCAGTCTCCGGTTGGGGCGGCGGCAGCCAGTTCCCCAAGCTCATTCCCGGCCTCGACCGCACGCTGCCCAAAGACGTCGTCCTGACGACGCTCATCCCCGGTCAAGGCGAGGGGACGCTCCCTCCCGAGCTCGAGCGCGTGACGGGGCGCGAGCGGATCGCTGTGCCGTGGTGGGAGGGAGATGCCCAGCTTTGGCATCCGCAGCCCCGAGTCCAGTCGCTCCTCGAGCAGCAGGACGACTTTGCCGCCCACGGCGTGAACGGCTCCATCGGCCTGCACTGGCGCACCCAGGACGTCGAAGCAAACGCTTGGGCATTTTTTGAGTCGTGTTGGGAGCGAAAGGACCAGCCCAGCCTGTCCGCCGCCCAGTGCTACACGGACTACGCCGCGCGCGGGCTTGGTCTTGGCCAGGGGACCTCGCGCTCCATCGAGCTGCCGGCCTCGGGAGCAAGCGAATCCGGGGCGGCCGCCGAGGTCGGATCGATGCTCCTGCGGGCCGAGAAGGAGCGCTGGTTCCGTGGCGCACACTCGCCGGTGTACTTTGGTTACACGAGCAAATGGGGGCGCCTCGAGCGCGAGCAGCGCTCCGTGATCGAGGGCGCCGTTGCCGACCTCGTTGCATTGGGTAAGCGCGCATCGTCTCCGCCCTCCCCCGCCTTCGACCACCTCGTTCACTCGCTCCGGTTTGCCCTGCACTTCGACGCTTGGTCAAAGGCGATCGAGGATGCGGAGCACGCCCTTGCGTCAGGCGACGCGCAGAGCGCGTTCCAGATCTTGAGCGTGGCCCCTGCCCGCCAGGCGCTGCAGTCGTTCGCCGCCCGCGTGATGACACAAGGCGATCGCGGCGCACTCGCAAGTGTGAACCAGCGGGTTTGGCAGACGCACAGCAACCTGCTCGCTCAGGCAGCAAAGGAACTCAAAGGAGAGCTTCCTTGCGAGAACATTCCCTCGCCCCAAGGTGGAGGCGCAGAGCTTCCGCTGGAAGCGAGCGACTCGGCCGTCGCCATGCCCACGCGCACCTTCTGGGACGTCCTTGACGACGACAAACTGTCCTGGCGCGTCTTTTGCACGAACCTCGATGCGGCAGCCGCATTTCTCGTCGTCAAGGATCGCGATGCCACGCGGCGCCTTGCCATGGAGCGGACCGGCCCCGCGGCGTTTGGTCTCAGCCTCTCGGCCCAAGACCTCGCCAAGGGCGCGTCCGACGTCCTTGATCTTTGGGTCGAGGTGTTGCCGCTGGGCAGCGTCAAACCTACGATTCCGAAGGGAGGAAAACTGACGGTCACGGTGTTTCGAGGCGCCCCAAGCGGTGCGGGCACACCGCCAACCAAGGGCCGCACGTAAGCTCACATGCCAGCAGTACGTTTCCAAATCGAAACGGCACCAAAACCGACGTGAGCCGCAGTCGACGCACTCATAACGTCACCTTAAAATCAAAAAGGGAGAGTGACTTAGAATGGCAAAACGAACGACGTTGTCCTTCCTGATCCTCACCTTGCTGGCTCTTGCCCTCGTTTCGGCGGCCGGCGCGCAGCAAGTGCACCTGCAAGTGGCCATCGCAGATCCCGGCAAGACGCCCATCGACGACCTGCAAGAGATGGTCGCGGCCTTTGAGCAGTTGCACCCGAACATAAAGATCGAGATCATCAACGACTACGCGAACAGCTTTGACCGCCTTGCAACCCACATTGCGGGCGGCGTCGCCCCGGACATCCTCCACTTCTACAACGAGGCGCCGATTCTCGCCATGGAGAACGGATTTCTCCTCGACTTGCAGCCCTACCTGGAGCGCGACGGCCAAGGGATCGTGAACGACTTGCTCCCGCTCACCCTCGCCCAGGTTTCGCAAGGGAGCTCCGTCTATGGCCTTCCCTTTCAAACCTCGGCGACCGGCGCCGTCTACTACAACCGCGTGATGTTTGACCAAGCGGGCCTTGGGTACCCTGACGGCAGTTGGGACTGGAACGAGTTTGCCGAGACGGCGCGCCGGCTTACCCGCACCAACGGCGACGAAATCACCCAGATCGGCTTCTCGATCGCTCCGGCGGGCTGGCTTTGGTACTTCCCCTGGCTCGTCCAGTCGGGCGTGAGCTTCGACGACCCCTACCGGGTGCCCCTCGATACGCCCGAAGCAATCCGAGCCTTTGAGTACCTGCGGGATTGGATCGACCAAGACGCCTTCGGGTGGAGCAACACCAAGGGCGCGTTCCCCGCTCAGACGGCGGCGATGAACTTCAGCGGGTCGTGGGAGATTACGATCTGGGCAAGCAACGCGATTCCAATGGGCGTCGCCGAGCCGCCTTCGGGCCCTGCGGGCAAGTCCACCTTGACCAACACCAACATCCTTGCGGTCAACAAGTTCACGGAGCACCCGGACGAGGCGTGGGAGTTCATCAAGTGGATCTACAGCCGAGAAGCGCAGCTCGAGTATACGAGGCGCTACGGCATGCAGCCCGTCCTCTTGTCGCTTGGATATGACTGGGTCGAGATCGTCCAGGATCGCATCCGTGCAAGCGGCAATCCCGAGGTGAACGGCGTCGAGGCCTTCATCACGAGCTCGGCCTTTGCCATGCCCCAGCCGTTCTTCGCCAACTCGGCGGTGATCGGGCGGTACATCCAGCCGACCGTCAACCAAATCATGACGGAGAGCGTGGCGATCGCCCCGGCGCTCGAGTCGATGGTTGAGGCCGCGGAGGCGTTCCTGCGGGAAGGCAACTAACAGGCTAGGTCAGCAGTAGTTACAAGTTGGGGGTCGGCATTTGCCGGCCCCCTTTACCGTTGATCTACGTCTCGTTGAAGAAACGACGCAGCGAGCTCCACCCAGCGCTCCCCGACATCGGGCTCATACGGCGGCTTGTGCACCATGTACGGCACCGTGACCGCGGCATATCCATTCCGCTCAAAATCGACGAGATCGGGAAGATAACCCCAAAAGTCGTTGCTGTACCCCACGATCCAAAGCCCTTCTACCCGCTCACGCAGTGCAATCGCGGGCGCGGAGAAAAGCTCCGCGCCATGAAAAAGCATCGTCAACGGACCAAGGCCAAGTTGCTGCAGTTCGACCTGGTCCACGTTTGGGAGATCGCGTTGCTCGATTTTGGGTTTGAAGATCGCTTGCACGTCCTGCGCAAAGCGACGCGCGCCGGCGGCTGCGATCCCGGTCCGCTCCGGCGGCGGCGCGATCCGGTGGGCAAAGGCGTCGACCATTTCAGAACTAAGCGCCGCAAACGGCAAGTCGATGACCTTAGTCGCGCCGCTCAAAGCATCCACGCTGAGTGGGCGCCGCTTGCCAAAAAGCCCGAGCACGCCGCCTGCCACCGCCAGACCGACTCCCTGAACGGCGACCTCCGGCGGCCCTTGATACTCCGAAACGTTCGGATTGAGATCGCCGCAGGCGCCCTGTAAGTAGATGGGCAGAGCGCCCGGCCACTGCGCCCGCAACGCGCTTCGAAAGTAGCCTACGAAGTCGGGCGAGATCCCCGTATTGTCGTTGCGAAAGACGACCGGGTGACAGGAAAAGCGCGTCAGTACGGACCTTAAATTGCCTTCGAGGTCTTCGACAAAGAGGCACTGGAGCGCGTCGTCGACGGGGCCGTCGACTCGGGTGCGGTTGAATGCCACGCCGGCGAGCGGGGCTTCGGCCGTGAACAGACGTGCCGGCGCCATTCGACTGTGGGCAAGCCGCGCAACGTCGACAAGTCGCTTGCTAAGAAAGTCCATATACCCTGAGTCGACGTCGCCACAACCGTGGAGAAAGATGGTCGCAGGGCCCGCGTGCGTATGCGTGGCGCAAAGCGCAATGCACGACGGTTCGATCCCGGTGGCGCTCGAGATCTCGTCTCTCAGCCTTAGCGTCTCGCTGAACGCGAATCCGATGAGATCGGCGCTAATGATCAGCGCGGACCGCCCGCCGCACTCAAAAGCGATCGCCTGCGCAAGCAGGGGTTCGCGCACGCTCGTTCCCTTGCGATCGAGGAAAAATCCGTAACCGGAAAGCTCAATGCCGAGCCACGGCGTGATGTCGATCTCGGCGAGACCGACCTGAAGGGGCGCCTCGACCTCCATTAGGTCAGCCTCACCTTGGTGTACGCTACTCGGGTCCGTTGGTGGGTGTACGTGATGTGAAGTGTGTCGGCGCCCTCTGCGATCACCGCCGGATAGGAGTACTCCCCTTCGGCGTCCTCGAGCACGAGCGGATCGCGCCAGGTGGCGCCCCGGTCTTCGGAGATGCGCAGCCACAGCGGGCTCCGGCCTTTGGTGGTCGGGTTGTACACGAGCGCCAGCCTGCCGTCGGGCAGAGCCACGGCATCGATGCCGGAGCTTGGATTTGGCAGTTCGGTCGGAGCGGCGATCGACCACGTGCGCCCGGCGTCGGCCGAATGCGACGTCCAGATTTGCCCGTGTCCCGTGCGGAAAAACATTTGGAGGTCGCCGCCGGGGTACTCGACGAGGGCCGGCTGGATGACGCCGACGCCCTCCGGCATTGGAACCGGCCCGTGAAACGACCACCGATCCTGGCGGTCGTCGTAAACGCAGAGCACGCTGTTGTCTTCCCGGTCACTGTAGGCCGGGATCACAAGCTCCCCTGTGGAGATGCGCATCGGCTTATTCTTGATGAGAAAACTCCACTGATACTTGAGCAGCCGGGGTTCGGCCCACGTCCAGCCGCCATCGAGCGACGTCGTGACGTACGTCATGCAATCGTTGCACCAGCCGCGCCCGTGCCGGCCTTCGCTGCGGATAAAAAAGAGCCAGATCCGCTCGCCGAGGTCCCCCTCATCACACGGCTCGACGAACAGCGCGGCGTTGCCGTAAGGTTTCGGCACGCTCATCCCGGCCACCGGCCGAATGTCTTGCCACTCCGAAGCGCCGGGTGGCTTGCGGGCATACAGGACGACGGTATCCGGATGGTTCTCCTTTGTCCCGCCAAACCACGCCGAAATCAACTCTCCATCGAGCCTTCGCTCGATCGTCGATCCGTGCGCCGACGGATATCCCGCAAGTCGATCGTAAATGAACTCGCTTAAAACTCGCTCCATCCCCACCGGTATACGCCCTCCTCGGCCCGCCTTGCGGGCGCCATCGTGTCCGCGGTAAGCCGACGCAATGAACAAACCGGCTTCACAATGGATAAACTTCGTTCGAAGTTAACGGACACCTTCCGCGAGCGGCCTTACTTCAAACTCGCCCACGAGATGGTCGGGCGTGTAAACCACCCGGAGAAAGTAAGGTCCTTGATCGTCGAGCACGTAACGCATAATCTTGCGATCCACATCGGGCAAGGGCCATTGATCGAGCTCGGCGATGGGCAGCCACCGAAGTTCGCCCTCGTCCGACGCTTTGACTTCGCCCTCGCATGCCGTCGCCCGGAACACGAAGAGGAGCCAATCGTACGCTTCGCCGCCCCGTTCCGAACAAATCGCCCGCAACGAGAGGCCGGACACCTTAAGGCCTGTCTCCTCCCACACCTCTCTCACGATCGCTTCGAGGGGCGTCTCTCCGGGCTCCAGTTTCCCGCCAGGCGCTGTCCAGTGATTTGAAAACGGCTCCTTGCGCCGTCGCAACATGAGCAGGCGGTCGTCGACGACCAGGTAACATAGGGTGCTTGGACGCTGCTCCGGCACGTCCACCAAGGTTCTCGGATCGATGTCGTAGCCCAACGTGGCGAGGTACGACCGGATCGGTTCTAAATCGAAGTCATCAAGGGAAAAACGCTTACCTAAGGGCGGCAATTGCCCACCTCCTGTGCTTTCATCGAGCAGGCACGGTTTCGATGTGTTGGCGGAGCTTGATGACGCTTGCTGCGGGGTAAACGCCGCGCAACACTGCGTTGGGGTAAACTGCGGAGCCTGGACCTACGAGGGTGCCCGGGCTCGTCACGCTGTTGCAGCCCATGTGCACCCGGTCTCCCAGCACGGCCCCCAGCTTCCTCATCCCGGTGTTGATCGACCGGTCGGCAGTGCGGACGACGACTTCCTTGCCATCGTTCTTGAGGTTGGAGAGCTTGGTCCCGGCGCCGAGGTTCACACCGGCGCCAAGTATGGAATCTCCGACGTAATTGAAGTGAGCCGCTTGACTCCCATCGAACATGATGACGTGCTTGAGCTCCGTTGCATGCCCGACCACGCACTTCTTGCCCACCACACAGTTGCCTCGTACGTACGCGCCGTGTCGCACGACGGACCCAGCCCCGATGATGGTGGGACCCTTGACCAGAGCCCCCGGTTCGACGACCGCCCCCGGCCCGATGTACACGTCAGAGTCCACCCAAGCCCCATCGTGCACTTCTCCTTGAATACCGGGTTTGAGGTGTTCCGCTAGGTACGCTTCGACTCGCTTGAGCGCCTCCCACACGTGGGTGAGGCCGTCGAACAGGCTTCGATGCTCAAAAGATTCGAGATTAAAGAAAGCATGCGGTGATAGGTCCAATCATGTGGCCTCCTTAAACGATCCGGTTGGCATACGTCCCCGATTGCCGCCCCTTCCCCCGCAGTGTGAGCGCCAATCCTGTCACGAGCAACACCGCCCCCGCGAGCCCTGCGGGCCAATCGCCAAGGCGTGTGTACATTGTCCCCCCAGTCACGACGGGTATCGACGCGACCAGGACGCCAGGCTCGGAGGTTGGAATCGACTCAACCACCTTTCCCGCCGGATCGATGACGAGCGTAGGGCCCGTTGTCGCGGTTTGGGTGACATAAACCCCGTGTTCGACCGCCCGAAAGCTCAAAAATGCGCGCTCCAGTTGCGCCAGTCCACCGACCCTGCCAAGGCTCGCCAAGTAGTGCAGGCTCGTGGCTCCGCTCCGGACGGCCGCGAGCGCGTGCCTTGGCTCCACGGCGTCCGAGCAGATGCCCACACCGAGCGCGAGCAACGAGCCGGCGATGTCGATCTGAAATGGATGCACTTGGCTTCCAGGTGCGTACTGCGCTTCCGCGATGGGAATGACGTACACCTTATCGTAGACCGCTCGACCGGAACCATCCGGTGCGAAGAGGTAGGCCGCGTTGCGCTGCCTGCCGTCGGCGCTCGCGGGGGTTGGTTCATCGTCGTTTAGAGCAAAATTGGGCGGCGGCTCAAAAGGAGCTCGGGGAAAACCTGCCAACAAATATGCGCCATGCCCCTTGACCATGGCCTCGATCGGCTCGCGCAGGTCATCGTACGGAATGACGGGAATGTGGATCGTCGTTTCCGGCCAAACGACGAGTTTCGGCCGGCCGCTCCGAGGGCGATCATCCGCTGGCAATGAGTCAAAGGATGAGCGAAGCGCTCCGTCCGTCAGCGCGATCATGCGATCCAGGAGCGCGCCGTGGCCCGGTAACGAGGAGAGCGCCGCCTGCTCGTAATCAAACGGGGTGAAGCCAGGTTGCACGAGGATCAGCGTGAGCCTGCCCTCGGGCGTATTCGGCCCCTGGGCGCCCAAAGGCGCGTGCGCGGGCGCCGTGATGTTGGGGCCTTCCCCGGCGCTTTTCGTCGACCATATCTGCCGCGGCGACCACCCACTCCCGGGAGGTAGCGCATAAAGCCAAAGCGCTACGAGGCCTGCGACTGCAAGCGCCGCCCCGATGCGCCCGGCATCGCTCGCGCGCCCCGCGCCATCAAGTGAAAATCGCCCAGGCATCAAGACAAATCGGCGCTTGCGTGCGAGCGCTGCTTCGAGCGCCCACGCGCCGAGTGCGTTCGTCGCCAACACCAACCCGGAGACCGCGTGGATGCCGCCGATAGAGGCGACCGCCCGCACCGTCGGAACCGACCACTGCGTCACGCCGAGGTAGACGGAGAACCCGACCGCTACCAGGCGCAGTACATATTCCATTGCGATCCATAGGGCCGGCGCAAAAAGCATGGCCGACCAAGGACCCAAAGCGCGCGCAGCGAAGCGAGAGTACGCTAGCGCATACAGAGTCAAGAATACACTCACGGTTCCCGCCGTGAGGAGAAATCCGGAGAGTCGCTCGACGAGGCTCCCGCCCTCGACAAAGAGCAAAGGGTAAAAGAGTCCGCCGCCCCAAATCGCCCCTGCGACGAACGTCGCCAGGGTGAGCGCTCCGCCCCTTTGGGGCGCCCGCCACGCTGCCAGAAGCGGCGCGAGGGCAAACCACGCCAACCAGGAAAGACCAAATGGCGGATATGAAAGAACGAGCAAGAAGCCAGAGAGTAACGCTGCCGACCAAGCCGCGAGCCGCGGGCCGCCTCGTCGCTCAGCGGACGGCGCCCCCGTGTTCCTCAAGCGTCGTACCCTCGTTCGGCTCCTTTTCAAAAGCGACACATTGCCTCCTGAAAGCGAGCTTAATCGCCTGCTATGAATCGGATATCATGCGGTTTTGACCGTCGACATGAACAATGACCGGTTTGTGGCCCCGGCACTCGCGATCGTCCATGGCCGCGTACGAGATGATGATCACGACGTCACCAGGATGCCCGAGTCGTGCGGCCGCGCCGTTGAGGCAAATATCGCCCTTGCCGCGCGCTCCGGGCATCGTGTAGGTCTCGAGGCGGGCGCCATTGTTGCAGTTGACTACTTGCACTTTCTCATAGGGTAGGATGTCGGCAGCCTCGAGCAAGGCCTCGTCAATCGTGATGCTGCCTTGGTAGTTGAGGTTGGCGTCCGTGATCGTCGCTCGGTGGATTTTCGACTTGCACATTGTGCGCAGCATGCTCAATACAGCTCCCGTACGTTCTAAGCCGTGGTAGGACGAGTGTTAAGAACTAGAATCAAACATCACGTTGTCGATGAGGCGCGTCTCGCCCAAATACACCGCCGCCGCCACGAGCGCCTTGTCCTCGATCACGGCAAGCGGCTTCAGTTGGTCGACATCGACGACTTCGACATATTGCTCCCGCATGAGCGGCTCACGGGCGATCTCCGCCCGCACGGCCTCGCGCACGCGCTCCGCGTCGCGCTCTCCTTGCTCCATCAGCTCACGAGCCCTGCTGAGGCCCCGGTAAAGGGCCGGCGCAGCAGCCCGCTCTGCAGGAGCCAAATACCTGTTGCGCGAACTCATGGCCAGGCCATCGGCCTCCCGCACGGTTGGAACGCCTCGGATTTCCAAAGGAAAATCGAGGTCACGCACCATGCGACGGATCACATAAAGTTGCTGTGCGTCCTTTTCGCCAAAGTAAGCCACGTCCGGACCGACGATGTGAAAAAGCTTGGCAACGACCGTCGTCACCCCGCGGAAATGTCCCGGACGAAACCGGCCGCAAAGGCCTTCCGTCAAGCCTTCAACCTCGACAAACGCTCTCGGCTCATGCGGATACATCTCGTCGTGCGACGGCGCAAAGACGAGATCCGCCCCCACATCTTTGCAGATCGCGGCATCAGAATCAAGCGTCCTTGGGTACTTGTCGAAATCTTCCCCGGCGCCAAACTGCAGCTTGTTCACAAAGATCGATACGGCGGTGAAGTCGCATTCAGCGACCGAACGCCGGATCAGCGCTGCATGTCCTTCGTGTAGCGCCCCCATCGTCGGGACAAATCCGATGCGCTTTCCTTCCGCCCTTGCCTTTGCAACCCGGCGGCGCGTCTCTTCGATTGTATGGACAATCACGGGTTCGCCCCCTTTTGCGGTTTCCGCCCGACGCCCTCTGCTTGCTACCTGATCCTTGACGCGTGTTAGCGGTAAGAATGCTCTTCGTCAGGGTAACGGCCGTCGCGCACTTCGTCGCAATAAGCCTGGACCGCCTTGCGGGTTGCCTCGGCCAGGTTGGCGTACCTCTTGACGAACTTCGGTTTGAAATCCTCAACCAACCCGAGCAGGTCGTGAATGACGAGCACTTGACCGTCGCACGCTTTGCCTGCCCCAATGCCGATGGTCGGCACGGAGACCTCGGCCGTGATCCGTTCCGCGAGGCCCGCGGGCATGCCCTCGAGCACGATCGAGCAAACGCCGGCGTCTTCCAACGCCTTCGCGTCCTCGAGCGCCTGGGCCTCTTGCTCCTCGCCGCGGCCTTGCACCCGAAACCCGCCAAAGGCCCTCACCGACTGCGGCGTCATCCCGATGTGGCCCACGACGGGGATGCCGCTTTCGACCATGCGCCGGACGTGCTCAGCCACCCGGCGGCCGCCTTCGAGCTTGACGGCGTCGACGCCCGCTTCTTTCAAAAAGCGCACTGCGTTATTGAGCGCTTCAGTAGGGCTGCCTTGAAAGCTCCCAAACGGCATATCGCCGATGAGCAGCGCACGCTTCACACCTCGGCGCACCGCTTTGGTGTGGTGCAACATCTCGTCCACGGTAACCGGCAAGGTGGTCTCGTACCCGAGCACGACCATCGCAAGCGAATCCCCGACCAGCACGCAGTCGACGCCCGCTTCGTCCACGAGTTTGCCCGTCAAGTAGTCGTAGGCGGTCACCATCGTGATCTTCCGCCCGTCCGCCTTCATCGCTCTCAACTGGGGAACCGTCATTCGCTCCATCGCTGATGCCCCCTGTCCTGCAGCATGCGTTCGATCAACTCATGGCCGGGCGAAACAGATCCTCGTTTCCGCCTGGCCAGTCCGAGCGTATCAAGCCCGAGCATCCGGTAAATGCGCTCGATGCGGTCCCGCTCGGACCCTTTCGCAAACGCCTCCATGGCCGATAGGTGCGAGCGCACCGTCTCTGCATCGCCGCGGTCGATCGGTCCGGTGAGCGCTTCCGGCACGCCCAGCCTTGCCGCGTTCGCCGCAGTCGCCGCGATGAGCGGTTCGATTGCACGCAAAGCGTCCTCGCGATCGATGCCGGCCCGCTCATATAGGCCGAGCGCCACGTCGATCAACGTGACCAAGTAATTGCTCGCCACGCACGCGGCGGCGTGGTAGAGGGATTTACGGCCCGGCGCTACTTTGAGGGGGCGGCCGCCGATGTCGGCGACAAGCCTCTCGCCCGCCTCGACTGCATGTATATCGCCCTCGAGTCCGAAATAGGCGCCCACCAATCGCTCTGCGCCCAAGACGGGATCCGCGATCGACTGCACCGGGTGCATCGAAAGGAGCCCGGGGCGATCTCCTGGGGATCCGCTTTGGGACTCGGCCGAATCTAGGAGCACAGAGGCGGGAAGCGCCCCGCTCGTGTGCACGAGGAGGTCGCCCGGGCGAAAGCTCCGACCCGCTCTGACAACCGCTGCCGTCTCCTGCAAGACGTCGTCCGGCACCGCGATCAGCACGATGTCGGCGTCCTGAGCGCCGAGCGCCGGATCCGTATGGGGCGCGCCGCCTCCGATCAAGCGAACGCTTTCCTTAGCGCCCGCGAATGAACGGCGCACGACGCCCCGGATCGGATAGCCCTTCCGACGGAGGAGGATTCCGAGCGCCGTGCCGACGCGGCCGGCGCCCACGATCGCAACCGAAGGTTTTCCGCTCATGGCCGTTGACCCGCTTTCCCGCCGGCTTTGGCGGTGGAACGCAGCATCGCCGTAACCATTATAACACGCGGAAATTACTCGAAGTGGCCGCGCAAGCCCTCTTCGTCGATGATCTTCCACAGGTTGTCGAGGCAGATGCCCGAGGCCTGGGCTTTCGACATCCCCTCGGCCCGCCAGTGCGTTTCCATCGCGACGGCGCCCTGGTACCCATCTTCGACGAGCGCTCGGATCTGGCCGCGAAAGTCGAGCTCGCCTTTGCCAAACTCGGTGAACTTGACCTTGCCGTCCGCTTGGGTCTTGACGTCCTTTAGGTGAACGTGAAAAATGCGGTCAAACCCAATCTCTTTCTTGAGCGCTTCATACCCGCCTGGGAAGACCTCCTCGATCGGGTCGAGGTTCGCCGCGTTTCCGGGATCCCAAATCAGACCCAGGCTCTTTGACGGCACGCGCCTTAGCGCCTCGATCGACTCGGACGCCGTGCCAATAAAGCACGCATGCTCGTTTTCGAGTGCGAGTCGCACGCCCGCGGCCTCCGCCCGCTCAACCGCTTTGCGCAGGCGCTCTTCGATTTGATCGTGGATTTCGGGCGTCGGCGCCCCGTTTCGCCAGAAGGCAAAGGTGCGCACAATATCGGTGTCAAACGCCTTGGCAGTCCGAATGGTGCTGTCCAAGATCTCGAGGTGCTCCTCGACGGTGCCGGAAGCCTTGGCCTTGTGCGTGTCGCCAACCCCGCCGGCATGCTCTTCGCTCAGGTGGATCTTAAACACCGGACCAGCGATCCCGATGACGCGCATGTTTCTCTTGTCGAGTGCGTCCTTGGCGCGGGCGATGTGGTCGTCGGTGACTTCCGAGACGTTGGTCCCCCAAAGGCTGCGCAGCTCCACGTGGCGCACGCCGTGCTCTAATGCTATGTCGAGCGATTGTTCGAAGTCGTCGCTGATCTCGTCTGAGATGATGCTTACCTTAATCACTGCGTCCCCTCCAAAATGCTCGTTTCCAAAAATATGCCTCAACCCTCTTCAGCTTCGCCTAAAGGGGGAGGCGCTCCTCTTATGAGGAAAACCGCCGCGCCGATGCATGCCGCTGAATTGCCGCTCGGGGATACGGCTCGGACGCCGATACTACGGCGCCAGAGGCGAATCCAAGGCCTTGCTCAACCGCTCGGCGAGCCGCGTGTAGCGGTGATCTGCCTTGTCGTTTCTCACATAGGCTCGGAGCGCATCCTCGCGGCCTACGAGCACGACGAGGCGACGAGCCCGCGTGATGGCGGTATAGATCAGGTTTCGATTCATAAGGGCGGGCATCACCCAGTGGATCGGCATGACGACGGCCGGGTACTCGCTCCCCTGGCTCTTGTGTACGCTCGTGCAGTAGGCGAGCGTGAGCTGGCCAACCTCGTCGTTTTCGTAGACGACCCCTTCGGGCTCGTCCCGGTCGGGGTAGACGACCTCGATCACGCGCTCCTTTGGATCGATGCTGCGAATCGAGCCGATGTCGCCGTTGAACACCATCTTGTCGTAGTTGTTTTTGGTCTGCATCACTCGGTCGCCCGGGCGGAAGACCTCCGCGCCCAGCCGCACCTCCGCAGCGCCGGCAACGCCTGGGTTGAGCCGTTCTTGAATCAACTCGTTCAGCTTGTCCACGCCGAGGACGCCGCGGCGTACCGCGCTGAGCACCTGCACGTCTTTGAGCGGATCACAGTTTAGGTACTCCGGCAGTCGATGTGAGACGAGGTCCGCTATGAGGGTCCTGGCTTTTTCGGGATCTTCCGCCTGCATGAAAAAGAAGTCGCTCGACTCGTTGCCGCGCAGGGGCATCTTGCCCTGCTGGATCAAGTGGGCGTTGACGACGATCCGGCTTTGCTCCGCTTGACGAAACACCTGAGTGAGGCGTACGGCCGGCGCGACGTTCGACTGCAGCACGTCTCGGAGCACGTTTCCAGGGCCGACCGAAGGCAACTGATCGGCGTCTCCCACCATGATGATCTTCGCTCCGGGACGCAAGGCCCGCAACAGGTGAAAACAAAGGGGCAAGTCGACCATCGACGACTCGTCGACGATCACGACCTCGGCGTCGAGCGGGGAGCGCTCGTTTCGCTGAAAGCGCGGGCGTTCGCCTCCGTCGCGCACGTACTCGAGGAGCCGGTGAATCGTCTTGGCGTCCCTACCCGACGCTTCCTTGAGCCGCTTGGCGGCCCTGCCCGTCGGAGCTGCGAGGACGTAAGAGCGCCCATGGCGCTCGAGCGCGTCGACCATCGCCCGCAGCGTCGTCGTCTTGCCCGTTCCCGGTCCGCCGGTGAGGACCAGGATCCCCGACTCGTCGCCCACCGCAAGGTCGACGGCGCGCTGCTGCTCAGCCGTCAGACCCTCCGTCACCGCATGATCAAACAAGGACCTCCGATCGTTTGGCCCGACCAAGCTCCCATTTTCCGAGCCCGCGCTGCGTTTTGCCAAGCGCGCGATCCGCCGGGCGGCATCAACCTCAGCAAAGTGCAAAAACCGCGGATAGACCGCCTCCTCGAAGGCCGCATCAGCGGCATCTCGATCGGACGATACGGTGTGCGCGCCGTCGTCAGCGCCGCCGCCAAGGTCGGCTTCAACCACGACATCGCCGGCCGAGACGAGGCGTTCCAAACCTTTCGCGCAGGCCTCCTCCGGGATCTGCATCGAGACGGCGCGCTCAAAGAGAACGGACTTGGGAAGGAAGACGTGGCCCTCGGCGGCGGCCTGACTCAAAAGGTACGACAAAGCTGCGGCGGCCCGTTCCGGCGAATCGGCGGGAATGCCCATTTCAAGGGCGATCGCATCTGCGGACTTAAAGCCGATGCCGAACACTTCGTCCGCCAAGCGGTACGGATTCTCGCTCACCAGCCGCACCGTATCAGGCCCGTACCTGCGGTAGACGCGGGCGGCCATGCCCGGCGTGACGCCGTAGCCCTCAAGAAAGACGAGGGCGTCACGCACCTCTTTTTCAGCGCGAATCGCTCGGCTGATGGCGGCTTTTTTGCGCGCTCCGATCCCTTCGATTTCGAGGAGTCGGTGCGGCTCCTTTTCGATGACTTCCAACGTGCGCTCGCCAAAGGCGGCCACGAGACGCTCGGCAAGTTTGGGACCAATGCCCTCGACGGCGCCCGACCCCAGGTAACGCTCGATGCCGCGGGCGGTAGCCGGCGCCGTCTTGCGGTGCGACGTCACCTTGAACTGACGGCCGAACTCCGCGTGGACGTACCACTCCCCTTCCGCCTCGATCCACTCGCCGACCGAAAGCGAAGGAAAATACCCGACGATGGTGACCTCACTCGAAGAGGCGAGTAGACCGGGCTCGTCCACATTGATCTTGGCCACCGTGTAATGGTTGTCGTCGTTCCTGTATGTAATCCGGCGCACACTGCCGCGCACGGTCGTCACGAAACGGCACCCTCTTCTTAAGATTCTCGCCGCGTCCTTGCGGCGCCCCATCGAACGAGGCCGGCGCCCCCCTTCGTTCGACAGGCGACGAGCCGCTTCCTGGCTTTTTCAGGACGCGGCTCGCTCGCTCCCGCTGGACCATGATTGCCGGGCCTCCACCGCCTGTTGGGTCCGGTCAGTGCCCACCGCCATTCAACTTTTCGAGCGGAACAAGACCCAGGCGCAGCGCTGTGATGGCCACTCTCGTGCGGTCATCCATACCCATCTTGCGATACAAATTGCTCACGTGGTTTTTTACCGTGTGCGGACTGATGAACAGGGTTCTAGCGATCTCGTCGTTGCTCATACCTTTAGCTATGAGCTTGAGCACGTCGAGTTCTCGCTGGGACAGATCCTCGAGTAGTTTCGACTTTCGTTCGTGTTTGTCGTGCATATGGCGAACCCCCGCAGGCGGTGTTTATCGATTGCTCTCGCTCATCTTATTTCGCGGGGGGCACAATCGTGAATAAGAGCGTGTTCCCGTTGTGGGGGACAAGGCGGATGGACTCGTCCTCGGCGCCGATCACATGTCGTTGATGACGGCAAGGCCTGTCCGAATCGCATAGACGGCCGCCTGGGTGCGGTCTGAGAGGTCGAGTTTGCGCAGCAGGTTGGTCACGTGGTTTTTCACAGTCTTCTCCGAAATGAAAAGCGCCTGCGCGATCTCCTTATTGGTGTGGCCGTCGACGATCAGTTGCAAAACCTCGAGCTCTCGCTCCGTGAGCAGATCGTGGGCGCCGGCTTGACCTTGGACCGGGTGGGAAACGTTGCTCGGCCCTTCGTCTTTTCGATGAAATTGCTGAAACACTTTTGTCATCAGATCGGGCGGAATAAACGCCTCGCCCCCTTTGACGCGGCGAATCGCATCGATCAACCGGGCGGGGTCGACGTCCTTCAACATGTATCCTTTGGCCCCGGCGTTCACAAGTTCGATGATGTACTCTTCGTCGTCGTGAATCGTAAGGACGATCACATTTACGTCGGGGAGTGTGCTGTGGATCGTGCGCGTTGCGGCAAGCCCGCCGCCTCCCGGCATGTTGATGTCCATGAGGACCACGTCCGGGCGATGCTTGGTCGCAAGCGCCACCGCGGTCTCGCCGTCGCCCGCCTCCGCCACCACGCAGAGATCCGGCTCCATTTCGAGGATCCTACGCAACCCTTCGCGCAGCAGTGCGTGGTCGTCGGCAATCAGCACACGAATCGTTTCGGACACCAAACTACCCCCTGTTGCCAAATGGACTTTCCAGACCGGGACAGGCCCGTAGCGTTTATCCCGCCTCGACGGACGCGCTCTCACACGGCAACTTGGCGGAAAGGCGCGTCCCCTCGCCTGGTACGCTCACGACTTCAAACTCTCCGTCAAGCAACTCGATGCGCTCCTTCATGCTCATCAAACCAAAACTCTCGCGATCGATCCACTCGACCTTCAGCCGTTCCATGTCAAATCCGACGCCATCGTCTTCAACTCGAATTTCGACGTAGTTGCTATCGGCAAACAGGATCTCCACCTGAATCGTCGACGCCTGGGCGTGTTTGCGCGCGTTGTTTACAGCCTCTTGCACCATGCGAAACACCGCTACCTCGAGCATCGAGTTGAGTCGAGCCTCCTTGCCGGACACAGTGAGTGTGACAGGGCACCCTTCTTGCTCGCGCAAGTTCTCCAAATACCGATTGAGCGTCGGAACCAATCCTAGGTCGTCCAAGGCCATCGGACGGAGGTTGAAGATGATCCGGCGCAGCTCCCGCAAGCACTCCCTGACGAGCACTTTGAGGTGACCGAGCTCTTGCGCGACCTCTTCCCGCCCGGCTGCGTGCAACCGCTCGCAAATCTCCGTCCTGAGCACGACATTGGCCATGGCCTGAGCGGGGCCGTCGTGGATCTCTCGCGCGACGCGCCGGCGCTCCTCTTCTTGCGCCTTGATCACGCGCTCGCCGATCTGGTAGCGGGCCTTGATCCCCTCCCACCGCTCGGCCATGCGCTCGAGGTTGCCGGTGAGCGCCGCCATGGCGACGCTCACCTCATTTATCATCGCCTCCGACTTCTCGACCATCGCTTCGACGTTTGCAAGGCCCCGCTCGAGCTCGTCGCGCCCGCTTTCGAGCGGACGTTCGCGCTCCTTTAAGGCGCCAAGCTCGAGTTGTGCGGCACGGGCGTTCTCCGATATGTCATACATCGCTTCCCGGACGTTCTTTAAGGCGCCAAGCGCTTCGCGGAACACATCGTCGATCGCTGTGGCTTCAAGAATCCTCTTGCTCACGTCAAAAGCTCCCTTGAACAATCGACTCGCGTCATGGCGAGAGGTGGCCGGCGGCGTACTCCTTGAGCTTTTCCATGTCTTTGAGGACGAGGTAACGACCGTCCACCGTAAGGCAGTGCACATCCTGCAATTCCGCGAGAATCCGGCTCACCGTCTCCCGAGCGGTCCCGACCAAGTTTGCGAGTTCCTGGTGCGTGAGCTTGAGCTCGATGCGCACGCCGGACTCCGTCTTGACGCCGTGGCGGCTGCACAGCTCCGCGAGCGTCGTCGCCACGCGGCCGCGCACGTCTCGAAACACGATGTCCATGATTTGGGCATTGGTCTGCCTGATGCGAAGCGACAGTACGCGAATGATCTGGAGCGCAATCGAGGGATTTTCCGTAAGCGTCGAGAGGAAGTCGTTGCGATGAAGGAGGTAAAACCCACTCGGTTCCAAGGTTTCGGCGATCGCCGACCTCGGTCCCTCATCGAGCAAAGCCATCTCGCCGAAAAACTCACCGGATCCAAGGAGGGCAAGCGTCTTTTCCCGCCCGTCTTCGGCAACCCGGTACACTTTGACCGTTCCGGTCCTGACGATGTACAGGGAGTCTCCTAGCTCACCTTCGAAGAACAGCACTTCGCCCTTTTTTAGGCTGCGCTCGGCCATCTTCTCGGCAAGCGCCAGCAGATGGGGCTCTTCGAGCCCCTCAAAAAGCGGCACGCGCCGCAAAAAGCGCATCTTGTCTTGAGTCATCGCCCGTCTCCACCCCTTGTCCAAACGAGGGCGCGCCAGTCATTTTCTTCTAGCGCGGCCGACGGGCCCCTTAGTCATCCAATCGACGTGCAATCCGCTCGCCGAATTGGTCGAGCTCACGATACACCGCCGACTCTAAGTCCGCCCACAGGCGGTCCAGTTCGACACCCGCCTCTACCAGCCGCTCGGCAATCTTCTCTCTTACGCTCTCGAGTTCCTCCGCGACGAGCCGAAGGGCTTCGTCATCCTCGCCCCCGCGGGCCTGAGACCGCTCAGTTGGGAAATCGGCGTCGGCGCTTGAGCGCGGGCCCGGCCCTCTAGAGCCGCCTTCAGCGCTTTCGCTGCTCCCCGTGCTCCCGCTGCCTTCACTGCTACCATCGCCGACCGCGCCGGACTGGTCGCCTTCGTCTCCGGACGCTACGTCGTCAGCCTCTTCGTCGCCGGCATCTTCGTCGCCCGCATCTTCATCGTCGGTCACGTCTTCCTCGGCCTCTTCTTCATCTTCGTCCTCTGACTTCTCTTCAGCAGGCGCTTCGACGGGCCCAAAGGACGCGAGGCCGATGCTGGCAGGTTGCCGTGCCGGTTGTTGCGACGGAGGCTCATCGTACGAGGGATCATCCGTCGACGACTCATCGTAAGGCTCAGGTTCGCTCACTGCGACGTCAAACGTCGTCAGCGCTGTGCCCTCTTCAGGCGCAGCCGGTGGGGGCGTCGGCCCGGGCGCCGTCTCCATTTGAGCGAGCGCCATGCGGCGTTCGTAGGCCTCTTTTCGCTCGAAGTGCGCGAGCACCCAATCAGAGCGGATGTTCCATTCACGCTCCAGATCGGGCGAGATCGACCTAGGAGCATCGGGACGCCGGCCCGCGATGACGTTGGTAAACTCGCCCGAGGCGACCAGCACCTCGGCGGACCACTCCTCAAAGGTCGAAACTGCTACGATCCCCTCGTTCACCGAGACCGAAGTCGTACCCAAGACATCGACCGAAACGCTAAAGAGGGTGCCTCGCACGCCGGCGATGGCAGTCGGCGTCTCAATGGAAAAATTGGCAAAACGGCTCACGAGCGAGACGACGCTCGCCCAGACGTCGCCCAGGTATAGGCGAAGGTTTGGTCGATCCTGTCCAGGGGGCTCGCCCGGCATGGGCAATAGGCCTGAAACTACTTCTGCCCGCGTGCGCGGATCGATGCGCACGCGCACCTCATCGCCAAAATCGAGCTCGACCCAGCTATCGGCGCCAGTCCATACCTGGTCGCCAGGAAATAGAGCGAGTCCCTCCGAGACCGGGCTCAAATAACGGGTATAGCGCTCTTCGCCTTGCGGCGGTCGCACGACCGTGACCGATCCGGTGGCATCGACGACCCGAGCGATGGCTTCGCCCAGAAAGAGTTGCGGTGGCTGCGAACTGACCTGCGGCGCCCCTTCGGTCGAGGCTGCCGTGTGGGGACCAAGTGCGAGGACGTATACCGAGCAGAGCACTGCAGCCACGACAAACACTGCCAAGACCGCTTGTGACCTCGAGATTCGCCTAACCGGCATACGTCGTCACCCCTTCTAACTCATCCACCGCAAGAGGGCATACTTCCTCACTTGAACCATATTCTTTGCGACCGATCACGTTCTGTGACGCCGATCACGTTGCGCTTTGCGATTGTTCGGGAGCTTCATCATCCAGCTCGATCACATCGTGAATGCCATCGGAATCCGGCGTGATCTCAAAGAGGCCGATGGGCTCGCTCCGACCTCGTAGGACGACCGGCGCCATGGGCGAGACGCGGATCGGAAGCGACTGGGGAAGTTGGCGCATGGTCGCCTCGCTGATGACGAGGGCGCCCGGTTTTGCAAGTTCTTGAAGCCGGGCCGCAACGTTGACGGCGTCGCCGATCGCGGTGTACTCCAACCTCGATGACGAACCGACCGAACCGACCACGGCCTCACCCGTGTGGACGCCGATCCCGACCGACAACTTAGTCCCTTGATACGACGTACGCAAGGCCTCCACCTGCCTCAGGATGTGCAGCCCGGCCCTCGTCGCCGCCTCGGCGTGGTCGTTGGACGGAAGCGGCGCTCCGAACACAGCCATCAGACCATCCCCGAGAAACTTGTCGACCATTCCGTTGTGGATGAGCACCGAATCGGCCATCAAGGCGAGGTAACGGTTGAGGACGGCGACGACACGCTCTGGGGGTACGGACTCCGAGAACGTCGTAAACCCGCGAATATCCGCAAAGAGCACGCTGATTTGCCTGCGGCCCCCGGCGATTTGGGCAGCGCCCGGCGTCGCAAGCAGCGTATCGACGACTTCGGGCGTGACGTACTTTTTAAAAGCGCTGCGGATCTGCCGCGCTTCGTGGTCCACGTAGAAGTGGGCGTGCCACAATCCCCCGACATAAGAAAGGAAGATCGCCGCAAGGATCGGCGTCACCTCGAGCCAAAACCCGCTCGAAAGGAACGCCCATCCCGACACGACGACCGCTGCCACCAAACCAAAGAGCGCCGCGTACGTCGCAGGCCTCGGCCTGAGCCAAAAGCTGCCGACGCCCCAGAGAAGGGAGACGAGGAGCACCGTGAAGGTCACCGACAGCGTGGACTGCCTATGCACGAAGGCGCCGTCAATGATCGAGGCCAGTGCCGCCGCGTGAATGTACACCCCGGGAATTTGGCCCAGGGGCCGCAGCGCCGTCAAATGCTGATCGAGGCCGTCAAGGCCCGCGGCCGTGACGCCTAGCAGGACCGGGCGGCCCGCGAGCCTACCCTGAGCAGCCCCCGACACCACGTCGACGATCGAGATGGTCTCGGTCATCGCCTCGACAGAAAGGACGGGAGCGTCCACCCGCGGCCGATAGTTCACCATGAACGTGCCGTCGCTAAGAAGCGGCGGCTCACTAGGCAGCGGCGCGCCGACGCGGATGGCCATCTCTTGCGCCATCTCCCAGCTCAGGCCGTTCATTGCCCCGCGAGACGTCGTCACACGCAAAGGGAGTCGGCGCACGACGCCGTCAAAATCCGTCGGGCTGTTGATGTGGCCGAGACGGACGTTAGGACCGACCAGATCGACGAGCGGCATGAGCTCGACGTCGCTCCCCGTCGCTGCCGCCAATACGATCGGAACGTCGCTTTCGAGCGCCGCCTTCAATCGAATGTCGTCGGTCCGGTTTGCCGAAGGCGTCGTGTAGAGTATGTCCAGGCCGAGCACGGCGGGCTCCGCCGCCAAAATTGCGTCGATCAACTCCGCCTGGAGCGAGCGCGGCCACGGCCAGCCGCCCCAAGTCTGCACCGCCCGCTCGTCGATCGCAACGATTGCGACGGGGGCCGGAGGCTCCTCCACTCTCGCAATGAAACGGGAGACGTAGCGAAGGTCGAGCGCGACCCACTCGGCGTACCTAAAGGCGCCGAGCGACCACAGGCTGAGCACGACAAGGGCAATGGCGATCCCGGCAAAGAGCCCGCGCCGAGCGCAAACCAAGCCCAGGCGTCCTTTGGCATGGATCCACCGCCGTCCAGTAAACAATTGGGGAAATCGTCGTTTCGTCGCCTCAAGTGACGGCACGGGCAGGCGCCCTCCTTTTGGGCGGCGGCGTTCGCCTCAAATTCCGAGAACGTTCCATTCGCAGCCGTGGGTCCACATACCTTCTTTCCCACGCTCCCGTCCGCGCCCTTTCGGCTCTTGCTGCCAGGATGGGCCGCCTCACCGCTCGTCACCCGGCTTGCTGTGCCGCCTTGGCGCTTCTGCGGCGAGAAAGCCACCCGGCGACGATGAGGGCGACTCCCGCGCCTACGACATCCGCCAACAAGTCCGTCGCCGAGGCGTCGCGCCCGTCGACAAAGCTTTGGTGAATCTCATCGGAGAGCCCGTAAACGGCGCAAATGCCCAATGCAAGCCAAGGGGCCGTGCGCAGGCTTACCCTAAAGCCTCGGATGAGCGCGAGGCGCCACACAACCGCAAGGCCTGCGAAGGCGATCGCGTGGAGCACGTAGTCGGGCAATCCAAGGGGCCCCGCAAGGCGCGCCGCGTCGTGCCCCGACAATGTCGAAGCGTAAAAGATCCCAGCCATATACAAAATAGCGAGCAACACAAAACGCATCTCCCAAAGCGCGCCTTCCTTGCAAAAATGTGGATCGTATCTGCATAGGATTCCCGGTCGCGCCGTCTCCCCCTGCACCATCTTATGTTGCCCTTTTAGGAGTTCACTTCCAACCACCAAGTCCGATCGGAATGCCCACCCCGATAAAGTACCGAACGCTCGACCTCCCATCGGCTTTCGCATCGGGCCTAATTTGATGACTTTGCGGCAGCGCTCCTTCGACACCGGCCGTAAGCAGCACGGGAACGCGGATGAATGGACCCGTCCCAAGCTTTGACAGGTCGAGCGTAACGCCGATCGAAGCGGTTTCGCCGGTCAACTCGTGGCCCTCGTTTGGGCTTGGCCATGCCGCAGCGCCTAATTCGACCTGCGGCCTTGGCGAGCGACCCACCTGCACGAACGCATCCATCGCGTCCGAGACGTGCCTTGTCCCTCGCACGATGTAACCGGATGCGCTTTTCCCATGCGCTGTGAGTTCGCTCCACATGCTCACGAGCTCCATCTCGAGGCTCCATCGCCCAAACCGCATGTCCCACGCGAGCCGCCCTCTCGAGCTCTCAAACGGCGCCCCGTTCTCTACGCCCTCGAGTCGCCGCAATTCGATGAGCCACGTGCCGAGCCTCCACACGCCTTCTGCTCCGAGCGCGCGGCTGTATTCGATCGCATCCCCGTCTTTCGAGAACTCCAAGCGTGCGCTCCACCCTTCGGGGTAAAATACGGGGCGGGCTTCGTGCGCTTCGCGGGAGACAAGCGTGCCCGGGCGCGTTCGGCTGAATACAACGCTCACCTTGGATTCATCAGGGCTTTGCACAATGTCGAAGAAACCGAGACCCGAGGCGTCTACGCTCTCTTTCCATTCAATTGCGAGCCGGTCCGTGGGCTCGGTCCGCCCGCCACGCGTGAGCACGAGCGCCACTTCATCTTCACGGTCGGATTCGGAAAGCGCCCGGTCAACCGAGAGCGAAAACCTGACCTCCCGGCCAATCCAAGGGGCTCGTGCGGGAGTGAGGGCTGCACTCAACGAGAATCCTGCCTCGAAGTCAAAGTTCGTGCCTGCGCCGCCGTCCCGCTCGAATGCGATATGCGGCCTTAGGGGACCGCGTTCATACCTCCAGCTTCCGGCGAGGCGCCCCGCCCTTACCGACGGCGGGTCGGCGCTGGGCTTGCGATCACTGATCGCTTTCGGACCGACCTCGAGCGTGATCCTGTGACTTGCAATTCCCGCCTCGCCCCGCATTCCAGCGGCAGACCAGACACGATCCTCCTCCTTCGGCACGATGCCCCACTGAAGAAACGGGTTTACCTTAAGCGTGCCGTCCCACCCAACGTGGCGGGCAATATTGATGCTCTCTGCAAGAATCTCAAACGCTCGCTCACTTGAACGCCACCCCAGCAATCCAACGGTCTCCCTTGAATCAGACGATGGCCACGTCGAGGCGGACCCGCGCACGCCCTCCAGGATGCCCGCGGCGTCGCCACGCTGGGAGATCCCGCTTGGCTGGGATAGCTGCAGGCTCCCGTGTATTCCCTCTTTTGGCGTGAGGCCGCACGCCGGAGCAAGCGTACGTTCTTTTCCCCACGCGACATCGAGCCGGTACGGCCACGCATGGCCGTCAAGGTCGACCATTCCTCTCATGGCAAGCGATGTCTGGCCGTATGACTCGGTTCGCGCGCCCTTTCGTTCGAGGCGTGAATGCTCACCCCATTGCCACGCGGCGTTGAACCACACGTCGTCAAAGGACCACTCGCTGGTGGCGTTCGCGAGCGTACAGCTCCAGAGGTCGCCCTCTGCTCCGGCCAGCTCGAATGCGCTGTCTACGACTGCTTCGCCCCCGAGCGGCACATTCACGAGGGTGGGTACCGCCTGAGCAGCAATCCTCCATGCCTGAGCGGCCGGCTTGGTCGGCCTCAACCCACCCCAGCGAACGCCGTCCATAAGCCCACGCCGCCACGACGCGTTGACGCTCGCTGCATCGCTGTGGTACACCGCATCGGCCTCATAGGTGGTGGACGTTTCGATTCGCACTCCGGAAAGGGTCAATACTTCGCGCCGTCCGAAGTCGGCGCTGAGGTTTACCGCCGTTCGTTCCGTCCCGTGATGCAGTTTGGCGCCGCCGCCGGCAAGCCCGCCGCCAGCTCCTCCGCTCGCGCCCGCTTCGAGAAACAACTCAGTCAATCCGCCAGTCCTTGGCTCATGCGCAGGGAATGCAGCGGTTGCTGGAACCGGCAAGTCGACGATCCACAGTGAGCGAAGATCGATGTGACGGCCGAGGCGTACAGGCACTCCCGACCCCACAGTTGTGCGCCCCCAAAGGGCAATCGGCGTTTGGTGGACTTGAATGGTGAAGGTCCCGGCGCCGGTCGACCGCCCCACCCGCATCCCGTCCGCGATGACGTCCACGCCCCCGACGAGCGGCTCTCCTTCCTCCCACGCCCCGCTTTGGTTCACATCGACGAACGTGCGGCCTCTGATCGTCGTCGCTTCGAAAAACCCGGCCGGATCAACAGGGATTTGAGCTTGGTGTACGAGTATGCCCTGCTCACCGAGGGCCGGGGCGCTTCTCACATAGATCGAAATCCAAGGGCGCCCGACCAATCCGACGCTCATCAACCCCTTTGGAGCGAGGGTCTCAAGCGATTGCAGTGAGAAGCGAAACGACCGTTCACTTTGCCCCCGCATCGACCCGAGAAGAACGGTGTGGCAGGTCGCGACCACGTCCATGCCGCCCCCGAGGCGTCCATCAAAGCCTCCGTCAAAGCTATCTATGCCA